>CAIQUL010000233.1 GCA_903874975.1 uncultured Chthoniobacter sp. | reverse complement strand
GTCTGCGTAGTGAATCCGGTTGGGCGGGATTTGCTTAGAGGGTCGAGAAAACTCCGCGTCATCCTGAGCGGAGTTCCGTGAGGGCGAAGGCGGGACGGAACGGAGTCGAAGGGTGACGCGTTTTCGCCCGCCTACTCCAGACGCTGGAGCGAGGGCAGGCGGTATTTGGCCTTGAAGGCTTCCTCGTTCGCCGTGACCTGCGCGGCGTCGAGGTAGATGACCGTCGGTTCGCCGTCGAACTCGACCTTGTGCAGGCCGTCCACCGCCTTGGTCAGCGCGCCGGGCACGTCGGCGAGGCTCTGGAGCGCCACGCCGTTGATTTTCTTAATGACCAGATTCGCGAGTTCCTCGTAGCCGACCGTGATGTCGGACGGCAGGACGCGATGGAGGAAGACGATCTTCTTCGGGCCGTCGCGGAAAAGCTCACCCTGCTGCCGGTCGAAATAGACAAACTGCTCGGGAGCCTTTTTCACCCAGTCGCCACCAAACTCTTTCAAAAACTGCCGCGACAACTCCCCGAGCACCAAGCCGCCGAGCACGAAAAACTTCGGCGCGCGGTCGAAGACATACGGCTCGATGACGTAGCTCTCGACCGGACGGTGCGCGAGTTTCAGTTGGAGTTCCTTGGTTTCGCCTTTGCGGAAAACGGTGACCTTCACCGTCTCGCCGTCGAAGTGCTTCGTCGAAAACAAATGCGCGATGCCGATCTTGCCGTAGTCGGGATCCTTGTAGTTGCCATCCTGGTCCACGGCCTCGCCGTCGATTTTGAAAATCACGTCGCCCTTGTGCACGCCCGCCCGCTCCGCTGGTCCGCCGGGCAGCAGGTCGGTCACGTAGATGCCGCCGCTTGGGCCGCCATTGAGGCCGATGTAGCGGCGAAACTGTGGGTCGCGCGTCTGCGCGGTGGTGATGCCGGAGCGCGGGAAACCTTTGTAGGGCGGCTTCGCGGCGTCGGTGAGGAAATGCTGGATGACGGGCGCCGGGATGATGTCGGCGTTGTTCGTGGCGTTGTCGTAGCGCATCACGATGCCGGCGAGTTTGCCGTCTTTCACCACTGGCAGCGTGAAGCTCGAATCGCGGAACTGCAGCGGCGTGGTCAGGCGATAGATGAGCAGCGGCGAGTCATCGGTCGGGTAGCGCGTGATCTCGGCGGTGGTCATGGTCGCCTTGGTGACGAGCAGGTTGCCGGTCGCTTCGAGCTGCCAGACGGCGAGCGCGTCGCCCACGGCGGCGGGCGCGATTTCGAGCGGCTTGATCGGCTTGAGAAATGCCGCGTCGTCGGTTTTCAGCAGCGCGAGATTGGCCTCGTAATCCACCACGTCCACCATCGCTGGAACCTTTTGCCCGCCTTCGGGCGTCTCGAATTCCACGTAGTTCGCATTGGCCACGAGTTCCGCCGTCACGAGCACGCGGCCACCCTCCAGCACCGTGCCCACGGCGCGGCGCGAGAACGGCGGCCGCTTGCCCCAGGGTCGGGTGAAATCCCACGCCTGGTTGGTGACGTTCACGCGGATGACGGAGAGCGTCTTCTCAGGCTTCGGTTCCTCGGCGCGGACGGCGGGCGAGAGGAGGAAGAGGAAGAGAAAGAGGAAAAACGGGGAGCGGGGCATGGCGGGAAAATGGTGGGGGGCTCAGCGGGCGGAACCGAGGTTTTGCTCCGCGAGGACGTTGTAGCGTTTCCCGATCCGCTCGCGCGCGGCCTCCACCGCCGTGCGCTCCAGCACGAGCGGGCGGCCATGGCCGACAAACTTGATCACGTAAAAATCCGCCTTGGCCTCCAGCGCTTCCGCCAGGTTTTTGAGCGTGCGGATTTTCCGGTCGTTGACCTCATCCACGATGCCCTGCTGAAACTCGCCGAGGTAGGTGTTCAGCGGATCGGGCAGCAGCGCGCTCAGCACCACGATTTCCGGGCGCTCCTTGTAGAGTTCTTTGCTGATGAAAAAGTCGTAGTGGAAGTTGATCCGGTCGCTCGTGAATTGATAGGCGGCGAGCAGGTTGCGCGAGAGGGGCTGGAAGAGCAACCCGCCGAACAACACGTAATGAGGCTGCGTGTCGTAGGTGTTGGACAGCATCGTAAAGGGCCACGGGCGGTCGAACGTCACCGTCACTTCGACCGGCTTCTTGTCGCGCAGCAGCGCAAACTTCACCTTGTCCCCGAGGAATTTCCGCTCCGCCACCTCGCTCATTAGCACCCGCTCGCCCTCGAGTTCCACCATCCCGTCGCTCGCGATGTCCAGTCCGTCGATGGTCAGCAGCACGTCGCCCACGAGCACCTGGCCCGCGCACACGCCCGCCGATTGCACGCTGGTCACGATCACCCCGCGATCATCGTCTTTGAGCCCGAGCGCCTTGCGCATCGCGGGGTTCAACGTGTTCCCGATGCCGATCGAAAGGTCCATGTAGCGGTCGTAGTGGCCGTCCTTGATGTCATCGAGAAAGTGCTGAATCACCGGCGTGGGGATCATGTAACCCACGTTCTGCGCGACATCGCCGGAGAAGCCCTGGAAAGCCACGCCCACGACTTTCGTCCCCTGCATGACCGGTCCGCCGCTGTTCCCGGGATTGATCGCGGCGTCGATCTGGATCGAGAGGTGCGAGTCCACGACCGAGTGCGCGTACGTGCGGAAATCGATCCGCGAGACAATGCCCTGCGTCACGCTCATGCGGTCGCCGCCGATGGGATAACCGAAGACCGTCACCACCGATTCCAGCGCCGGGATGCCGCCGAGCGGAAGCGGTTTCGTGCCTTTGAAAAAGGACGCGTCCTGCACTTTCAAAATTGCCAGATCGCAGTCATGAGCGATGTGCTCCACGGTCGCGATGTACTTCTTCGGATCATCCTCCTTTTCCACCGTCAGAAAGCGCGCGTTGCTGACCACGTGGGCATTGGTCAGCAGGCGATCCGCCGACACCACCCAACCCGTGCCGCTCCCGCCGCTCATGCCGCCCGGCAGCCACGGCACCCGGTAGTTTGCCTCCTGCGCGGTGTTGCTGATCCGGGCGATGCTCTTGCGGATTTCATTCGGCTGGGCGAGTGCCGCCGCGGTGCCAAGGAGGAAGACGAGCGCAAAGCGAGAGAGGCTGGAGGTCATGCGGGCGGGAGGATGCGCACGGCCCCCGCGCGGCGCAATAGGTTTGTCCGGCGGGGCGGGAGGATGGGGACGGAGTCGAAGGACCTCTAACTTTCAGCGGGCGGAGGCGGAGGGCGGGGAGTGAAATGACGAATGACGAATGTGGAATGACGAAAAAAATCGAATGACGAATGCGCACCAACGCGCCGCGTCTTTCGTCATTCCACATTCGTCATTCGTCACCCGCCCCGCGTTTCCCACTTGCCGGCCGGGCAGTGGGGAGAAAGGCTGCGCGACTTGCGCTGTATGAAACTCCACATGTTCCTCGTCCCGCTGGCCTTGGCGGCGGCGGTGGTGGCGGCTCCGCCGAAAAAGGAGGACGACGATCCAAACGCGCCGGTGAGTTATTTCAAAAAAGTGCGACCCATCTTCCAGGCGCACTGTCAGGGTTGTCACCAACCGGCGCGGGCGCAGGGCGGTTACGTGATGACGGATTTTGCGAAGCTGCTCGCGGGCGGCGAGGAGTGCGCGCAGGACGGCACGCGGGCTGTGGTGCCGAAGGATCCGGCGAAGTCCGTGCTCCTCGACCAGATCACCCCGGTCAATGGCGAGGCCGCGATGCCGAAGAAGAAGCCGCCGCTCGCGGCGCAGGAGCTGGCGCTCGTCCGGCGCTGGGTCGCGGAGGGTGCGGCGGACGACACGCCGGCCAATGCGCGGACGCGCTTCGACGCGGCGCACCCGCCCGTCTATACACGCCCGCCGGTCATCACGTCGCTCGACTTTTCACCCGACGGCACGCTGCTCGCGGTCGCGGGTTTCCACGAGGTGCTGCTGTGGAAAGCGGACGGCTCGGAGCTGCTGGCGCGGCTGGTGGGGCTGTCCGAGCGCATCCAGACCGTGCGCTTTTCTCCAGATGGCAAACGCCTCGCCGCCTGCGGCGGACGACCGGCGCAGATGGGCGAGGTGCAGATCTGGGACGTGGAAAAGCGCACGCTCGCACTGAGCGTGCCGGTCGGTTTCGACACGGTCTATGGCGCGGCGTGGTCGCCGGATGGGCGGATGGTTTCCTTCGGCTGCCCGGACAATGCGTTGCGCGCGATCGACGCCCGGACCGGCGCGCAGGTGCTCCAGCAGACTTCGCACAGCGACTGGGTCCTCGACACCGCGTTCAACGTCCACGGCGACCAACTCGTGAGCGTGGGGCGCGACATGAGCGCGAAGCTCACCGAGGTGGCCACGCAGCGGTTCATCGACAACCTCAGCTCGATCACGCCCGGCGCGCTGCGCGGCGGTTTGCAAAGCGTGGCGCGGCATCCGGCGCGCGATGAATTCCTCGTCGGGGGCGCGGACGGCGTGCCGCAGGCCTACCGCACCGTGCGCAAAGTGCAGCGCAAGATCGGCGACAACGCGCTTTGCATTCGCCAGTGGCCCGCGATGGACGGCCGCATCTACGCCGTGGATTTCGCGCCCGACGGGAAAAGCTTCGCCGCCGTGAGTTCGCTCGATGGCCGGGGGGCGGTGAGTTTCTACAATTACGATTTCAACACCGAGATGCCCGCCGACATCGTCGCCATCGAAAACAAGGCCGACGGCTCACGCACGCCCGCCGACCGGGCGAAGCTCGTCGCGCATTACGTCAGCGACACGAAACTGCTCCGCACCGTGCCGCTCGACGCGGGGCAATTCGCGCTCCGCTGGCGGCGCGACGGCTCCGGCGTGGCCGCTGCCGGGGAGGATGGCAAAGTGCGGATTATCAGCGCGGCGGACGGGAAGATCGTGAAGGAATTCGTGCCCGTGCCGCTCGCGCCGGCCCCCGCCACGGCGGATCGCTGAAACACGCCCGCCTTTGGGCGTGAGCGGTTGGATGCGTGCGCGCCCCGGTTCCCACCGCACCGCGTGGGCGGAAAAGCTCCGGCATCGCACGGTGGGAGGGTTTAGGAAAACGCGCCATGAACCCGCGCCGCCCACGCGCACGGTTTCAAATTCACCACCAATGCCGGAGCGGGCCCGTACTACGGCTGGATGCGCCTGGTTTTGACCGGGAATCTCGCCGGCGCGCTGATCAAGGACTGGGCCTGCGAGACTTCCGGCCTCGCCCGCGCCACCGCGCGCGTGGCCCAAAGCGCCCCCGTTTCCAGCACCCAGATCGTCACGCTCTCGCCAGCGGCGGGCGAAACTTTCACCCTCGGCTCCGCGGTGACCAAGACCAGCCTCGGTGCCGTCGTCCTGGCCTCGCCCAATAGCCACACCGGCGGCACCCTCACGACCAACCGCGCCGTCCGCCGCCGGCGCTGCTTTCGCGGATGGGCAGGCTCCGGTGACTTACTTACTCTTTGTCTTGCTCCTGCCCCGGTTCCTGCTCCCGACGCTTTCACCTCTGCAATGGGAGTAAGAGCAGGAGAAAGAGGCCAGGACGGCGCGGCGCCGACTCGTCTTCGTTGGCTCGGGGACAGATGGAGGTGTGCCTCCTCCCGGGATTTCCGGAATCAGTAAGCTGCCTGCGCGCCCTTGAGATTCTTCTTCTGAATCCAGGGCATGAGCGCGCGGAGCTTGGTGCCGGTCTTCTCGATGGGGTGCTTTTCGCCAGCCTTGAGCAGAGCGTTGTACTTCTTATAGCCGCCTTTGTATTCATTAACCCAGTCCTTGGCGAACTTGCCGTTCTGGATGTCCTTGAGCGCGGCTTTCATGCGCTTCTTCACGCCGGCGTCGATGATCTTCGGGCCGACGGAAACGTCGCCCCACTTGGCCGTCTCGGAGATCGAGAAACGCATGCCGGCGATGCCCGCTTCGTTCATCAGATCGACGATGAGTTTCAGTTCATGGAGGCACTCGAAGTAGGCCATTTCCGGCGCGTAGCCGGCCTCGGTCAGCACCTCGAAGCCCGCCTGCACCAGCGCGCTCGCGCCGCCGCAGAGCACGGTCTGCTCGCCGAAAAGATCGGTCTCGGTTTCCTCCTTGAAGGTCGTCTCGATGACGCCGCCGCGCGTGCCGCCGATGCCCTTGGCCCAGGCGAGCGCGACCTTCTTGGCCTTCTTGCTGGGGTTTTGGTAGATCGCGATGAGCGTCGGCACGCCTTTGCCCTCGGTGTATTGGCGGCGCACGATGTGGCCGGGGCCTTTCGGCGCGACCATGATGACGTCCACATCCGTCGGCGGGACGAGTGTTTTGAAATGGATGGAGAAGCCGTGGCTGAAGACGAGCGTCTTGCCCTTGGCAAGGTTCGGGCGGATGTCCTTTTCAAAGGCCGCCGGTTGCTTGGTGTCGGGGATGGCCACGAAGATCACGTCCGCCTTTTTCACGGCCTCGCCGGTGTCGAAAACCTCGAAGCCTTTTTCCGCGGCAACCGCGCGCGACTTCGAGCCGGGATACAGCCCGATGATGACTTTGACGCCCGATTCCTTGAGGTTCAGCGCGTGCGCGTGGCCTTGGGAACCAAAGCCGAGCACGGCGCAGGTTTTGCCTTTGAGAACGGAGAGATCGGCGTCTTTGTCGGTGTAAACTTTCATGGTGTTGGTGTTTGGAGTGGGTGAAATCAGTGGGATTTGCGGGCGAGCGCCACGCGGCCGGTGCGGGTCAGTTCGGTGATGCCGAACTTGCCCATGAGCATGAGAAACTTGTCGATCTTCGACTCGTTGCCGGTGATCTCGATGGCGAGGTTGTTGATCTGCACGTCGATGATCTTCGCGCGGAAAATGTCGCCGATCTGCATGACCTCGGCGCGCGTCTCGGAGTTCACGTTCACGCGCATGAGGACCAGCTCGCGCTCCACGATTTCCTCGTCGCTGAAGTCCTCGATCTTGATCACGTCGATCAGCTTGTTGAGCTGCTTGGTGACCTGCTCGAGCGTGGTGTCGTCGCCTTTGACCACGATGGTCATGCGCGAGGTCGTGGGGTCGAGCGTCGGGCCGACATTGAGCGAGTCGATATTGAAACCGCGACCGCTGAACATGCCGGCAATGCGCGTGAGCACGCCAAACTTGTTTTCTACGAGGACGGAAATGGTGTGGCGCATGGCGAAAGGGCGCGGAGTCTCGGCGGCGGGTGCGGGGGAGTCAAACTGAAATTGACGAAGGCTTTGCGGGCGGAAAATTCACAATCCGAAGATCGAAATCCGAAACAAATTCGAAGGAATGGAAAGGCCGGAAACGGCGGGCGGGCACCTCCCCTCGCCTCCGTCGGTTTTCCCGTCAGGATTGCGCCGCCCCGTCCCCACCCGGCAACTTTTCTCCCCAAAGGAGGCGGTTTCCGCTATCGCTCCCGCCGATGAGCCAGACCACCGCGCGCTTTGACCTCCAGACCCGGCTCGCGGCCGGCAATGCGGGGCTCGTCTATCGCGGCATCGAAAAGGCCACCCGCCGCCGCGTCGCGCTGAAGCTCCTCATCGATACCGGCCTGCCGCATCCACTCGACGGCGAGGCGCTCCTCCGCGACGCCGCCCGCATCCGGCGCATCGCCGGCAACAACATCGCCCAGCTCCTGGAAGTCATCCCCGACGAGGAAGTCGGCATGGTGCTCGTCTACGAATACGCCGACGGCCTGAACTGGACGGACGCGGCCAAGGAGCGCCGCCTCGATGCCGCGCAAGCCGTGGATGTCGCCGCCCAGTTTCTCAGCGCTCTCGCGGTGGGCGAAGCCATCCACGTCCCGCACGGCGAACTCAAACCCATGAACCTCGTGCTCGGAGAGCTCCCCGGCGGCCGCCTCCTCGTCTGGGTGCTGGACTGGGGGCTCTCCGCCTACCGCCCCGCACCGCCCGACGACGCCCTCCCGTGGCTGCCCCCCGAGCGACTGGCCGGCGCGCCCGCCTCCACCGGGGCGGACCTTTTCGCGATGGGTGCGTGCCTTTGCTGGCTGCTCACCGGCACCGTCCCCGTGGCGGGTGAAACGCGCGAGCAACTCGCCGCCGGCTGGCGCAAATTCCCCTCGAACGCCCTCGCCCAAGTGCGCCCCGACCTCCCGGCGAAACTCACCCGCTGGGTCGGCACCCTCCTCGACCCAAACCCGCGCGGCCGCTTCGCCACCGTCGCCCAGGCCCGGCAGGCGCTCGCCGCCCTCGATCCGCCATCGCCGCCGGTGCTGCCCGAGATTTTCCGTCCGCGCCCGAAATCCCCCTACTCCACGGTCGCCCCCGCGCGCTCCGCCATCGTCCCGCGGGCCGTCCCGCGCGTGATCCCTGGCGTGGTCGCCGTTCCGGAGGAAAGCCGCCCGCCTCCCGAGTCGGAGGCAGTGGAGGAAGATGAAACGGCGCTCGCCGACCCCGAAATCGCCGCCGCGCCAGCGGTGGAAACGGACGCGGAACCCGCGGATGAATGCGCACCCGCCGACGAACCCGCACCGGAGCGGGCGGACGAGGCCGAACCGAGCCCGGAACCGGTCGTCGTCCGCCCGCGCACTGGGCGGTGGCTGGCGGTGCTCGCCGCGTTGGTCCTCGCCGGTGGGGGTGGGTATTTTTTCCTCCCGCGCCCCGCGGACACCCTCAGCCCGGACGAACTGGATCTGGCCCCGCCCGCGCCCGCGGCCCCGGCTCTCGCCGCCGCCGCGCCGGCCATGCTCACGGTCACCGGCCAGATCGCGGAGGAGAATTTCGACTACGGCCCCGGCGCCCGCCTGAGCGGACAAAACGGCGGCTCGGGCTGGAGCGGCCCGTGGGACAACAGCACCCCGCCACTCGGCACGATCCGCGCCGGCTCCCTCACCACCAGCCAGTCGGTTCCCGGCGGCCCCGGCGGCCATCTCACCGTGGCCAATCCCCGGGCGACCCAGCTCCATCGCGCCCTCGGACCGCGCGGCCAGTTTTTCGACGAGACGAAAGGCGGGGAGTGGTGGAGCGGCTTCCTGCTCGCCCACTCCGGGCCGCCGGCCAAAGGCGTGGGGCACGAGCTGCACTGCAACCTTTTCAGCGCCACCATCCTCGACGACATCATCCGCCTCACCTTCACCGAAAGCGGCGGTCGCCTCACCGTCACCAGCCTGCCCGCGCGCGGTTCGGCCACGCTCCCTGGCCCGGCCCATGTGCCGCAGCGCATCCTCGTGCGCCTCACCGCCAAGCCCGCCGGTGACGGCAGCTACCACGTGACGCTCGACCTTTGGGCCAACCCCGACCCGGCCAGCCTCGGACCGCCCCTCCTCAGCGCCTCCGTGGACCACGCCGTCCTCCCCCAGCACCTCGGCGTCCGCTGGGAGAAAAAAGCGACCGAAGCCAGCTCCACCACGCTGCTCGATGCCCTGCGTTTTGGCCGCACTGCACAGGCCGCGCTCTGAGCCCCGGTGCCGGTGGAAAAAGGCCGCGTGAGCTGCGGGGGCCGGCGGATTCTCGGGCCGGGTGCGGTTTTTCCTCGCGTTCAGGAAAGCGCGCCCGTTCTCTTAGCGGCGAATTTTTAATCCATGGAGACCAACCTTCCCGAGGATCAATCCTCGACCGAACCGCCCCTCACCCCGCCGCCCGCACCCGCGCCGGAACCACCGGAGCTTTCGCCCGCCGACTCCGCGCCGCCGCCCTCCACGCCCGACGATGACGCAGCGCCGCCCGCGGACGGCACGACGCCGGACGATGAATTGACGCAACTCGCCGAGGCTTCGCAACGCGCGCGGCTGGCACCTGCGGAGGAGGAGCGCATGACGGCGCTGTTGAAAGAGGCGCTGCTCGCCGGCCGCGCCGGCGTGGCGCGGGCCGTGGACGCGCTTCCGAAAGTGCCGTGGATCGTGGGCGTGCGGGCCATCGAGCAGGTGTGGCCGGAGCTGACCGCGGGCTTTCGCACACAGCTCCTCGCGGGGCTGGGCAAGGACGAAACCGATGCCGCGCGCCGCATGCGGCTGAGCGTGGCGCGGGCGCTTTTCAAAGTGGACGCGCCCGTGACGCTGAGGGTCGCCGTGGCCGTGGCCAAGGAGATGCGCGACAAGGATTCCGGCACGCTCGCGCCGAAGCACGCGCAGATTTTTTCCAACGTCTTCATCGGGCGTGCGAAGCCGTGGGTGGCGCAGCTCGCGCTCGCGGAGCTGAAGCCCGCCGAGGCCGATGTGCTGGTGCATTGCGCGGTGCTGTCCGTGTTCACGCTCCCGCATCCGCCCGTCACGCAGCTCGGCATTTTGAAGTGGACGCAAGAGAACGGGCTGCTCGGAAAGCTCCATCCCGAGGCGTTGGACGCCGTGAAAAAAGTCGTGACCCGCTGGACCGGTCGCTGGCAGTCGGCGCTGCGCAAAGAGGTGGCGGAGTTGCCGGAGGAAATCGCGGCGGTTTTGAAACCGGTGGGCGCGGAGCCCGAAGGCCGCGACGAAGCCGCCGGGAACGGCGCGGAGGATCGCGAGGGAAGCAACGCCGAGCTCGGCGAAACGGGCGACGCGCCGGATGAAGGACGCGAGGAGGGAGAAGGCGACGAACCACGTGCACCGAAGAAAGAGCGCCCCGTCTATGTGCCGCGCCCGCAGAAGCCGGGAGCCGAAACGGAGCCGCGTCGTGACGCGCCGCGGGAGCGCCCGGTATACGAACCGCGCAATGGCGGCGGCGGTGGCAATGGCGGCGGTGGCAGTGGCGGCGGACGTTTCGACCTGGTCTCCACGCTGCGCCAGATCGAGCAGCACGTGCAGACGTTGCGCAACGAAATCACTGCCGCCAAGGCGCGTCCGCGCGAGGAACGTCCGCGCCGGGCGGAAAAAGCCGGCCCGATCATCGAAGGCGCGCCGACGCCCGACGAACTCGCGCGGCTCAACCTCCAGCTCGAAGCCCGCAACGCCGAGTTGCAAACCCAGATCACCGAACTCACCCAGCACAGCGAAGACCTCGCCACCAGCACCGGCGCGATGTCCGGCGAGCCCGTCACCGACACCGGCGCGCAGCTCCGCACCCTGCTCGCGCTCAAGCTCCAGGAGGACTACGCCGATTTCCTCGCCCTGGAAAAAGAGTCCAACGACCTCGTCGTGCAGCAACATTTCAAGGGGCTCATCGGCCACATTTTTGAGGTGCTCCAGCAGCTCGATGTTCCGCTGAAAGCCGATCTCGAGAGCGTCTAAACGCTCCCGCAGTGAGTCATCCTGAGCGAGTCGAAGGATCCCGTAGCGCAGGCGTCCCGCTTGCCCCCGCGCCGCTGCAAGTACGAGCCACGCGCGTTTTGCCGCCGCGCGGGTTGAAATGCGCGCCCGGGTTTCCATAATCCGCACCGTGCCTGCCACCCTCACCTCGCTCCGCATCCGCAATCTCGCGCTCGTCGAGGAACTCGCGTGGACGCTCGCTCCGGGCTTCACCGCGGTCACGGGCGAGACCGGCTCGGGCAAATCCATCATCGTCGGCGCGCTCCAGCTCATCCTCGGCGAACGCGCGGACAAGGCGCTCATCCGCACCGGCGCCGAGAGCTGCACGGTCGAGGCGGTCTTCGCCGTGCAAGACGACGCGCCCCTCAACGCGCGGCTCGAAGAACAAGGCGTGGAGCCGTGCGAAGACGCGCAGCTCATTTTGAAGCGCGTCTTTTCCACCGCCGGCACGAATCGCCAGTTCATCAACGGCAGCCCGACCACACTCGCCGTGCTCAAGCTGCTCGGCGACGGCCTCGTGGACCTCCACGGCCCGCACGATCACCAGTCGCTGCTCTCCGACGCGAAGCAGCTCGAACTGCTCGACGCCTTCGCCGGGGCCGACGCTCTGCGCGCGAAATACGAGGAACATTTCGCGAAACTGCACGCCGTGACCGCCGAGCACACCGCGCTCTCCACGAGCGAGGCGGCGCTGGAGCGCGAGGTCGATCTGCTGCGGCATCAGACGCACGAGATCGAGGCGGCGCAGCTTCGCGCCGACGAGGAGGAGGAACTGCTCGCGCGCTACGGCGTGGCCTCGAACAGCCGGCGGCTGCTGGAGCTTTCCACGCAGATCATCGGCCGCCTCAGCGAGGCCGACGACGCGGTGCTCGGGCGGCTCATGGAAATCGGGCGACTGGTGCGCGAACTCGAGCGCGTGGATCCGGCGGCGGCGCGCTTCACCGAGTCCCACCTCCGCGCGACCACCGAACTCGACGACCTCGCGCGCGCGCTCCAGGACTACGCCGAGGAAATGGACCTCGACCCCGCGCGGCTCGCGCAGATGGAGGAGCGCGTGACGCTGCTCGAAACGCTCAAGCGCAAATACGGCGGCAGCGTCGCGGAGGTCATCGCGTTCGGCGAGGCCGCGGCGGCGCGGCTGCGCAAGATCGAATCCCGCGGCGAAGAACTCGCCCGGCTCGAAGCCGAGATCGCCGCCGCCCGCAAAGCCCTGCTCGACGCCGGCGCGAAACTCAGCGCCAAGCGCAAGACCGCCGCGCCGAAGCTCGCGTCCAGCGTCACCGCGCACCTCCGCGACCTCGGCTTCAAAAAATCCGAGTTCGCCGCCGCGCTGACCGCACTGGAAAAGCCCGGCGCGCACGGCCTCGAAGGCGTCGCGTTCCTTTTCGCCCCCAACCCCGGCGAGCCGCCCAAGCCGCTCAAAGCCATCGCCTCCAGCGGCGAAATCTCGCGCGTCATGCTCGCCGTGAAATCCTCGCTCGCCGCGCAGGACACCATCTCGCTCCTCGTCTTCGACGAGATCGACGCCAACGTCGGCGGCGAAATCGCGCATGCCGTCGGCGCGAAAATGAAATCGCTCGCCGCCGCGCACCAGGTGCTCTGCATCAGCCATCTCCCACAAGTCGCCGCGCTCGCCGACACGCAATTTGTCGTCACCAAAGACTACGCCCACGACCGCACCGTCTCGCAGCTTCAGAAAGTGGAGGGCAAGGCCCGCATCGAGGAAATCGCCCGCATGCTCGGCGGCCAAACCGCCTCCGCCCTCGCCCACGCGAAGACCCTCCTCCGCGCATAGCGCCCCATCCTCCAGCCGGCATCCTGCGCGGAGTTCCCGGCGGGCGCAGGCGGGCGGGAACGCAGTCGAAGAACCTCTCACTTTTCGCGGGCGGAGGCGGCCGACCCAAGGCCCGCCAATCAGCCGCTCACGCGCCGGGATTTTCGGATGCGAACTCCGACTTGTTTTCCATCACACCCCTCCCGCTGATTTAGGAAAAAAACCCTCCCCGTTGCGCCAACGGTCATCCACATTCACCGCCCGCTTATGAAACACCTCCCCTTTCTCACCACCCTCGCCCTTTTCGCCACCGCAGCGCTGCGCGCCGCCGATCCGCAGCCGGTTCGCGTCCTCGTCTGGGACGAACAGCAGCCGAAGCAGAAGCAGGCTTACGGGGACAAGTTCCTCGGCGAAACCATCGCCGCGCATCTCGCCGCGCTGCCGGGCCTCACGGTGAAAAACACGAACCTCGACGCGCCCGAGCAGGGCGTGGATGAGGCCACGCTCGACGCCACGGATGTCGTCATCTGGTGGGGCCACGTGCGGAACGGCGCGGTCACCAATGCCAATGCTGAACGCATCGCCGCGCGCGTCCGCGAGGGGCGGTTGGGCCTGATCGCGCTGCATTCCGCGCATTGGGCGAAACCTTTTGTCCGCCTCATGCAGGACCGCGCGAAAGCCGACGCGCTCGCGCAGGTGCCAGAGGCCGAGCGGGCGACGGCGAAGTGGGAGTTCCTCAACGAGGCGCCGATCGGCAAAGGGGTGAAACGCGATGGCCCGCTCACGCCCGCGCTCACGCGCGAGGGCGACCTGTGGCGCCTCGTCCTGCCCTTCTGCGTTTTTCCCGCCTACCGTCCGGACGGCGCGCCGTCGCGCATGACCACGCTCCTGCCGCAACATCCCATCGCCGCTGGCCTGCCCGCGAAGTGGGACGTGGCGCAGACGGAAATGTATGACGAGCCCTTTCACGTCCCGCCGCCCGACGCGGTCGTATTCGAGGAGCGCTGGGACAAGGGCGAGCGCTTCCGCAGCGGCTGCGTCTGGCACGTGGGCAAAGGGCGCGTCTTCTACTTCCGGCCCGGTCACGAGACCTATCCGGTTTTCCAGCAGGCCGAGCCGCTCAAGGTCATCGAGAACGCGGTTCGCTGGCTGGCGAAGCCGGTCGGAAAGTAGCTCCGGGTGCAGCCAGAAAGACGGAACTTCCGGGGAAACCGGAGCGCGGAAGCTCGCCGCTCGGCGGGACGCCGGTCAGGCGGCACCGTCCGCGTGAGCTTCACGTGAGCGCGTGAGGCTGACGGCCACGAACGAGGTCTCGGGGAGGATGTATTTGCGGAGTTCGACCGCGACGGTGCGGATGGCGAAGCGCGCGAGCAGGAGGCTGGCGATTTCCTCGGCGAGCGTTTCGATGAGGCGGCGCGGGCGGACCAAACTGAGCGCTTTCACCTCCTCGCAGACGCGGAAATAATCAACGGTGTTTTCTAGGGCGTCACCGAGCGCTGAAAAGTCGCGGATCGGCTCCAGCACGAGGTTCACGGTGAGGCGCTGGGCGGCGGCGCGCTCCGCTGCGGGCACGCCGATGTGGGACGAAAGTTCGAGATCCGCGATGAGGATGCGGTCGGTCATGCAAGTCAGCCGATGCGGAATTTAACGTCGCGCACCGTGCGGCTGCCGAAGCGTTCCTTGAGCTTGGCGAGGATCTTCGGCTTCCAGAAACGATCGAGCTCGAAGTGGACGGTCGGCTGCAACACGCGCACCGTCAGCACGCCGTCCTTGAGTTGCTGCGGGGCGGAGTGTTTCGCCACAAATTCCCCAACGACTTCGTGCCACGCGCTTATTACCTGGTCCGCTTTCAGGCGATCCTTCAAGCCGAGCGAGGCCATCACTTTCCCCACCGCATCCGCGACCTGCGCAGCGCGGTCCGCACGCTCCGGCGTCTGCGGCAGACCGCGCCATTCTGCGAGGACGCGGGCGCGGAGTTGGGCGGGCTTCATGGCCGGGGAGTGTCCACGAAAGGCACGAAAAGACACGAAAAAGGAAGATGGCGAATGGCGAATGGCGCGGCGGTACGGAGCGAAACAAACGCCGTCATCCTGCCGCCAAAAAGAAACCCTCGCCGACGCGGCGAGGGTTGCTCGAAAGCTGCGGGGCGCGGGGCGCTCAGGCGGGGCCGTCGCTGCCGATAGCTTCGACCGGGCAGCCTTCCATCGCTTCCTTGCACAGCCCGGTTTCGGCGTCGTTCTCGGGCTGTTTGTAGAGGTAGCTGTGACCGCCGTCATCGTTGCGGGTGAAATTGGCAGGGGCGGTTTCGCGGCAGAGGTCGCAGTCGATGCACTGGTCATCCACATAGAAAGCGCCGGCGACATTTTCGGGATATTTGTTTGCGTGGTCAGCCATAGTTTGGTTGGGAATTTTGGAGTGCCCAAAATAGGGGCGAATCCCGGGGTGGCAACGCCTTTTTGTGTCATGTGGACGGGCGGTCCGGCGGCTTCCCGGTTGACCCGCTCCCGCGCGCTGGCGAGAGTCGCGATCCTATGAACGACACACTTCCAGACGCGCTGGTGCCCGCCGAGGGCTGGCACGTCCTGCACCTTTTTTACAAGATCGAACACGGTGCCTGGGCGCTCCTCGACCGCTCCGAACAGATCGCCGCCAAAACCCGGCTGAGCGAACTCATCGCCGAAATCCGCGCCACTGAAGCCGCGCAGGTGCTCACTTTCGCCATGGTTTCGCCGAAGGCCGACCTCGGCTTCATGCTGCTCGCTGCCGACCTGCACAAAGCGAACGCCTTTGAAAAGCGGCTCTCCCTCGCCCTCGGTCCGGACATGCTCGTGCCGACTTATAGTTTTCTCTCGATGACCGAGCGCAGCGAATACACGACGAGCGAGGCCGAATACGGCGAATCGCTGGTCGCGGAGGACAGCATCGCCGCGGGCACGCCGGAGCATGAGGAAAAGCTCACCGCCTTCCGCCAGCGCATGGCGAAATACATGAAAGACCGTCTCTACCCGGTGCTCCCGCCGTGGCCGGTCATGTGCTTTTACCCGATGAGCAAACGCCGCGGCACCGCCGGGCAAAACTGGTACGCGCTGAGTTTCGAGGAGCGGAAAAAACTCATGGCCGGGCACGCGAAAATCGGCCGGACGTGGCATGGCAAAATCCTCCAGCTCATCACCGGTTCGACCGGGCTCGACGACTGGGAATGGGGTGTCACGCTGCTCGCGCACGACCCGATCAACCTGAAGGGCATCGTCTATGAAATGCGCTTCGACGAAGTCAGCGCGCAATACGCCGAGTTCGGCGAATTCTTCATCGGCCTCCAGCTCCCGCTCGACGAGATCTTCCGCCGGGTGCAGCTCTAGCCCCACGCGCATGAACGCGAAGCTGTCCCGCCTCCGCGCGCAGCTCCGCGCCCACGCGCCGCTGGTCATCGCCTACAGCGGCGGCGTGGACAGCGCGTATCTGCTCGCGGAGGCGCACGCGACGCTCGGCGCGCAGGTGCTCGGCGTCATCGCCGACAGCCCCAGCCTCCCGCGCCAGGCGCTCGCCGATGCGCTCGCGCTCGCAGAGAAAATCGGCGCGCCGGTCGAGGTCGTGCGCACCGAGGAATTCGCCAACCCCGAATACACCGCCAATCCGCCGAACCGCTGCTACTTCTGCAAAGCCGAGCTTTTCACCAAGCTCGACGCCCTCGCCGCCGCGCGCGGTTTTCGCGCCATCGCCTACGGCGAAAACGCCGACGACATGACCCAGGTCCGCCCTGGCCGGCAGGCGGCGGCGGAGTTTTCCATCCTCGGCCCGCTGCGCGACGCCGGCCTCACGAAAACGGAAATTCGCGAGCTTTCCCGCGCCCTCGACCTCCCCACCGCCGACGCGCCCGCGCAGCCCTGCCTCAGCTCGCGCATCCCGCACGGCACGCCGGTCACCGTCGAGGCGCTGGCCATGATCGAGCGCGGTGAGGCGCACGTTCGCAGCCTCGGCTTCCGCATCTTTCGCGTGCGCCACCTCGTCGGCGGCCCGCCCTGCGCGCGCGTGCAGATCGCGCCCGAGGAGCTGCCCCGCCTCCCGCAGTTCCGCGCCGCCCTCGAAGCCGGTCTGCTGGCCGCCGGTTACGCCGCCGTCGAGATCGACCCCGCGGGTTACCGTTCGGGCGCGTAGCTCCCGCCGCCCGTCATGCGCGCCGCCACCGCCGAGGGCACGGCCCGCGCACTTCGCCGCGCAAGCGCGAAGCCGGTCGCGCTTGGGGATTTTCATTTCCCGCTTTGCTCTTCCCACGCGAGCGCCTTTACTCCGCGCCGCCCGCCCTCCCCGGCGGGCTTCCCAAACCTCATCCCCGTCTGCCCCTATGCTTTCCACGCCCCGCTCCACGCGGTGCGCCGGCCTGTCCGGCGTGCTATTTTCCCTCCTCGCCCTCAGCGCGCACGCGCAGGACGCCGCTCCCGCCGTCGCGAAAATCGACACCGGCGACAACGCCTGGATGCTCGCCAGTTGCGCGCTCGTCCTGATGATGACCGGCCCCGGCCTCGCGCTCTTTTACGGCGGGCTCGTGCGGACGAAAAACGTGCTCGCCACGATGATGCAGAGTTTTTTCCTCATGTCGCTGGTCAGCATCATGTGGTTCGTCTTCGGCTACGGCATGGCCTTTGGCGAGGGCAACGCCTTCGTCGGCAACCCGCTCCAATACCTCTTCCTCAAAGGCGTGGGCGGCGCGCCCAACGCGGACTACGCCGCGACCATCCCGCACCAGACCTTCATGCTCTACCAGATGATGTTTGCCATCATCACGCCGGCGCTCATCACCGGCGCCTTTGCCGAGCGGATGAAATTCAGCGCCTTCGTGCTGCTCATCATCGGGTGGACCACGCTGGTTTACTTCCCGCTCGCCCACATGGTCTGGGGCAAAGGCGGCTACTTCAACTGGGCGCTCGGCGGTCACCTTCCGGTGCTCGATTTCGCGGGCGGCACGGTCGTCCACATCAGCTCGGGCGCATCCGCGCTGGTCTGCGCGCTCGTGCTCGGCAAACGGCGCGGCTTTCCCCGCGAACCCATGCTCCCGCACAACGTCGTGCTCAGCCTCATCGGCACCGGGCTGCTGTGGGTCGGCTGGTTCGGCTTCAATGCCGGCAGCGCGCTGAACAGCGGCACGCTGGCCACGAGCGCCTTTGCCGCCACGCACTTCGCGGGCGCGGCGGGCGGACTCGCGTGGGCCTTCATCGAGTGGTGGGAAAAGGGCCGCCC
>CAIQUL010000232.1 GCA_903874975.1 uncultured Chthoniobacter sp. | reverse complement strand
GCGTGGTCGTGGTTCGGCGTGAACATGCTTGGCATCGGGCTGCACAGCTACGGCTTCATGGACGCGGCTTTTTTCTGGCTCATGGCCTTCAACGCCTCGCAACTCGCGTTCATCGCCATCGGCTGCCTGCCGCTCTCCTGGTGGCGCAGTTTCCGCCGCGGCGACAAAGGCGGCACGCCACCTCCGCCCGCCGCCGCCCCGCAGGCGGCGTAAACAAACACCCGTCATCCTGAGCGAAGTTCCCGGCGGGCGGAGGTGGCGGGAGCGGACCCTCCGCGGCACCGCGCTTTCGCCGCCGATCCAGCTGCAAGCAAGCGATCCGCGCTCGCGCTATTTCGTGATGAACTCCAGCAACTGCCCGTAGCGCGCCGCGTCGAGGCGCAGGATGTCGCCGGCCTGCTCGGCGGTCGGCTGCCACGTCTCGGGCGGGAGTGCTTTGGAAAACTCCAGCCGCTCGAAGCGCACCACCATCTGCCAACCGGTGCGCGCCACGGAGAGCCGCGCGGGCAGGCCATCGCCGCGCACCCAGACGCGCGCTGCCCAGTCCTTTTCCCGGAGCGACTGCGCCAGCTCCGGCATGAGGAACAGATCGAGCACCCGGCAGGCGTCCCCATCGAGCGACTCCGCGCCCACGTCTTTCACCTGAAAGAACATCGAGACCAGCGCGAGTTGCTTCTCCGGCACCGGCAATTGGAACGGCGTGAACTGCGCCTTGGGATCGGCTTTCGGCAGCTTGCCCGCGGCCCCGGCAGCCTCGATCAGCGCCGCCGCTTTCGCCCCCGGCCACACCCACACCTCCTGTCCGCGACGGCAGATCGTCAGCTCCTCGCCGAGCACCGGCGCGCGCAGGCGAAACTTATCGGGATACTGCACCGCGATCTCCGCCCGCGAACCAACCAGCGCGGGCGGCAAGTCCGTCAACCGCTCCAGCCGCGCCGTGAGCCGCAGCGCGCGGTTTGGTGTCTTCGCGTCCTTGGTCAAAACATGCGCGAACGGCAGGAGCAGCTTGCTCAGCACATCGTAGCGATTTTCCTCCGCGCGGGAAAAGCCGGGGGCGAGGAGCAACGCGGCGAGCAGGAGGGGGCGGAGCGATTTCATGCGCGAACTCTCCACCCGTTCGCGGGGATTGTGAATGGTGAACGGTGCATCGCGAATGGCCAGTGCGGGCCGACAATTTTTTAGCGGCACCCGCTGCGGGGTTGCAAGTGCGTGGGCCGCCGGGGATTTTCCGCGCGATGAATCCAACTGATTTGAAAATCGCGGTCGTGGGCTCGGGCGCGGTGGGCTGCTACTACGGCGGCCTGCTGGCTCACGCCGGCTGCGATGTCCGTTTCCTCATGCGGGCCGATCTCGCCACGGTGCAGGAGCGCGGGCTGACCATCCACACCCATGGGGAAACCGTGGAAGTGCCCAAGGTGGCGGCGTTTGGCACCACGGCGGAAATCGGCCCGGTGGACATCGTCCTCATCGCCGTGAAGACCACGACGAACGGGGCGCTGGACGAACTGGTGCCGCCGCTGCTCGGCGAGAAAACCGCGCTGCTGACTTTGCAGAATGGCCTGGGCAACGAGGAATTTCTCGCCACCCGCTGGGGCGAGGAGCGGGTCATGGGCGGGCTCTGCTTCGTGTGCCTGAACCGCACCGCGCCGGGCGTCATCGACCACTTCGACGCGGGCTCCATTTCCATCGGTGAGTTTCACCGCCCGGTGAGCGATCGCGTCCGCGAGATCGTCGCCGCGTTTGCCCGCGCCGGCATCGAGTCCCGCGCCGTGGAAAACCTCGTGACCGAGCGCTGGCGCAAGCTGCTTTGGAATATCCCCTTTAACGGACTCTCCATCGCCGCCCACGGCGCCACCGTGGCCGATGTGCTGGCCGACGACGGCCTGCGCAAAGTCGCGCGCGAACTGATGGACGAGGCACTCGACGCCGCGCGGCGGCTCGGCCACGAAATCCCCGACGCGTTCGCCGATCACCAGATCGACCGCAGCTATGCGATGAAGCGCTACAAGCCATCCTCCATGATCGACTGGCAGGAAGGCCGCCCCGTGGAGGTCGAGGCGATCTGGGGTGAACCGTGGCGGCAAGGCGCCGGCGTCGGGGCCTCCATGCCGCGGCTCGAAATGCTCTACCACTTGCTCCGCCGCATCACCGCCTGACCCGCCATGCGCCTTTCCCTCGAAGCCGAAGTGCTGCCCAAGGCGGTTCGCGATTTTCAACCCGAGTGGGGCCTCGTGCTCGGCTCCGGGCTCGGCTCCGTGGTCGAAGAAGTGGACCCGATCCTCAGCCTGCCCTACGACGAAATCCCCGGCCTCCCGGTGTCCACCGTCAGCGGACATGCCGGGCGTTTCGTCTTTGGCCGACTGGCCGGCCAGCGGGTGCTCGTAGCGCAGGGACGCGTGCATCTCTACGAGGGCCGCACCGCGGAGGAGGTCACCGCCGGCGTGCGCTTCATGCAGGCGCTCGGGGTGAAAAAACTCATCCTCACCAATGCCGCCGGTTCCCTCCGCACGGAGTTCGCGCCGGGCTCGTGGATGATGCTCAGCGACCATCTCAATCTCACCGGCACCTCGCCCCTCACCGGCACCTCGCCCCTCACCGGCGGGCCGCACTTTGCCGACATGAGCGCGGTCTATACGCCGGAGTTGCGCGCCCGCTTTGCGCGCCTCGCCCGCGAGGAAATGCCCACGCTGCACGAAGGCGTCTACGCCGGCCTCCCCGGCCCGCAGTACGAGACACCCGCCGAAGTCCGCATGCTCCGTGTGCTCGGGGCCGACGCGGTGGGCATGAGCACCGTGCTGGAAGCCATCCAGGCGCGCGCACTGGGTCTGGAGGTGGCGGCGTTTTCCTGTCTCACCAACCTGGGCGCGGGCCTCGGCACCGGCGCGCTCGACCACGGCGAGGTCCTCGCCGCCGGGCGCACGGCCGCCGCGTCATTCGGGCGCCTGCTCGCGCGCGCGCTGGCGGCATGAGCGCGCGCTGGCCAAAAGGCGGACGCCTCGCGGAGCATGCGGGCATGAAGAACTTTCTGGCCTGCACTCTCTGCGCCGCGCTGCTCGCCGCCGGCAGTCCGGCCGCAGACACGCCGGGCAACGCGCTAGGCGCGCACAAACCCCGGCCCGGGGCCAAGAAAGTGCAGCTCGCCGCCCGCGCGCCCGTCGCGGGGCAGCCGTTCGATGACCGCGAGATCGAGCTTTATCTGGAGGCCGAAGGGCGGAAATTGCTGGCGGCGAACCGCGTGAAAAAGCTGACGTTTGACCGGGCGAGCTGCCCACTGCGGCTGGCCGAGCCCGCGGGGGAAAAGCTCACGTGGCCGGTCGTGGCGGCGCGGGCCGAGGCGGCGACGCTGGTGCTCGGCGAGTTTTTCCGCGAAGGCAAATCGAAGGAAACGCACTTCCTCGTGGCCGCCGGGGCGTTCGTGATCGGCGAAGGCGGGGTCTGCGTGACCAGCCAGCATGTGGCTAGGGAGCGCGGTTCGCGCGGCCTCGTGGCGATGACCCGCGACGGGCGGGTTTTCCCCGTGCGCGAAGTCCTCGCGGCGGACCCGCATAACGATCTCCTGATTTTCCAACTCGATCTCCCGCCCGACGAAAAACTCCCCGCGCTCCCGCTCGCGCTGGCCCCGGCTCCTGTCGGCTCGGCGGTCGTCGTGATGAGCCATCCGGACGACCGCTTTTACCTGCTCACCACGGGCACCGTGGCCCGTCACACCATCTGGCGCGAGGCGGCGGGCGACCAGGCGTTCATGGCGATCACCGCGGATTTCGCCAAGGGCTCCAGCGGCTGCCCCGTGCTCGACGAACGCGGCGCGGTCGTGGGCATCGTGAACAACACCGAGTCGATCTACTACGACGACGACGGAAAGAAAAAGCAGACGGACCTCCAGATGGTGGTGAAAAACACCACTCCGGCCTGGCTCGTACGGAAGATGGTGACTGCGCCGTAGGGGTCCGTGTCGGTGAGCCGGCGCGCTCCGGAAGCGCCCGGCATCGTCGCGCCCACTACCATCTCGCCCTCGTGCTCCAGACCCAGGGTCGCGCCGACGACGCCCGCCGCCATTTCCGCGAAGCCGCGCGCCTCGTCCCCGCCGACCAGGAAATAGCCGCCGCCCTCCGCCGCGCCGAGTCCGCAGGGTGAAAGGGCGCCGCCCCGCGCGTGGCGGCACCAAGGAGCAGCCTCACGCTTTTCCTGGGATGGAGGCCGCGGAAGTGGAGCGAAAGCCTCCGGCTTTGGGGCTCCGCCTGGCCGGCAGAACCGAGAGGGTTTCGCCGCCCTCCGGACCGCCATCGCCCCTGCCCGGAGGTCGAGGTCTTTCGACGACTCTGGCCATGAACCTGCCTGCCGCTTTATCACCCGCTCCGCAGCCCTGCGGGCTTCCCATCCCTCGCCCGACCGCGTATCCCCTCCGGCATGGAATCTTCCCGGCCCCTTTACGTCCTCATCCTCGCGGGTGGCAGCGGCGAGCGCTTCTGGCCGTTGAGCCGCAAAGCCCGCCCGAAACAATTGCTCGCGCTTTTCTCGAAAGAATCGCTGCTCGAAGCGACGGTCCGGCGGCTCGACGGTCTGGTGCCGCCGGAGCAAATCCTCATCCTCACGAACACCGACCAGGAGGCCGGCGTGCGCGCGCTGTGCCCGCAGTTGCCGCGTGAAAACATCGTCGCCGAGCCCGCGAAGCGTGACACCGCGGCGGCCATCGCGCTCGGCGTGGGCTGGATCGCGCGGCGGGCGCCACAGGCCACGATGATCGTGCTGCCCGCCGATCACCTCATCCGGGACACCGCGGCCTTTCAACGCACGCTGCGCACCGCGGCGGCGGCGGCGCAGACCACTGGCGAGCTGGTGACGATCGGCATCCAGCCGACCTGGGGCTGTCCGGGATTTGGCTACATCGAGCAGGGGCCGGCGTGCGCGCTGGCGGGCGGCGAGCCGGGCGAGCCCGGAGTTTTCGAGGTCACGCGCTTCCGCGAAAAGCCGAACGCCGAGTTGGCCGAGCAGTTTTTCCAGCAGGGAAACTTCCGCTGGAACGCCGGCATGTTCATCTGGTCCATCCCGGCAATCCTCGCCGCGTTCAACCGGCACGCCCCGCTGCTCAGCGAGTTTGTCGGACGCCTGCACGCCGGCGAAGACCTCGCGAAGCTGCTGGCCACGGCGTTTCCGGCGCTGCCGAAAATTTCCATCGACTACGCGGTGATGGAAAAGACCAAGCGTGTGCTCGTCGTCGAGGCGGCGTTCGATTGGGACGACGTGGGAAGCTGGACGGCCGTCGCGAAGTATCTCACCGCCGATGAAGCCGGGAACCAGACCAACTGCCCCGTGCAGGTCCTCGAGGCGGGCAACAACATCGTTTTTTCCGACCAGCCGCGAACCATCGCCCTGCTCGGCGTGAGCGACCTGATCGTGGTGCAAACTGCCGATGCGCTCCTCGTGTGCAGCCGCCACGAGGCAGAAAAGATCAAGCAAATCGTCGCGCGCCTACCCGCGGAATTGCAGTGATGAATATGCAGCGCTCCCTCGGCATCGACCACGGCGACGCCCGCATCGGTCTCGCGATCGCGGATGACCTCGGGATGCTCGCGCACCCGCTGGAGACCATCCACGTGAAGCAAGTCGCCAAGCCCGTGGCGCGCATCGCGGAGATCGTCGTGCGCGACAAGATCGAGATCATCGTGCTCGGCCTGCCGCGCAATATGGACGGCAGCTACGGCCCGTCGGCGGCGAAGGTGCTGGCCTTTGCGGAAATCCTGCGCGCCGCCTGCGGCTGCGAGGTGAAACTGTGGGACGAACGCCTCACCTCCGTGGCCGCGCAGCGCGCGCTCCACGAAGCCGGGCGCAATGTGCAGCGGAGCCGCGAAGTCATCGATCAGGTCGCCGCGCAGATGATCCTGCAAGGCTGGCTCGATGCCCAGGCGATGCGCGGATGAGCAACGGAGTCCAGCGGCTGAAACTCGTCCTCGCCTACGACGGACGGCCATTCCGCGGATGGCAGAGCCAGGCCGGAGGCGACGCCGTGCAGGATCGCGTGGAGCAGGCGTTTCTGCGCGTCGGCGGGCAGCGCGTGGTGGTGCATGGCTCGGGACGGACGGATGCCGGCGTGCATGCGCTCGCTCAGGTGGCGCACGCGGAAGTGCCGCGCGATTTTCTCCCGCCGGCGAAATGGCAGGCCGCGTTGAACGCTCACCTCCCGCCGGAAATCCGCGTCCTGCGCTGCACGCGCGCCGGCGCGGATTTCCACGCGCGTTTTCAGGCGCGGGGCAAGTCCTATCTCTACCGCATCCACGTCGGCCCGGTGTTTCCCCCGTTGGAAATCGGTCGCGCCTGGCACGTGCCCGGCCCGCTCGATCTCGACGTGCTCCGCGACTGTGCCCTCCGCCTCACGGGCACCCACGAGTTCGCCGGCTTCGCGGCCAATCGCGGCCAACCGCCGACCAGCACCGTGCGCACGCTCCGGGAGATTCGCGTCACCCGACGCGGCCCGCTGCTCATCCTCGGGTTCACCGGCGACGGCTTCCTTTACAAAATGGTGCGGCTCCTCACCGGCACCCTGCTGCGCTGCGCCAGCGGACGCATGCCGCCCGCCGCGCTCGATGAATTTCTGGCTGGCGGCGGTCACCCAAAAACCCATTTCCAAGCCCCCGCCGCAGGGCTCTACCTCGCCCGCGTGCTCTACTAGCAGCCTGTCGGAGTTAGCGGAAGAAGGGGATTAACTCGAGGGAGACTTCCGCCGAAAGGCAGTATTCCTCGCCGAAGCGGTCGCCGAGATAAGTCCAGCCCGCAGTAATCCTCGTTCCGACGCTGCGCCGCGGATTCCGCTACGGGAAAATTCTAGCGCCGGTTTTCCTTCGCTGCTAAACACCGCCCCCAAATGCGACTCCTCGTCACCGGCGGCTGCGGCTTTATCGGCAGCAATTTCATCCGTTACGTCCTCGAACATTACGGCCCGGCGATGATCACGAATGTGGACGCGCTGACCTATGCCGGAAACCCGGCGAACCTCGACGGCGTGGCGGCGAGTTTCGGCGAGCGCTACGAGTTCGTCCACGCGGACATCTGCGACGCGGCGAAGATCGAGGCGGCGCTGGCCCGGCATCAGTATTTCGCGGTCATCAATTTCGCCGCCGAGTCCCACGTGGACCGCTCCATTGATGCGCCCGGCGACTTCATTCACACCAATGTCGTGGGCACTTCCACGCTGCTCAACGCGGCGCGGCGGCACAAAGTCCGGCGTTTCGTGCAAATCTCGACCGATGAAGTGTACGGGTCGCTCGGGGAGGAAGGCCGCTTTACCGAGACCTCGCCGCTGGAACCCAGCTCGCCCTACTCCGCCAGCAAGGCGTCCGCCGATCTGCTGGCGCTGGCCTTTCACCACACCTACGGGATGGAGGTCGTCATCACCCGCTGCTCGAACAACTACGGGCGCTATCAATTTCCCGAAAAGCTCATCCCGCTGATGATCATCAACGCCCTCGGCGACCAGCCGCTGCCGGTCTATGGCGACGGACTGAACGTGCGCGACTGGATCCATGTGGAGGACCACTGCGCGGCGATCGTGGCGGCGCTGATGAACGGCCAGCCGGGGCAGGTTTATAACGTGGGTTCGGACGGCGAGATGCGGAATATCGAGGTGGTGAAGATGATCCTCGGGCACCTCGGCAAACCGGAGAGCCTGATCCAATACGTGACCGACCGGCTGGGGCACGACCGACGCTACGCCATTGATTCGTCGAAAGCGCACCGCGAGCTGCAGTGGAAACCGCGGCACCAGCACGAGGAAGGCATCCGCGAGACGATCGACTGGTATGTGGCGAACCGCGCGTGGTGGCAGGCGCTGCGCCAAGGCTGAGGCATGGCGAAGAAGATCGTCATCATCGGCAGCGGCGGGCGGCTGGGCGCGGCGCTGCTCCGCGAATGGCAGGCGGCGGGCGACGAGGTCGTCGGCTTGAACCACGCGCAGCTCGACATCGGCGACGCCGCGCAGGTCCGCGCGCGGCTGGGCGGGGTCGCCTTCGACGTGCTCGTGAACTGCGCGGCGCAGACCAACGTGGACCGCTGCGAGAAAGAACCCGGGGAAGCTTTCCTCCTGAACAGCCAGGCCGTGGCGACGCTCGCCGATGTCTGCACGCGCAAGAAGGCGCGCTGCATCCACATCAGCACGGACTACGTCTTCGACGGGGAAAAGCGGGAGCCCTACACCGAGGAGGACGAGCCGCGGCCGATCAGCGTCTACGGCGAATCGAAACTCCGCGGCGAGCAGTGCCTCCACGCCGTCGCCGACAAACATCTCGTGGTGCGCGTCTCCTGGGTGTTCGGCCCGGATCGCGCGAGCTTCGTGGACCAAATCCTCCAGCGCGCCCTCGACCACGAAAGCGTGGACGCCATCGGCGACAAGACGGCCACGCCCACCTACACGCTGGATGCCGCACGACTCCTCCGCCCGCTGCTCGACCTCGAAACCGACGGAGTGATGCACCTCTGCAACTCCGGCGGCTGCACCTGGCAGGAATACGGCCAGCACGCGCTCGACTGCGCGCTCGCCGCGGGAGTGCCGCTGAAAGCGCGCACCGTCGGTGGCCTGAAGATGGCGGAGCTCAAAGCATTCATCGCACGCCGCCCGGTCTATACCTCGATGAGCACCGCCCGCCTCACCCGCACCACCGGCCTCACTCCGCGCTCATGGCAGGACGCAGTGGACGACTACATCCGCACGCACTGGGTGCCGCGGGTGCGGGAAAAGTAGCGCGCCATTTCCGAAGCGGACGCAAGGGGTGCGCCGCGAAATGTAATCGGGCTACGCGCGCAGCTTCACCAGCAGGTCGCCCGCCTCCGCAGAGTCGCCCACCGCGACGAGCAGCTCGGCGACGACGCCGTCCTGCTGCGCGTAGATGGTGGTCTGCATCTTCATCGCTTCGAGCGTCACGAGCTTGTCGCCCTTGGCGACCTTGCTGCCGACGCTGACGGCGAGGGCGGTGATCATGCCGGGGATGGGCGCGCCGAGTTGGAGCGGGTCGGCGGCGTCGGCTTTGACGCGCGATTTGGTTTTCGGCGCGACGGATTTGTCCTGCACCACGGCCTCGCGGGGCATGCCGTTGAGTTCGTAGCTGATCACGCGACGGCCTTCGTTGTCGGGCGCGCCGACGTTGATCAGCTTGATGAAAAGGACCTTGCCGGTCTCGATGGAGACGCTGATTTCCTCGCCCGGTTTCAGGCCGTAGAAAAACGCCGGCGTGGGGATGGCGCTCACGTCGCTGAACTCGCGCTGGAATTTCGCGAAGTCCGCGAAGACGCCGGGATACATGAGGTGCGAGTAGAGGTCGTCGTCGGTCGGCTCGCGCTTGGTCTTCGCGGCGACCTCGGCCTTGGTCTCCTTGAGCTTCACCGGCGCGGGCTTCACGCGCTTGGGCTTGGCGGTGCCGAGCACGGCCTTCACCACGTCGGCTGGCCAGCCGCCCATCGGCTCGCCGAGTCCACCGCTGAGCATGTCGAGCACGCTCTCCGGCCAGCTCGTGCCGGGCGGGAGGTTGACCACGTCGGCGGGCTTGATGCCGCGGGTGAAAAGGAAGAGCGCCATGTCGCCGACGACCTTGCTCGACGGCGTGACTTTCACGATGTCGCCGAAGAGGTCGTTGACCTCGCGGTAGGTGCGCGCGATTTCCGGCCACCGGGAGCCGAGGCCCATGGAGGCGGCCTGCTCTTTCAAGTTGGTGTATTGGCCGCCGGGCATCTCGTGGAGATAGACCTCGGCGCTGCCCGCCTTCGGGGCGGTGTCGAACGGCGCGTAGAAAGCGCGCACCTGCTCCCAGTAGTCGCTGAATTCGTTGAGCGTGCCGAGGTCGAGCGCGGTGTCGCGCGGGGTGTGCTGGAGCGCGGCGACGATGGAGTTGAGATTCGGCTGCGAGGTCGAGCCGCTCATCGAGGCGATGGCCAGATCGACGACATCGCAGCCCGCGTCGGCGGCGCGGAGGATCGAGCCGGCGTTGATGCCGCTGGTGTCGTGCGTGTGAAAGTGGACGGGGATGCCGATGGCGTCCTTGAGCGCCTTCACCAGCGCGCTCGCAGCGTACGGGCGGCAGAGGCCGGCCATGTCTTTGATCGCAAGAAAGTGCGCGCCCATTTTCTCCAGTTCCTTCGCCATCGCGACGTAGTATTTCAGGGAATACTTCGCCCGCGCCGGGTCGAGGATGTCGCCGGTGTAGCAGATCGCCGCCTCGCAGATGCCGTGCGTGCTTTGCACCGCCTCCATGGCGGCCTTCATATTGGCGAGGTCGTTCAGCGAATCGAAGACGCGGAAAATATCCATGCCGCTCTCGGCGGCGTGCTTCACGAAGCCGGCGACGACATTGGCCGGGTAGCTCGTGTAGCCGACCGCGTTCGCCCCGCGCAGGAGCATCTGGAAGCAGATGTTTGGCACGCGCTCGCGGAGCACGCGGAGACGCTGCCACGGGTCTTCGTTGAGGAAGCGCATCGCGGTGTCGAAGGTCGCGCCGCCCCACATCTCGAGCGAGAAAAGCTCCGGCGTCCGCCGCGCCACGGC
>CAIQUL010000231.1 GCA_903874975.1 uncultured Chthoniobacter sp. | reverse complement strand
CGGGCGGGGCGGCTTGCGCGAGCGTCGGGAAATCCGCGAGGCCCAGCGGGCTGGCGAGAAGCACAAGGACAAGAAGAAAAAGAAGAAGGACGACGACGATTGAGTCGCGCATCGGGCGTTTTCGCGCAGGTGGTCGGTCTCTCCGCAGGGTGGGAAGTCAGCCTCCCGAGCTGTCACTTCCGGGGCGGAAAAGGCGGGACATCAGGCCGATGCGATGCACCAGGACGGCGAGGACCGCGCCGGCCAGCATCACGAGGGCGAGTTCGCCGATGCTTTGGATGACGAGCCACCAATGTCCGGCGGTCAGCAAGAAGGCGGCACCGGCGACGAAGGCGATTTTTGCGCCTCCGGTTGCGGGCGCGAGCGCGCCGCCGAAGCACTTTCCTGCGACCGCCCTAATCCTACTGGCCAGGGCTCGCCGGTGCTTCATGGCTGGTCTTTCAATAAAATGGCAGGAAAGGAAAGCCAGCGTCCAGGTGAGGGCGAGCGCCGTGACGAAGAGAAACATGGGGTCCGTGGTGCCGGTGAGTTGCCGGAGGAGCTGCTCGACGGGCCAGCCGTAGAGATAGAGGCCGTAGGAGCAGTCGCCGATTTTCCCGGCGAGCTTCGAGCCGGGGTTTTGACGCTCGCCGAAGAAGACGACGAGATAGGCACCCAGCACGGCGAAGGCCTGGGTCTGGAGGTGAAACACACCGGCCATAACCAGCAGGAAGGCGCTGGCGACGGCCATGGTGCGGTTCGTGCCGTAACGCGCGTGGACCCACTGCATCAAGACGCCGCCGGCAAAGTAGGGGAGCGTGTAGGCGAGGCCGAGGACGTGCGCGGTCACGAAGGGGGAGGTCCAGGTGCCGATGGCCACCGCCACGACGACCCATGTGGCGAGCGTGGCTGATCGGCACGCGGTCCAAACCAGGAGGAGAAAGACGTAACTCAAGGCCTCGTAACGGAGTGACCAGAGCGATCCGTTGACCTGTTTTGCCAGCTCGCCGTCATAGGCAAAGACGCCGGGCAAGCTCCAATCGGTGAACCCATTGAGGGCGTGGCCGACAAACGTCCATGGCGCGGAGGAGGAGAAATACGCGCTCAGCGGGAGCCCGGTGCCGATGGGTCCGATCACGAAGGCCGAGACGAGGATACAGACGGCGAACGCCGGGACGATGCGCAGGGTCCGATTGACCGCGTAAGTGACGATGCTGGGGTTGGAACGGAGCGAGCGGGAAAGGAGGAAGCCGCTGATGATGAAAAATGTGGCGACCCCGTAGTCGCCGAGGACCCCGAGGACTTTCCGCCCACCCAGAAGCTGGATGAGCAGGCCATCCTCATTGGTGCCACCGGCGATGACAAAAGCGTGCGACAGGATGACGGCAATGGCCGCGACGAGGCGGATGCCATCGAAGCCGGCAAAGTGATCAGCCTTCGCGTTGGGTGGCGCTTTCGTCGGGTCTGAGTGGGGCGGTTGGGTGGGCATGGTTTTCCCCGCGAAGGCACTAAGCCGCACCAGGATTTGCGCCGCAGGATGACCAACCGCCTCCCGTTTCCGAACTCTTTTTTTCCCGCACGGGCGGCGTGCTCTGCGATTGCCAAAGCAACCGGGGCCGTGCTCTATCGCGGCGCATGTCCGTCCACACCCGAGCCCTCGCCTATTTTCGCCCGCATCTGCGCGCGACGGTCGGCGCGATGCTGCTCACGGTGGCCGGGAGCGCCCTCAACATCCTCCGGCCCTGGCCGCTCGCATTCATCGTGGACAAGCTGCTGCCGGCTCAAGCGACCGGCACCCATGGCCTGATGCTCTTGGGTCATGACCTCGGAGCGTTCAGTCTCGTGACGATCCTGACGGCAGTTTGCGCTCTCATGGTGGTCTTTCACGTGCTGGCCGGGGGCGTCGGCTATTTAGCCAGCCTCACGACGATCCGGTGCGGCTTGCAGGTGGTCCTCGCCTTGCGCACGGAACTCTATGCCTTCCTCCACTCGCTGCCGCTAAAGTTCCACGATCAGCGGCGCAGTGCCGACAGCAGTTTCCGCGTCGCCTACGATTCGCAGACGCTGCAGACGATCTACACCGACTGGTTCGTCGTCTTCAAATCGGTCGTCGGTTTGGTGGGGACGTTCGGCGCGATGTGGATGTTCGATCGGGATATCGCGCTGCTGTCCCTCGTCATGCTGCCGTTTTTGATGCTCGCGATATTCATCTACGCGAAAAAGATTCGCGATCAGTCCACGCGGATCGCCGAGCGCGAAAGCGGGGTGCTGACCGTGGCTCAGGAGGGGCTGAGTTCGATCCGGATGGTGCAGGCGTTTGGGCGCGAGGATTACGAAGTCGGCCAGTTCAAGGCCAAGGCCCAGAGCAGTCTCGACGCGACCCTGGAACACAATGCGACCACCATGAAAAGCTCCCTGCTCGCGGGGACGATTGTCGCGATCAGCTCCGCGGCGATGTTTTACGTCGGCGCCCGGCATGTGATGGCGGGCACGCTGACCGTCGGGCAGATCTGGTACCTCTCCACCCTCCTGATCATGCTCTATCAGCCGCTCGAAGGTCTGGCCTACCTGGCCTGGTCCATGGAGGGCGCTTCGGCGGGAGTGCGGCGCTGTTTCGAGGTGCTCGACCGGCAAAACGATGTGCCGGATTTGCCCAATGCGCAGACCGTGACCGAAACGCGTGGGGAGCTGACTTTTGAAAACGTGGCGTTTGGCTACACTGCGGACCGGCTCATTCTGAAGAGCGTCAACGTGCGCGTGGAGCAGGGCCAGACGGTGGCGTTTGTCGGCGGGACGGGCGCGGGGAAAAGCACGCTGCTCGCGCTGGTGCCGCGGTTTTACGATCCCACGGCGGGGCGGGTCTTGCTGGATGGTCGCGACGTGCGCGAGATCACGAAGAAGTCGCTGCGCAACTGCATCAGCATCGTGCTCCAGGACACGCTCCTTTTTTCCACCAGCGTGCGGGAAAACATCGCTTACAGCCGACCCGGTGCCACGGAGGCGGAGGTCATCGAGGCGGCGAAACGCGCGCAGGCGCACGAGTTCATCATGGCGCTGCCCGAGGGCTACGGCAGCATGGTGGGCGAGCGCGGCGGGCACCTGAGCGTGGGACAGCGGCAGCGCCTTGGCATCGCGCGCGCGTTTTTGAAAAATGCGCCGATCCTCGTGCTCGACGAACCGACCAGCGCGCTCGATCCGACGACCGAGGCCGCGATCATGGCCACCCTCGAGGAACTCATGCGTGGGCGGACGACGCTCATCATCACGCACCGGATCGCGACCGTGCACGACGTGGACAAAATCGTCGTGCTCGCGGACGGCACGGCGGTCGAGGAAGGTCAGGGGCCGGAGCTGGTCGCGCGGGGCGGGCACTACGCGAAACTCTATCATTCCGCGCATCTCGGGGAGAAAAATCCGTGAATAGGAAGTTTCTGCTGGCCGTCCGTCTGCGGCCAAATGTAGTCCCAAATGAGGCGAGCAATTATTTCTGCAAACATTGAACCAACCAATTCCAATTCGTCCGCATCGCCGGACCGCATGCGCTGTCCGCGCCCGGCAGGGGCAGTAAAGCGGGCACCCCAGAGTCTTTGAAGCAGATGGCATTTTCCCGTCGCCGCATTGTTGTTCTCGGCACCATGGCCGCCGATCCCTACGCCGGCATGGCCTGGATGCACATGCAGATCGCCGCCGGTCTGCTCCGGCTCGGGCATGATGTTTACTATCTGGAGACGTCGTCCTTTTGGCCCTACGATCCGGTGCGCGGCAGCTTCGTGTGCGATTCGGATTACGCGCTGCCTTACCTCGCCCGCGTGGCCGAGCGCTTTGGGCTCGGGGACCGCTGGGCCTACCGCCGGAGTTACTCGGACCGGGCGTGGCTCGGGCCGGCCGGTTCGCGGGGCGACGCCTTGCTGGTCGAGTCCGACGCGGTGCTCAATGTCGGTGGCGCGACCCGCCTCGCGGAGGACCAGCTCACTGCCAAGCGCCTCATTTACTTCGGCACCGATCCGGTCATTCACGAACTCGGCTACGCCAATGGTGACGCCATCGCGCGCGCCATCGTGGACGAGCACGAGGCGTGTGTGACTTACGGGGAAAACATCGGCACCCCCGGATGCCCGATTCCGCCGCTGCCCCGGCTGCAGGCGCACACCCGCCAGGCGATCCTGCTCGATCTGTGGCCCACCGACGCGCCCACGCGGCCGCACTGGAGCACCGTCGCAAACTGGAAGCAGACCGGCAAAGACCTCGTCTTCAATGGCGAGACTTACTACTGGAGCAAACACCACGAGTTTCAGAAATTCCTCGATCTCCCCCAGCGGGTGTCGCCCCCGATCGAACTGGCTTTCAACCTCGCCGCCGTGGACGCGGAAACGCGCGCGATGCTCGCGGGGCGGGGCTTCACACTCGGCGACGCCGCCACGTTCACGACCGATCCTTTTCCGTATCACGACTACGTCTGCGCCTCGCGCGGCGAGTGGACCGTGGCGAAAGATCAGAACGTGCGACTGAACAGCGGTTGGTTCAGCGAGCGGAGCGCCTGCTATCTCGCGGCGGGCCGGCCGGTCATCACGCAGAACACCGGATTCGGCCGCACGCTGCCCACAGGCGAGGGACTTTTCGCCTTCGACACGCTCGACGAAATCGTGGCGGCTTTCGAGGCGGTCGAGGCGGACTACGCGCGGCACAGCCGCGCGGCGCGGCGGATCGCGGAGGAATACTTCGATGCGGAGAAGGTCCTCGCACGGCTGCTCAAGGACCTGGGGCTATGAGTGTCTCTGGCGCGGATGAATCCGGGCGGTCGCTAATCGTCAACGCCGATGACTTTGGGCAAAGCCACGGCATCAATCAGGGCGTCGCCATCGCGCACACGGATGGGATCGTGACCAGTGCGAGCATGATGGTGCGTTGGCCGGCGGTTTCCGAGGCGGTCGTTTGGGCGCGGGCGCGGAGTGGCTTCAGCCTGGGTTTGCACCTCGACCTCGGCGAATGGCGCTACGACGTGGCGACCTTTTCCTGGGTGCCGGTTTACGAGGTGGTGCCGCTCGACAACGCGGAGTTGGTCTATGCCGAAGTGCGCGCGCAGTGCGACCGCTTCGTGGAACTCGTCGGACGCGGCCCGACGCACATTGATTCCCATCAGCACGTCCACCTGCGCGAGCCGATGCGGGCCATCGTGCTCGAAGAGGCGGCGCGCCTCGGAGCGCCCGTTCGGTCGGCGGCCAGTCCGGCCTGCTATTCGGGGGCTTTTTACGGCCAAAGCAGCGAGGGCTGGCCGGTGCCCGCGGCGATTCAGCCGGAGGCGCTCATCGCTCTGCTGGAGAAACTCCCGCCAGGACTGACCGAACTCGGGTGCCATCCCGCCACCGAGGTGGATTTCACCACGATGTATCGCGATGAGCGGATGCAGGAACTGTCCACCTTGACCGATCCCGCCGTGCAAGCCGCCGCCCGGCGATTGGGCATCAAGCTGGTGCCCTTCCCGGAGCCCAACCGAACCGTGACTGCGTGAGAAACTTCCCGCAGAACCTCTGGCCAAGGACTAGCGCGCCAGTCAGAGTCGAAAAAGCGTCAACCCCTAGCCGTTACCAACCACCAAAGTGCAAAATCAAAATCCCAGCCGCGAGATGAAAAGTTTTGAAGAACTGATGTCCCTGTCGCCGTCATCACCCTTCGGCGTCTATACTTACTACTGCGACAATTTAGGCGACCACATCCAGACGCTCGCGCTCCTGCAGCATGTCCGCCCGAGCAAATTGCTCAAGCGCGACCGTTTGACGCCTCATCCCGACCTTTGTCTCGTCTCCAACGGCTGGCTCACCTCGGGTCGCTTTGCTCAGCCGAGTGAGTTTCGCGGCGTGAAGCATGTGGGGATCCACCTTGCGCCCCATGTCCGCACTCCGGAGATGCTCGAGACGCTGAAGCCCTGCGGGGTGATCGGCTGTCGCGATACCGTGACGCAGAAATACCTTTCCGAACACGGCATTCCCACCCACCTGACCCGGTGCGCGACGCTGACTTATCCCACCTATCACGGGAGCCGGGAAGGCGTGATCAGCGTGGATCTCGACCCGGAGGCTCATGCCTTGGTGGCCTCCCGCTACCCGGATTCGATCCATCTTTCCCACGACCTCAAACCCTTCGAGCCCGAAGAAGTCACCGAGGAGGATGTCGTGGAGCAATATCGGAAAGCCTATGGCTTGCTCATGCGCTATCGCACGGCGGAACTCGTCATCACCACGCGAGTCCACGCGACCCTGCCGTGCATCGCCTTTGGGACACCGGTCATCTATGTGGGCGTGCTAAATGAAGAGGATGATCGCGTCAGTATTTTTGACGGCATCGGCGTCAAGATCGCCACCGAAGAACTCCGGCGCGGGGAGGCCAGCGCGCTGGACAAGCCGCCGGTCGTCAATGCCGATCCCTTCCGCAACGGATACTTGAGCTTTCTCGAAACCTGCCTCAAAGAGCTAAACCCATGAGCCAATTTCCCACCATTAACGCCGTCATGGCCGACGCCCTGACCTATCTTGAAGAAGCTGCCTTGGAGGATCTCCATGGCCAAGTCCGGCGGATCGAAGAGCAAGCCGTCCCCGGCCTCCTCATCGAAGCGGGCTGTGCCTTGGGTGGGTCGGCCATCGTGCTGGCGGCGGCCAAGTCGCCGCTCCGTCAGCTCAATGTGTATGATGTCTTCGGCGTCATCCCGGCACCCTCCGAGCGCGACGGTCAGGACGTGCTCGACCGTTATCAGGTCATCATGAGCGGCCAGTCCGAAGGCATCGCGGGACAGAAGTATTACGGCTACGAGGAAAACCTCTTCGACAAGGTGACCCAAAGCTTCGCCCACCACGGATTTCCGATTGCGGCGAATAACGTCCATCTCATTAAAGGCCTGTTTCAGGACACGCTGCAAATCCAGGAACCGGTCGCCCTCGCTCACGTGGACGGCGACTGGTATGAATCCGTCACGGTTTGCCTGCAACGGATCGCGCCCCATCTTTCTCCCGGCGGCGTCCTCGTGATCGATGACTACGGCGCATGGTCCGGCTGTCGCCAGGCCGTGGACGAATACTTCCGCGACAAGTCCGGCGACTTCGAGTTCGTCCAGCGGTCGCGCCTCCACATCGTCCGCAAGTAACGCCCGGTCCCGGCGGCGCGCGCTGAAGCTCGCGCCGGCGCGGCTGTTCCCGCGGAACAGCACCATTGACCCAAGGCGGAGTCCGCACCTATTGCGGGTTACAAACATGCAGCAAAATGAGGACATTCGTGAGACTCCCGCGCCCCCGCGTCGGCCGGTGGCGCTGATCTGGGTCGGCTTTTGGTTGGCGCTGATTTTGGTGGGGGCAAAGGCGCTGTCGCTCGGGACTCCGGATGGCTGGGGCTGGGCGGTGCGGCTCACGGTGGTTTCGTTTCGCGACGTGATCTTTGCGCTCTCCTTTGGTGCGATGGGCGAGGCGATCGCGTGGCTGCTGCGGGGGAGGGTGCGGCTCGCGTCCACGGTGCGCGGTCTGGTCGTGGCGGGAGGCGCGCTCTGTGCGGTGTATGCGGTGGTCGCGTACGGCGTTTTCGTGGCGCTGGAGCGCCCCCTGAGTTTCGATGTGCTGCGGCTCATGCGCGGTGCGGCGGTGCAGTCGTCGATCACCGACCGGCTCACCTGGCCGATCATCCTCGCGCTCGTCGGCACGCCGCTGGCGCTGCTGGCCGGCGCGTTGCTGGCTTCGCGGAGGCGCACGTTTCCGCCCGTGATCCTCGGGACGGCGGCGTTCTGGATCGTGGTCGGCGCGTGCAATACCTCGGACGCCGCCGCCGATCCGAAGAACCGGCGCCTCTTCCTCTGCCCGCATCTGGAATTGCTGCGCTCCACCGTGGTGGGGCTGACCGGCAGCCGGAAAGAAAACGTGCCGCGCGAGTTTCTGCCCGGAGACCTGGACGAGTTCCGGGTCTTTGGAAACCGGGGCGCGCAGCCGCGGACGGGCTTTTCTCCAGCGGTGAAAACGGCGCGTCCGCGCAATGTCATCGTGATCGTTCTCGAATCGGTCGCGACGAAATATCTGAGTTGGTACGGGAGCCCCTACGCCACCACGCCGCACCTCGCGGCGGAGACGAAAAATGCCGTGGTCTTCGACGCCATCCACGCCCACGCGCCCTACACCTTCACCACGTTTATGGCCGTGAATTTTTCCCTCTACCCCGGCGTGCCCTGGAGCTATGTGCCGACCGGGTGGGGCGAGGCCTTTCACGAGCGGCTCCCGCCGACCCTGGCCCAAACATTGCAGGCTCGTGGCTGGCGTACCGCCTACCTGCACAATGGCGATCTGGACTGGGGCGGAGCGCGGTTTGTCCTGAAAGACGCCGGCTACGACACCATCGAGGACTTCCGCGACATGAAGCTCCCCGAGCTGACCTCGTGGGGCGGCGAGGACCGCTTCCTCATCGACCGGCTCATCCAGTGGATCGACGAGCAGCCCGGCCAGCCGTTTCTCGCCTACTGCTGGACGGACCAGACCCACGAGCCCTACGCGCAGCGACCCGGCCGGAAGCGCGAGCACTTTTTCGCGGGCCAGCCGCCTCCGCCGCACGCGGCAAAACTCGCCCGCTATCTCAATGTGCTGCACGAGACCGACGAGCATCTCGGGCGGCTCTTTGCCGCGTTGCGCGCGCGCGGACTCGCGGACGACACCCTCGTCGTCATCACCGGCGACCACGGCGAAGCGTTTGGCGATCCGCACGGGAACGTGGGCCATGGCTTCACGGTCTTGCAGGAGGAAATCCATGTGCCTTTCATGCTCTGGAATCCGCGCCTTTTCCCCGAGGGTCGGCGCCTCGCCAACGTCGGCGGGCACGTGGACCTGAACCCCACCATCGCCGACGTGCTCGGCGTGGAAATCCCCGACGCCTGGCAGGGCCACAGTCTTTTCGCCAGCGCACGCCCGAACCGCACCTTCTTCGTCTCCAGCGTGGACGAGTACCAACTCGGGATTCGCGAGGATCGGTGGAAATACGTCTTCGAGGTCACCCGCGACCGCGAGTCGCTCTTCGACCTCGCCGCCGATCCGCACGAGCAGGTCAATCTCCGCGCCGCCGAACCCCAGCGCGCCGCCCGGCTGCGGCAGCGCCTCGCGGGCTGGATCGCGTTTGAGGAAGACTTTGTCCGCCTCGGGAAGCCGCTGCCGCCGCACCGGTAGGCGGCGGGCCGTGTCTGCCGCGGCCCCGCCGGTCAGCGCTCACCCACACACGCCGCGGCGATGGCCTCGAGGTCTTCGAGAAATTTCTCGCGTCGCGCGGCGGGCAGCGCGGCCAGCACCTGCTCCTGCAGCTCCAGCGCGATCTTCCGCCCGCGGGTCAGCGCCCGCCGCCCCGCAGGCTGCAGCTTCACGCGCCGCGCGCGGCGGTCCGTTTCGTGGAGCTGGCGCGCGATGAGGTCGGCTTTTTCCATCCGGGAAAGCGTGGACGTGATCGTGTTGGCGTCGCTCGCCATGAGGTCGGTCAGCGCGCGCTGCGTCATCCCCTGCGGGTCGCCCTCGCTCAGCCAGCGCAGGATGGAAAACTGATCCGGCGTGATGCCGAGATGCGCGGTGCGCTGGCGGAAGGATTGGTTCAGCCCGAACCACGCGCGGCGCAGGAGCACCGGCAGGCGCTTGGGCGGGGGAGAGGGGCGCGGTGTGGGCATGCGGGCGCGCAGGATGCGGTGCGCACGCCCCGGAATCCAACTCCGAATGAGGCCCGCCCCTTGACTCCGTGTGAGGAGCTTTGACTTTCGCCGTCGCGTTTCTAAAACTCCGCGCACTCCCTTTCGGAGCCACCGCATCCGCCCATGAAACTCTCCTTCGTCCCCGCCCTCGCCCTCACCTTGGCCCTCGCCGCCGCGCTGCACGCCGCGCCCAAAGCCCAGCCCACCAAGCCTGCCGCGCCGCTCAAGGCCGCTGCCGGTGCGACGGGCTGGCTCGACTGGCGCGGGCCGTTGCAGACCGGCGTCTCGCTGGAAAAAGGTCTACCCCAAAAAGTGGACGCAAAGGCCGCGCTGTGGACCGCCGATTTCCCCGGACAAAGCGCGCCGGTGATCGCGAATGGGAAGCTCTACATCATGGGCTACCAGGGCGAAGGGCCCGACCTCCAGGAGGGCGTGGCCTGCTTCGACGCGGAGACCGGCAAGCCTTTG
>CAIQUL010000230.1 GCA_903874975.1 uncultured Chthoniobacter sp. | reverse complement strand
TCAGACTGGAAGAGTGGTTTGATAAACGAGGTAGGCGCAGACCGCTGTGCCGATGGAGAGCACGAGCACCGCGATGGAGAGCGCCTTCGTTGCGGTGTCCGGGCCGGATTCCACCTGCATCGCGGGCGAAGTCGAAATCGCCGGGGAGCGCGTCATGGCGGGGGACTGGGTGAGCGTGGGCGAGGGCTTGCCGATGAGCGGTTGCGTCTGCTGCATCTTGACCGTGGCTTTCGGCAGTGCGGGCTTGCCCGGCGCGGCGCCTTCCGGCGGCAGGGTGATGCGGGCCGTTTCCTTTTTCGGCGCAGCCGGCTTCAGCGGCGTCGTGGCCGCAGGCGCGGGTGGTGGCTGCGGGGGCCTCGGCGCGGCCGCGCCCGGAGTCGGAGCGGGCTTGAGCGGAACGGTCGCGCGCGCACCGCCGAGCGACGGCGGCTTCGGCGGAAGCTGCACCCCGCTCGCCGGTTTGGCAGGAGGCAAAGGCATGCCGGCCTGGGAAGGAGGACGCGGTGGTGGCGGGAGTGGAGGCTTGGCACCGAACGACGGGGCGACGGGCGAGGGCGCCAGCGTCGGCGTGGCGGGCGGCGACGTCGGAGCCGCTCCTTCGAAGCTCGGAATCTCGATCCGCGCAGTTTCCTTGGTGCCCGCAGCCGCAGGCGGCATCTGACCGGCCGGAATCTCGATCCGCGCGGTCTCCTTGGCGGCCGCAGGAGCGGGCGGCGTCAGGCTGGCCGGTATCACGATCTTCGTCGTCTCCTTCTTCGGCGCATTGCCGAGCGGCGGCAAAGTGGGCGCGGGCTTGCCGGGGAGATTGATGCGGACCGTTTCACGCTTCACCGTGGTTGCTTGATCGGGGCGCGGCGGGAGAGTAATGCGGATCGTCTCGGCTTTGGAAGCGTCGTCGTCTGCGGGGGCGGGCGGGTTTTCGTCGGGCATGGGAGTGGAATCTCACTCGGCTTTTACCGTGTCAACATTTTTGCCTGAACCGCGCGTAACAAAATGCTCCGTCTCCCGCCGACGCCCGTATCTCCATGCCTCCGCGCCCCGCCGGTCAACTTTCCCTTGCCCGCGTTTTCGCGCTCCGCATACGGTGCGCAGATGAAAGTTCTCGTCACCGGCGGCGCCGGATTCATCGGTTCCAATTTCGTCGAAAAACTCCTCGCCGAGGGCCACACGGTCAGCGTGCTCGATGACTTCAACGACTTCTACGACCCCGCCATCAAGCGCGCCAATATCGCCGGCTTCGCCAAAGACGCGCCCGTCCACGAGGCCGATCTGCGCGACTGGGCCGCCGTCGAGCGCATCGTCGGCGCGGAAAAGCCCGACGCCATCGTCCACCTCGCCGCCCGGGCCGGCGTCCGCCCTTCGATCAAAGAACCGAAGCTTTACATCGACACCAACATCACCGGCACCTGGCACATCCTCGAAGCCGCCCGCCTCCACGCCGTCCCGCGCGTCGTCTCCGCCTCCAGTTCCAGCGTCTATGGCGTCATCAAAACCGCGCCCTTCCGCGAGGACATGCTCATCGACCAAACCATCTCGCCCTACGCCGCGACCAAGATGGCCACCGAGCAGTTTTGCTCCAACTACACCCACCTCTACGGCCTGCGCACCATCTCCCTGCGCTTCTTCACCGTCTATGGCCCCCGCCAACGCCCCGATCTCGCCATCCATTCCTTCACCCGCGCCATCGACGAGGGTCGCCCCATCCAGCAGTTCGGCGACGGCTCCACCCGCCGCGACTACACCTACATCGACGACATCCTCCAGGGCATGACCGCCTGCCTGACCTACGACGGCCCGCTCTGCGACGTCTTTAACCTCGGCGAAAGCCAGACCACCACGCTCAGCGAACTCATCGCCACGATTGAGCAGGCGCTCGGGAAAAAAGCCATCATCCAGAAAATGCCCGACCAACCCGGCGACGTGCCGCTCACCTACGCGGACATTGGCAAAGCGCGCGCGCTCCTTGGCTACGACCCGCACACGAAGATCGCGGAAGGCATCCCGCGCTTCGTCGAATGGTACCGCGCCTCGCGACGCGGCTGAGCTTGTTCCGATTCTGCGGCACGCCGCCGCAGCACGCGGCAGCGTTTCGTAGTTCGGTGCTGCTGCGCCAAAGACTCATCGAGCAGGTGAATGCTCTCCAGTCCGCGCCTGCTGCGCAGCTCTGGTCCTCTGCGTTGGCAATTCCCAGCCCGCTTCTCGTTGCCGCTTACACAAACTTCGTCCGGCCCGGCATGGCGGGCGTGGGTGCCGGGAGTTTCATTTTCAAATCGAGCGGACCGGCGGGGCGCAGGTCTTCCTTGGAATTGACGGCCTCCTCCCATGTGACCACCTGGCCGGTGTAGCCAGCCATGCGCCCGAGGATGCCGACCATCGTGGAGTGCGCGAGTTGCTCGCCCATGTTCAGCGGCTTGCCGGCGCGGAGCGAGGCGAAGAAGGCGTTGTGCTCGTTCTGATACATGTCGCTCTTTTCGCCGGTGTATTTCCACGCCGTGCCGTCGAGCAGTTTGTAGCTCTGGCTGCGGAAGGCGACGATCTGCCCGGTGCCTTTGGTGCCAAAGATGCGCTCGCTGCTATCCGCCCACACGCCCTGCTGCTGCCGGCAAAAGAGGGTGCCCATCCGGCTGCCCTCGAACTCATAGACGACGCCGAAGTGGTCGAACACGTTGCCGAATTCCGCCTCCACGCGCTGCTGCCGGCCAGCTACCGACCACGCGCGCACGGGCGTGGCGTCCTGAAACGCCCACATCATCTTATCCACGCTGTGGATGGCCTGCTCCACGAGGTGATCGCCGGAGAGCCACGTCTGATAGATCCAGTTGCGCATCTGGTATTCGAGATCGCCCCAGCTTTCCTTGCGCGCTTTCGGCGCCCACGGCGAGCCGCCCATGTAGGCACCATAGACTGCGCGCACGTCGCCGATCTCGCCCGCGTGAACGCGCTTGAAAAACTCGCGCTCGCCGTTCGCAAAGCGGTAGCAGAAACCCGAAAGCAACCCGAGACCCTTTTGCTTCGCGACCGCCGTGGCTTCGAGGAAGCGCTTCACTCCCGGCGCGTCGGTCGCGCAGGGCTTTTCGCAAAAGGTGTGCTTGCCGGCTTCCACGCACTTTTGCAGATGCTCGGGGCGGAAGGCGGGCGGCGAGGCCAGCAGCACGACATCCACCTCTTTCATCGCGCAGATTTTGTCGATGGCATCGAGACCCACGAACTTGTTCTTATCCTCGATCTGCACCTTCTCAGGCTCGGTCGTCTTGAGGTTGTTGTAGGCGGATTCGAGCCGGTCGGAGAAAGCATCACCCAGCGCCACGAGCTGCACGTTTTCATCGGCGTTCATCGCCTGGCCCGCCGCGCCCGAGCCGCGTCCGCCGCAACCCACGAGCGCTACCTTCAGCAGCTTGTTATTCTCCGCGCCGCGACTGATCGCGGGGAAGCCAGCCACCGAGCTGACGGCGAGCGCCGCGGCGGAGCGGGAGAGGAAAAGGCGGCGGTTGAGGGAGGTGGCTTCGGGTTGGTTCATATTAGGTTGTGGGTTGAGTCGGTGAGGTGGGAGTCCTGCCAGGCTGTTGAAAAAGTCTCACGCCAAGGTCGCCAAGGACACGAAGGAAAATTCCTTCCAACACCTTTGTATCCTTGGCGACCTTGGCGTGAGGCTATGCACGGCATTTCAACAGTCTGCTAAAGTTTCTTGATCGAGATATTGCGGAAAGCGACCGGATCGCTGTGCCCCGCGAAGCCAAAGAATCCGCTCTTGCGGTCCTTGCCTGGGTGCGGGCTCTTGGTCATCACGGTCGCCATGTCCACCTTGGAAAGATCGGCGTCGAGAATGACCGTGCCGTTGAGTTCCACGCGGAGGATCGAGCCTTTGACCGTGACCTCCTGAAAATTCCACTCCCCGATCGCGTGCTGATACCCGCGCGCCGCGGCCACCATGCCATAGGCGCTGCCGTGCGACTGCCGCGGGTCGATCTTGCCCTTCACCTTTTCATAATTGTCGTCGAGCACCTGGCACTCCGTCATGCCCACATAGGCCGTATCGCCCGAGCCGGGATAGCGAATCGCCAGCCCATTGTTACCCCCCGGCGGCAGCTTGAACTCGAGACGCGCCACGAAATCGATCAACTCTTCCTGCACGTAGATCGTCCCGCCCTTGCCCTTCTTGGAGACGATCCCGCCATCCACCACCTCGTAATGATCCACCGACCCGGCCCAACCCTCGAAGTCCTTCCCATTCCAGGCTGCCTTGAAACCATCGCCGCCCTTGCTCGCGAGCATCTTGCTCGCCTCCTCCGCCCCGATCTCGCGGAGGAAAACCTTCCGCCAGCGGATTTCCCCCCCGTGCGTTTGCAACTGGATCGGTCCCCGCGCCGGCACCGGCGTCTTGCGGTCGTGGAAATTTTCCAGCAGCGCGTGATCAACCACCATCTTCTCAT
>CAIQUL010000229.1 GCA_903874975.1 uncultured Chthoniobacter sp. | reverse complement strand
TCCAGCATTTGCGCTGGACGCGCGGCAGTACGACGATCGAATTGCTCACCGCTAGTGGGGAGCTGATCACAGCACTGACACGTCGAGACGTGCAGGATCTTACCGTGCTTCGCTGGCTCAGCGCAGAGTCTCCCGTTGTGGTCTGTTCTGGGACTCCCGGTGCCAACGCCACTTGGCCACTCGGGCAAGTATTGAATCACGTCTCAGAATGGGAACCACCTCCGAGAACATCGATCTTTGAGTCGCGACTTGTAATCGATTGTATCGACGCCTTTATGGACTCAGGCGGGGGCGGTTCGAGCGGTTACCCGTCATCACCTCCGCTTCCGCCGATACCCGGAACTTGCGCCCGTTGCGGGCGATACTGCCATTGGCCCACCTATTACCAAGGCGTTCCGTATGGCTCATACTGCATCCAAAAAGTCAGGGGATGGTAACTCCAATCACCGCAACGCCGAACCATGCGCTGCAGCGCCTATGAAGGATTGTCAAGGGTGGTGATGGGTGCGGCAGCGTGAGGCGGAGGATTAGGGAGGGTGCGGGAGCTTGGGGAAAGCCCTTTGTTCCCCCCGAATAATCGAGACCTCTCTGGCGCGTTTTTCCAAAGGGTGGGTGGTGGGGTGGGGTTAGAACATGGGCTGGGGTGAGGGGTGGTGGGTGGGGCGATGCGCCAGGCCGGACGGCCTTGGGTCAGGATGCGGAGTCCGAGGACTTCCAAGCTCCTATGCGAGCAGCAGGGGGGCCGCCGCCGCGCCGCGCCCGCACGAGGCGGGGCGGGCGGCGGGGCTCTGCGCCCAGTCAGGGAATCCGAGGTCATCGGTCCTGGATGGACCCAAGCAGTAAGCGCCGACCACTCTAAACCGTCGGCGGACGATTAAGTCCGCCAGCTGCAGGGCTTCGATCAGGTGCTTTACCGTTGGCAAGGGGTTGCGCATCGCGGGTGGGATGAGAGTGGGTAAGCTAGGTCTGGGTGTAGGTCTGGGTCTAGGTGTGGGTCAGGCGGTGGTGGGTGGGCCGGTGAAGCCGAGGTCGGCGCGGCCGGTGAAGAGCCGCCAGAGGTCGATGAAGAGCAGGTGGACGCAGGCGATGACGGCTTTCTTTTTCCGCACGGAGCTGCCCTGGGTGTCGCGGATGACGGTGCCCCATTTGCCAAAGCCCTGCCAGCGCGGCTCCCAGCGGTGGAGCCGCCAGATGGCTTCGGTGAGCAGGCTGCGCAGGCGCCGGTTGCCCTGCCGGTCGATGCCGCCAAGGAGCTGGCCGGGGCCGGTGCTGTGTTCGCTCGGGGCGCAGCCGATGTAGCTGCCGACTTTCTTGCGGTTGCTGAAGCGCTGCCAGTCCATGACTTCCAGGCAGGCGGTGAGTGCGGTGAGCTGGCCGAGGCCGTGGGGCAGTGGGATGGTCAGGGTCTGCGCGGCGACCACGGCGAGCCGGGTGTCGAGTTCGAGGATCTGGGCGTGCACGGCCTGGGCCATGGCGCGCTGGGGTGCGAGGGCTTCGCGCAGCCAGTCTTCGCCGGCGGCGGTGAGCTGGGCGACGAGGCGCGGCCACATTTTTTTGCCCCACCAGCAGTCGGGAAAGTCGAGCCGCCCGAAGTCGAGCAGCAGGCCGCGGCCGTGGGCCTCGATCTTGCCGCGCAGGGCGATGAGCTGGCCGCGGTGCCGGCTCAGGAAGCGGCGCTGCTGTTCCTCCGGCGAGGGTTCGCGGACGAGGCGGCTGGTCGTGGTGTTGCCATGCACGGTGCGGTCGCCGACCAGGCGGGCGAGCGCGGCGGCGTCGCGGGTGTTGGTCTTGCGCCGCCCGGTGAGGGCCTCGGTGGCAAAGGTCAGGACCTCCGTGCCCGCGGCCCGGAGCTCCCGCTGGAAGGACCAGCCGAAGCCGCAGACCTCCAGCCCGAGCACGCAGCGCCAGCCCCGGGCGCGCAGGGCGGCGAGCAGCTCCAGCACAGTCGCGCGGGTCAGCGTGCCCAGGCCCACGGGCCCCCCGAGCCCGCATTGCACGGCGAGGCAGGCGCCGGCTTTTTCGAGGTCGGCGCCGAGGCAGAGCACGGGCGGCGCGTCCGCCGCCTGCGGGGTGCGTTCCGCGCCCTCCAGGCGCTTGCAGAGCGCGGGAAAGCGGTTCAGGATGTCGTCGGTCTTGGTGCGGAGTTGGTATTTTTTCATTGAAATTCATTTTGTGCCAGGGCCACTCTTTCTCCGATCAAGATGACGCTCGCTTCTTCCTTCACCCCTCGAACCGCTCCGCGTGTCACGGTAGCTGCTTCCGCCGCCACCTTACCGCCCGCCATGCAGGTGCCGCGCCGCACTCCGCGGTCGCTGAGCTTGGGGTCGTTCGGCGACTCCGCGCACGATGAGGAGTAAGCCCAACCACCAGAGCAATGACCGCCTTGAGACAGGCGACCGCGTTATATTCGATATGACCGGAGCGCACCGCCAGGCTGCCATCATCAAGAAATTTCGCGGCCCCGCGCTTCGGAAGTGCCCGACCTGCCCGGAATACTTTCCAGACGATCAGTTCAGCGTTCATCGCGAGCAGTGTTACTCAGAGTTACTTTGTCGCCCCAAGCCAGCACCATCCGATACCAAAGGCCAGAGACCGGCACCCTCAACGATGCCGATTGCCAAGCGCATCCTCCTCTGCCGCCGAATTCAGGCTCGTATTGACCGTCGCATCCAAAAGCGCGATCTGACGCAGACAGGCTTGCTTGCTTCCGTGCATTGTCTTGAGAGTCATATTTACCACCTGCGCGCGGCGAACACACCGGAGGCCACCGCGATAGCAAACTCCGCCTGTGCTTTTCTTTCGTCGCCCCAGATTCGCCCTTACGTCACCGGGACATCGTCGATACCTCTACCGCTCCGCCGTCCGACTAAACCAAAGTTCACGAAAGCGCCTAAGAAGAAGGTCCCGACTAAGCGCGTCTGGTTAGTCCGAGTACCAGGTAGTTACGGCAGCAGTCAGTAGTTGTTTCACGCGCCAACCCAATGACCGCAACGCCGAACCCCCAAGTTAGCTTTGAGTCATGGCGGTATTAAGGTGCGTAAGAAGAACGCGTTCCACGCCATGACCTCAAAGGTAACCGTGGTTGGACAAGCCCGCAGTGGAGTTACGGGCGCGCTCCGCCGAAGCGCTTGACCCTTTGCGGTTTGCTTTGGCCGGGGACTGTTCCGGACGGTGCTCCCAGCGCCTCACCCCGGTGCACGGACGATTCGTCCC
>CAIQUL010000228.1 GCA_903874975.1 uncultured Chthoniobacter sp. | reverse complement strand
TGTTTTGCGTTCCTCACGAGGTCGAAACCGGTGCAGGCGGCGTTCATTTTGGCCCGGCCCTAAGCGCGTGAAAATCGCCCTCGCCCAAATCAATCCCACCGTCGGCGACCTGACGGGCAACGAAGCGCGCCTCCTCGCGGCCTACCGTCGCGGCGTGGAGGCGGGAGTGGAAATGGTCGTCTTTCCCGAACTCGCCATCACCGGCTATCCGCCGCGCGATCTGCTGCACAAAAGCCGGTTCATCCCGGACAATCTCGCCATGCTCGAACGCCTCGCCGCGGCGACCGGCGAGACGGGCCTGCTCGTCGGCTACGTGGGCCGCAACGAACGCCAGCCCGGACGCGAGGCGACCAATTCCGTGGCGCTTTTGCAGCATGGGAAAATCCTCGCGACCCGCGCGAAGATGCTACTCCCGACCTACGATGTCTTCGACGAGGACCGCTATTTTGAGCCGGCTCAGGAAAACGCCCCCGTCGATTTCAACGGACGCAAAATCGGCCTGACGATCTGCGAGGATGTCTGGAACGACGAAGCCTTTTGGGACGAACGCCGCTATCTGCGCAACCCCGCGCGCGAGCTCGTCGAGGCCGGCGCGGAGATTCTTTTCAACGTCTCCGCTTCGCCCTGGCACCTCGGCAAAGACCGGCTCCGCGTAGAAATGCTCTCCAGCCTCGTCGCGCAAATCCGCCGACCTTTCGTCTATTGCAACGCCATCGGCGGCAACGACGAACTGCTCTTCGACGGCGCGAGCCTGGCCTTCGACGCGGCGGGCCGGCTCATCACGCAGGGCGCGATGTTCAGCGAGGACTTCCTCCTCCTCGACACGGACACCGCCGCGCCGATCACGCCCACCTCGCTGGCCGATGAGGAAGCGCTCTACCGCGCGCTCGTCCTCGGCGTGCGCGATTACTTTCAAAAGTGCGGCTTCCAGTCCGCTGTGCTCGGCCTCAGCGGCGGCATTGATTCCGCACTCACCGCCGTCATCGCCGTCGAGGCGCTTGGCGCGGAGAACGTGCGCGGCGTTTCTCTCCCCTCGCAATACTCCTCGCAGGGCAGCCTCGACGACGCCCGCATCCTCGCGGAGAACCTCGGCATCCGCTACGACATCGTCCCGATCCAGCCGGTCTTTGAGCCGGTGAAAGGGCAGCTTACCGACATTTTCGCGGGCCGCAGCGAAGACACGACGGAGGAAAACATCCAGGCCCGGCTGCGCGGCGTCATCCTCATGGCGATGTCGAACAAGTTCGGTTCCCTCCTGCTGACCACCGGCAATAAAAGCGAACTGGCTGTCGGCTACTGCACGCTCTACGGCGACATGTGCGGCGGCCTCGCGGTCATCAGCGACGTGCCGAAGACGATGGTCTATCGCCTCTCGGAGTGGATCAACCGCGACCGCGAAATCATCCCGCGCGCCAGCATCACCAAGCCGCCGTCCGCCGAGTTGCGCCCCGACCAGACCGACCAGGATTCGCTCCCGCCCTACGACGTGCTCGACGCCATCCTCGAGGCCTACGTGGTCGGCGGAAAGTCGCGCGCCGAGATCGTCGCCGCGGGTTTCGACCAGCCGACCGTCGAGCGCGTCGCCCGGTTGATCGACCTGAACGAATACAAACGCCGCCAAGCCGCGCCCGGCTTGAAAATCACCAGCAAAGCCTTCGGCGTCGGCCGCCGCATGCCCATCGCGCAGCGCTACCGCGGAGGGGACTGACGAGGCAGGGTGGCCATCGTCATTCCTCCAGCTTCCAACTACCGCCCCGGCCAGATGAAGGTGGGCTTGTCCGCCCGGAAGGTCTGTCGCTCGGTGACGTTTTCGCCGGAGTAAATCGCGTAGCTAAGTGGGCGCGGCCAATAGACACCGGCCAAAAGGCGACGCAGGCGGAATTCGAGCGCCCATAGCGGTGCAAATTTTTGCACCCAAAGCGGGGCACTTTCCCGCAGGCGTCCTTGTTCCGCGACGGCCTCCGGACTCAGAATCAAATTTTCCCCAGTATCGGTAGTGGTGCTGATAAAGCGCTTCAGAACAGCCCTGCGAATTTTCTTCCGCAGCAACTCCAAAACCCAAACCGCGTCTCCCGTCGCCCGCCAGTCAGGGTCAAAAAACAGACCGTGCTTTTCCAAAATCCTGCGTCGGAAAAACGTGGCCGCGGTGAAAACGCCCAGCGTGCAAACATTGGTGTGGTTGAACTTCGGCAAAACAACTCGCCGACTGCACAGATAGCCCCCCTTGGCATCCACCACGACGACATCACCAAAGGCCACATCGACCTCGGGATGCTCGTCGAAAAACCGCGCCACCTCGGCCAGCGCGCCGGGCAGGTATTGCTCGTCGCAATTCAGATACGCCACGATGTCTCCGGTCGCCCGCCGCAGACCGCGATTCACCGCGTCGTACATGCCGCGGTCCTTTTCCGCAAAGAGTTGGAGCCCCGGCTGCGTGGCGGCCCAGGCCTCGAGTTCCGGTCCGCTCCCGGCGTCCTGCACGATGTGTTCGAGTGTGACGCCTGTCTGGTCGGCGATGGAGGCGGCGCACTGCTGGGAGTGTACTGCACTTCTCCGGGCAGCCAACACGC
>CAIQUL010000227.1 GCA_903874975.1 uncultured Chthoniobacter sp. | reverse complement strand
GGCCCCCTCCAGTCCTCCGCCCAGAGCCTCAGTCTGGCCAGCTCGCAACCCGTGCGTGGAGAATACCAACGGTATGGCGGTCATCCGGCTACGACGAGCTTGAGCCCCGTTTTAGGGTGGCTTTGGGGAATAACGCCGAACGACAGCATCATGCCGAATGGCAACGAGACATACAGGGCGTTCAAGCAGGCGATTTACCAAATTCTTCCCTTTATGCCGTATGGGTATGGCACGACTGAAGGAGCGACAAAAAACACCGATCAGTTTTTCGCCTCGACCGTCCCCGTACTGGAAATCCCGACCAAGCATCTTTATGCCACGGTGGACGAATTGATGTTTGCGGCCAAGCGCACCACCGGAGGCCTGAACGGACGCCCCATGCTCAATTCTTGGCCCAATCCGACAGCTACTCCAAGTGCCCTGGAAAAGGTGCGGTTTTTTCTCTCCGCCAATAGCCGGTCTCCCGAACTGAACCTCTTTGGTCGTCCGCGCGTCACCATCTGGCCGGTAAACAACAATTACCAACAGCGCACGCCCTTTGACGAACTTTTTGCTTTTACCTCCACAATTTCGAAGGACGCCAGTGGAAACGAAGCAAACGACGTGCGGTATTACCTGACCCGTGAGGATGCCAAGAGTGATAAGAAGGACTACGAAGGTTCCGCCCAAAACAAGAAGATGTACAAGTTTCTCCAGGAAATGACATCCAGCACCAAGCCGATTCCGGGTTTTGGCGGGACGTTTGAAGCCAAGTACGCGGCGGATCGCGATCAAATCCTGACGGAGATTTTTGATTATATGCGGACGGTGAATCTCGTGGATACCGGCTATGCGGCCCGGAGTGCCAATGCATTCGCTCCCTATACACCCCGCTACTATCCGGCAGGCACGCTTGACGATTATCGGCGACCGGCGCGATCCTTGGACTGGTCCGGACAGGTCACGCCTCTCAAGATCGGAACTTCGACCTCCGGGATGGGGAGGTTCCTGACGGTTGTGGAGGCCGCCCTGGTCTTTCACCGATTCGAGAACGACAAGTTCCAGGCGGTCCTCGTCCTCGAAATGGCGACGCCGATGGCTGGTTATCCGGCGATTCGCGAAACCTACTTCACCAAGGTCAAGGCGGTTACACCGCTGAAGATCGGCATCGGCGGCGCACCAGTGGCAGATGCGGCCTTTTGCACGAAGCAACTCATCAATATCTGCAATATTTCCTCCCATGAATGCACCTTTGGGCGTGGATTCATGCCAACTCTGGGGTGCTCGGCACCGTTTCTCTACTATCCTGAACACCCGGCAGCGACTTCCGGTCCCGACGGGATGGTGAACCGCAATGCCGACTTTACGGTAGCTGTGAAAAACTTCAACTCTTCCGGGGCCGAAAGTTATTCCCGGGGAAGCACCGTCCAAAACTATCCGTATGTCTCCAAAGTTTTTACGGTTTCCGGGGAACCGAGTGACTTTACCTTTGTTGGTCCGGAATTGGAGGTGGAGATTTGGTCGGGCGAAGCCCCAGATGATTCACGGGCAGCGAAAATACAGACGATTCGCATGAAGTTTCCGTCAAATCCGTTGACCCTCCCCTTTCCGGGCAACAGGGATACATTTCAGCAAAGATTGAGCGGCACTATTAACAGCGTTGACGGGGCGGCCAATAGCGTCATCAGCAGCAACGACGTCATCCGCAGTGTTGAACTCACGGGCGGGGCGCACCTCCCGTTGGAGGCCAAGGGGGACCTGCGGATTGCGATGTGCATGACCGATGTCCCATCGTCCTTCTTCGAGCCCCGCGACGGTGAGAGTGGCTACAATGATACCAGCAGGAACCAGGTCCACGGGCTCAACAACGGACATGGAGACAGGATGCCTGGCCATAGCGGCGACTCGACGATGGCAGTCGGTGGAACCAATAATGTCAAGCCTCCCATTCTCCCGAAGGGCATCAACGGAGTGCGGCGGAGCGATGGTGTCCCCGGAGACTGGGATCGGGGCATATCCAAGCATATGAATGGCGCCATGAGTAACAAGGTCGATGAGGGGAACACGCGCTTTCGCTACACCGACTCACCCGGCGGACGAATCCCGTATTATCGTGGCCGAGCCATTGAAGAAACCGGCCAGTCCTACTTTACCCCCAATCGCCAGTTGCCGTCGGCCGTCATGCTGGGCTCGTTGCCGACCGGGGTGAAGGCCAATAAACCCTGGCAGACGTTGCTTTTCCGCCCCGATCGGGAAAGTGGGAGCAACGGGCATCCTGGCGCGAAGACGAGCGTCGGCCCCTCGGATCATTTGTTTCTGGATTTGTTTCAACTGCCCGTCATTGAACCGTACGCAATTAGCGAGCCTTTTTCCACTGCCGGCAAGGTCAATATGAATTACGTGATCGCACCTTTCGGTTACGCCAAAGGAGATAGCGGTAATGTAGGAACGATGAATAAGAAGCGTTCCTACATTCGGCGCGATACGGCGGTGCGGGGAGTGCTCAAGTCAACCTTCATGATGGCCATTCCCAATTCTGAGCCGGACGCCGGACATACCGAGAGTCCCCTGTCCACAAACAGGGACAAGATCAATCGCTTTCCCCTCGATCTCGACAAAACGATCGAAGCCATGGAGGCCCGACTGAATGACCAAAGTGTGGCCCTCGCCTCGCGACCCATGACTCTTTTCCGGTCGGCGTCCGAAATCTGTGAGATCGATCTCTTTCCCAACGGGCTGTCGGTGAACGGCTCTTGGGCGAGCTTTTGGGAGGATAATTACGGCATGACCGGTGACAATATGCGGGAGCGCCCGTACGCGCATCTTTTCCCGCGGTTCACCACGAAATCGAATGTCTTCACTGTGCACATGAGGTGTCAGGCGATCAAGAAGGCCCCGGGCACCTCGGCGGGTGTGTTTGATCCGGAGAAGGATCAAATCGTCGGGGAATATCGGGGCGCATCCATCGTGGAGCGCTTCATCGATCCGAATGATCCCAACCTCAAAGGCTACGACCACACCAAGGACAAGGTGGACGATTTCTACCGCTACCGGGTGGTCGCGACGAAGCGGTTTGCCCCACGCTGAGGGCGCGGCCGCTCCCGCGAATTCCCTGAACACCGGGCTGGTCGAAGCCCGGAGCGTGGCTACAATCCTGCGGCAACGATATGCCCGTTCATTACAAGGACTATTACGCCACGCTCGGTGTCGCAAAAGCGGCCTCGCAGGATGAGGTGCGGAAGGCTTTCCGCCAGCTCGCTCGCAAGCACCATCCCGATGTGGCAAAGGATAAGAAGACAGCCGAGGCGAAGTTCAAAGAGATCAACGAGGCCTACGAGGTTCTGGGCGACGCGGAGAAGCGGAAACGTTACGACGAATTGGGGGCGGATTGGGAGCGGGGTGGTCCGCAGCCGCCGCCGCCCGGGTGGGGACGGGCGGGAAGGCCTGGCGGGATGGGGGGAATGCCGGAGGGATTCGAGGGCACCGGATTTAGCGATTTTTTCGAGCAGTTTTTCAGCGGCGGCGCGGGGCGGCGGTCGGTGCCTCCGTTCGGTGCCATGGGTGGGATGGCCGGCGAGCCGCCTCGGGGCGGAGACATTGAGGCCGATCTGCTGGTGACGATCGAGGAGGCTCTGCATGGCGGAAAAAAGAAAATCTCGTTTCGGCGCGACGACCGGACACCGGTGGAGACTTACGAGGTGCGAATTCCGAAAGGCGTGCGCGAGGGACAGAAAATCCGCCTAGCCGGCCAGGGGCAGGCCGGGGGCCGGCGCGGTCCGGCGGGTGATTTGTATCTGGCTGTGCGCTTTGAAAAACATCCCGACTACCGCATCTCCGGGGCGGATCTTTACTACGATCTGCCGGTCCCCGCATGGATGGCTGTCTTGGGCGGCGAGACTTTTATCTCGACTCCGGATGGCTCGATCCTTTTGAAGGTCCCGCCTGGCTCGCAGCCGGGGCGGAAGTTTCGTTTGCGCGGCCGGGGACTGCCCTCGAGCCCGATCGCGCGCGGTGATTTTTACGCGGAGATCACCGTGACGCTGCCGACGGAATTGACGCCGGAAACGCGCAAGTTGTGGGAGGAGCTGGCGAAAGCGAAATGAGCCGGTCATCGGGCCAGCCCGCCCATGGAATCGACCGCGGGCCGGCTTCGTGCATCGTCCCCAGCAATTTCACACGCCTGTAAAACATCATGCTCCGACACCGCGAAAAAGTGCTCGCCCACGCCGAGCAGCAACTCCGCTCCCAAGGCGCGCTGAACGCCAAGGACCTGCTCACGCTCTACAAGAAATTCCTCAAGATCGAGAATCACCGCATCGCGCTGAAGCATCGGGCGGGCGAAGGGGGGCGGGAGATCTGCGCGCAGCGCGCCAGCCTCCTGGACATCGTGCTCCGGCATCTGCTGGAGCACGCGATGGAAGGCCTCCCGAAGGCCGGCAAGCTGCCGCGCATCGCACTCGTGGCGGTCGGTGGCTACGGCCGAGGAGAGATGAATCTTTTCAGCGATGTGGACATCATGTTCCTGCATCCCGACAAACCGAAGAAGCTCGATCCGCGGTTGGATTCCGTGGTGGAAAAGATCCTCTACACCCTGTGGGACGCGGGTTTCAAAGTGGGGCACTGCACCCGCTCGGTGAGCGGTGCGATCCAGTTTGCCAACGCGGACATGCAGTCGAAAACCGCCTGCCTCGAAGCACGGTGCATCGCGGGAGACGCGGCGCTGTTCAAGGAGTTCCACGACAAGTTCGTCGCGCGGTGCGTGGTCGGGCACGTGGAGGCCTACATCGCGGCGCGGGTGAAGGACCAAGCCGCCCGCCACGAGAAATTTGGGCGGACGGTTTACATGCAGGAGCCGAACGTCAAAAACGGCTGCGGCGGATTGCGCGACTACCAAAACCTTTTGTGGATCAGCTTTTTCAAGGAGCGCGTGCGCACCACGGCCGGGCTGGTCGAGAAAAAGCTGATCAATGAGGCCGAGCGCCGCCAACTCGAACGCGCCTACGATTTCCTGCTCCGCATCCGCACGGAGCTGCACTACCTGAACAAGAAATCCACCGACGTGATTCTGATGAACCAGCAGGTCCAGATCGCGAACAAGCTGAACTATCCGCAGAAGAGCATCCTGCGGCGCAGCGAGGCGTTCATGCGGGACTACTACCAGAACGCACGCTGCATTTACGAAGTCACCGAGCTGGTCTCCGAGCGCCTGAGCATCCCGCCGCCTCCCTTGCCCCGCGGCGGGTTGCTGCGTTTTCTGCGGAAGCCGAAGCCCGCCAAGACCGAGACCTTCGATGGCTTCGTCAGCCGCGACGGACGGCTGTTTGCCGAGTCGCCAAACCTCTTCAACCAGGAGCCCGCGCGGTTGATGCGCCTGTTTCAGCATCTCCAGCAGCGCAAGCTGATCCTCAGCGCGGAACTCGCGCAACTCGTCCGCCGCCGCCTGCATCTCTGCGACCGCACCTTCCAATATTCGAAAGCGGCGCGGGAGACTTTCCTCAGCATCTGCTCCCGCAAAGGCGAGGTCGGCAGGATTTTGCGCGCGATGCACCGCATTGATTTCCTCGGGAGCTACGTGCCGGAATTCGGCGAACTCACCTGCCTGGTGCAGCATGAGTTTTTCCACCGCTACACGGCCGACGAGCACACGCTGGTCTGCATCGAGAAACTCGACGCACTCATCGACACCACCAACCCGCGGCTCCAGTCCTACCGGGAGCTTTTTCAAAAACTCGAAGATCCAGGCGTGCTCTATCTCGCGCTCCTGCTGCACGACACCGGCAAGGCGTCGGACGCCAAGCAGCACGCGGAGGCCAGCGCACTCTTTGCGCAAAATGTTGCGCGCCGTCTCCAGCTCACCGCCGAGCACCGCAAATCGCTCGTGCTGCTCGTGGACCACCACATCACGCTCTCCATGACCGCGCAGCGGCGGAATCTGGATGATCCGGCGACGACCGCGGAATTCGCCGGCCTCATTCGCACGCAGCCAAATCTCGATGCGCTCATGCTGCTCACGCTGGTGGACGGACAGGGAACGGGCGACGAAAATTGGTCCGACTGGAAGGAGTCGCTCGTCTGGCAACTCTACCGGAACACTTCGCTCTACCTCGCCGACGGCGCGGCGTTTTACCGCCAGCGCGCGGCGGAACGCGAGGCGCTGCACGGGACCGTCCGCAAGAAGGTCGCCGCGGAATTTCACGAGGAAATCGACGCGCACTTCGAGTTCATGCCCGAGCGCTACTTCCAGACCTACAGCGCACCGGAAATCATCGAGCACATCCGCCTCTTCCGGACGTTCCTTGTGGCCCGCCATCGCGATGAGAAAAATGGTCTGGCACCCGCCGTGAAATGGGTTGCACATCCGCACCGCGGACACAGCGAGTTTTGGTTCTGCGGCTGGGACCGGCAGGAGCTCCTCGCCCGGATCGCGGGATCCCTCGCCACCGCGCGGCTGAACATTCTGAGCGCCGACGTCTTCACCCGCTCCGATTCGCTGGTCTTCGACATCTTTCGCGTGTGCAACACGAAATTCGAAGCCGTGACCGATGAGAAGGACATGACGCTCGTGGCCAAACGACTCCAGCAAGCACTCGAGGAAGAGCACTACGATTTCGCCTCGCTCCACACGAAGCTGACGAAATTGAGCGAAGCCCATCTCGTGCAGGAGCTGGATTTTCCCACTCGCATTGGGATCAACAACGATGCCCACCCGGTTTACACACTCGTCGATATTCAGACGCCCGACCGGCTCGGCCTGCTTTCCAGCCTGCTCAGCGCGTTCAGCAAGAGCGGTGTGCAGATTGCCCTCTCCAGGATCGCCACGGAAAAAGGTGCCGCCATCGACACCTTTTACGTCTCGGATGCACAAGGCCACAAACTGCACGACACGGGAACAATCACCCGCCTGCAGAAAGCGCTCCACGGTGTGAGCACGGTGCTCCGACCCCGCTGCTGAGCTGGGCAGTCGCGGTCAGTGCGGCGACCTGGCGCCCGCAGTCCGGGTCATCCGAAGTTCCCATTTCCGGACTGTGGTTCTCCGACCCGCAGGCCGCTCGGCGCAACCGCGCGCGGAGAAGCTGCGGCGCCCCTGCTGGCCGCTGCCTTCCGCGCTGGACATCCGCCTGCGCGCCACGCGATATCGCGGGCCGATGAAAACGCTTTTCCTGACCAACGAATATCCACCGACAATCTACGGAGGAGCCGGGGTCCACGTGGACTATTTGTCGCGGGCGCTCGCCAAGCTGATGACGGTGGAGGTGCGCTGCTACGGCCAGGCGGGGCGTGAGGAGCGCGTGGCGACCACGGCGCTGAACGCGACGGGGTTCGGTCTGGATGCGGGCAGCTACACCGCACCGAAAAAGTTGCACCCGGTCTTTGGCGCGGTGCAGCGGTGTCTGGACTGGAACACCACGGCCATCGACGCGGATGTGGTGCATCTGCACACGTGGTACACGCATCTTGGCGGGATCATGGCGAAGCTGAACTACGGCATTCCGATGGTGCTCACGGTGCATTCGCTGGAGCCGCTGCGCCCGTGGAAACGCGAGCAACTCGGCGGCGGCTATGACTTTTCGTGCTGGGTGGAAAAGACGGCGATCGAGATGGCAGACGCAGTCATCGCCGTGAGCGCGGAGACCAAGGCGGACGTGCTGCGGATTTTCAACGTGCCTGCCGACCGCGTGCAGGTGATCTACAACGGCATCGACCTCGACGAATACCGGCGGGTGACGACGACGGCGGCGTTGGAAAAATACGGGGTCGATCCGCGCACGCCGTATGTGCTCTTCGTGGGGCGGATCACGCGGCAGAAGGGGATCATCCATCTGGTGAATGCGATCAAACATCTCGCGCCAGGCTTCCAGGTGGTGCTGTGCGCCGGTGCGCCGGATACGCCGGAGATCGCCGCGGAGATGCAGGCGGCGGTGGCGGCGGCGCAGGCCGTGCGGCCGGGTATCGTCTGGATCGACCAGATGGTGACGAACCCGGAGAAGATCGAGCTCTATTCGCACGCGGGGGTGTTTTGCTGCCCGTCCATTTACGAGCCATTTGGGATCATCAATCTCGAGGCGATGGCCTGCGAGACGGCGGTGGTGGCGAGCGCGGTGGGCGGAATCAAGGAGGTGGTCGTGGCCGGTGAAACGGGATGGCTGGTGCCGCTGGCGCAGATGACGGAGAGCCCGTTCGAGGCCGTGCATCCCGCGCAGTTCGCGCTCGATCTGGCGACGCGGATCAATGAGCTGATGGCCGATCCCGGGCGGTGCGTGGCGTTTGGCAAAGCCGGACGGAAGCGGGCGGAGGAGCGGTTCAGTTGGGCGGCGATCGCGCAGCAAGTCCACGCGCTTTACGCAGGCCTGGCGCGTCCGCCGGCCGGGTGACTCCACGCGGCGAGCGCCGCGCTATTTCGCCGCCGTGCCGGTCTTGTCCTCGCGCGGGATGGAGAGCAGGCGCTTGCTTTCGGTGAGCAACCACGCGCCGTCGCGGAAGGGCTGGTGCCCGATATTTTGCCAGCGGACCGCTCCGGTGCCGTCGATGAGGAAGGCACCGTGCAGTGGGATGCGCTCGAAGTCGTCGAACGCGCGGTAGGCCTTGAAGGCCTCGAAGCTCGGGTCGGCGACGATGGGAAACGGGAAGCCAGCCTTGTCCTTCGCCTGCTCCACGGTCTGGTGCAGGCTGGCGGCGGAGTCGGTGCTGACGGCGATGATCCGGATGCCGGCGTCGGCGTATTCCTTGGTCAGCGGGGCGAAGATGTTGAGTTGCTCGATGCAGTGGACGCAGCCGCTGCCGAGGTAGAAGACGACGAGCACGGGCTGGTCTTTGTAGTCGGAGAGCGCGTGGGTTTTGCCCGCGCCGTCCGGCAGGCTCCACGAGGGCGCGGTGGAGGGCCGCCAGCGGAAAGGGCCGAGCGCGGCGAGGTCGGGGCGCGTCCCCACGTCCGCGGCGGTGGTCGCGGGCAGGCGCCAGTCCTTGGGCAGCTTGAGATCCTCCGCGAGGGGCGCGAGCTGGGCGAAGGCCGGGAGGGCGATGTCGAGGTGCGCGGAGAGCTTGCGGAGCTTCTCGAACGCGGCGCGGGCCTCGTCCTTTTTCTCCGCGCGCCAAAGGATGCCGGCGAGATTGGCGAGCGGTTGCACCTGGGCGGGATCAGCGTCGCTGGCCTGCTGCGCCTGTTTCACCGCCTCGTCTTTTTCGCCGATGGCGAAATGCAGCCGGGCGCGGCGCTCCGCCGGGATGTCGCGCGCGGCGGCGAGCAGCGGCTTCACGGCGTCGAGGCGCGTGTCGGCGAGCGCCTGGTAGATTTTCACCTCGGCGAGCGCGGCCTCGGTGGTGGAAACGGCGTACTCAAAACCTTTCAGCGCGTCGGCCATCGCCTTGGCGATTTCGTCCGCCGATTTTTTGTCGGTCTTGGCTTTGGCTTCGGCCGCATCGGCGGCGGCCACGCGGTCTGCGCGCACCTTGGTCCTGTGCGTTTCCAGCGCCTGCAGCAGGCGCGCGCCTTCGTCGGTTTTTCCGAGGCTGAACCACGCCACTCCGAGCGCGGCCAGACGCTTCGCTTCCAGCTCCGGCTTCGCATCGGGCGCGAGGTAGATCGAGCCTTCGAGGGCCGAGAGCGTGTCCCATTTTTCAAACCGCACCAAGGTCTCCACGAGCCGCTCGCGCCCGAGATTGTGGGCCTGGCTGCGGCCCGCATCGAGGCGCGGCAGCTCGATCATGTTTTTCGCCAGCTCCACCGCGTCTTCCGCCCGGCCCACGTGGGCGAGGGTTTTCACCAGCCACTCATTGTTGTGCGCGTAGTTGTGAATCTGCTCGGGCATGATGCGTGCCGCCGCCATGTAGGTGTGGTCCACGCGGGCCGCGGCCTCCTGCTGCCAGGCGGCGTCGGCGTAGCGGCGCAGCTTCGAATAGGTGTGCCCCGGCATGTGCCACATGTGGGCGATGGCGGGCGCGGCGGGTCCGCAGCGGGCGGCGGCGGCGACGGCGCGCTTGTCGCTCTCGCCGACATTCCACAGGTGGATGAGGTAGTGATGAATGGGGTGCGCCGGGTGCGCGGCGAGGACCTGCTGCGCGAGCGCGTCCACGGCGAGACGGCTCGGGAGCGGCGAGCCGTGCTGGCTGTTGTCCCAGAGCTGGTAAACGAGGAACGCCTTCGCCTCGAGGTCTTCGGGAAACTCGTAGATGACCTCCTCCATCGCCTTCACGAGCGCGGAGCGGCGCTCGCCCTGCTCCTTTTTCGACTCCGAAAAATACGCCGCCCACGCGTCGATCCAGACCTGCTCCCGCCGGCTGGCCGCACCCTTTTTCGTCACCGCCACCTTCATGAAATTGGCCGCGCGTTTCTGGTTGTTCACGTTGGCCATGGCCATGCCCCAGTAGGCCATCGCGCACTCCGCATCGAGCGCCGCCACTTGGCGAAAGGAACGCTCCGCCTCGAAATACCAAAACCCGTGGAGCTGCCCCACGCCCTGCGTGAAAAAAATCTGCGCGAGTTCGTTCTTCGTCGTGACAGGAAAGCGCACGTCGCCCGTCCCCGGCATCAGCACCGCCGCCTGGCGCGGACCCTCGTTGAATGCCTCGCCATGCAACGAGTGGCCGGGGGCTTTGGTTTCGTCAGGCTTTGCCGCGGGCGGCTCGGCCGCCTGCAGGACGGCACTGGCGAAGATGATCCAGATGGCAAACGGCGTGATACGCATGGCGCTGGCCACCTGACAACTCGCGCACCGGAGAGTCAACCCGCACCGCAGCAGCCCTCCCTCGCAGCCATCCCCAGAAACAACTGAACCGCAGCGGACGACTCGCGCGACCGCGCGCCGCCAGCGCGAGCCGACAGTCATCAACGATGAGCCGCCTGCGGATTGCGCTTATTGTGCCAAATCCGCCAGCCGATGTACCCGCCGGTGACCGCCAGATAAACTGCCGCAACAACCGCGTAAACTTTGATGAAAAGTATCCAGAGCATTCTGTTAAATGTTTGTGTGTTCCCCAGTGCAAACCCACGACTGACAGTTTTGTTAGTCCAAGACTGCATGTGGGTTGACCCCGGCTACGCAGCCGCCAACGGGAAGCACCCCGCCCAGCCACGGCGACCGCGACTACCGACTCACGGATGTGGCGGGAAAAATCCACGGCTACTACGCCGCGGCCACTTTCGCCGACGCGCAGATCGGCAAGGTGCTCGACGAACTGCACAAGCTCGGCCTCGAAAAGAACACCCGCATCGTCCTCTGGGGCGACCACGGCATCTGGACGAAACCCACCAACTACGAACAGGCCACCCGCACCCCACTGCTCTTCATCGCGCCCGGCGTCACCCCGCCCGGCAGCGTGTCAAAACAACCCGTCGAATCCGTGGACATCTTCCCCACGCTGGCCGAACTCGCCGGCCTGCCCGCGCCCCGCGGTCCGCAGCCCATCGACGGCCTGAGCCGCGTCCCCGTCCTCTGCGATCCCGCGAAAATCATCCGCGATCCCGCCTCCCACTGCTACCCGCGCGGCCCATTTATGGGCCGGGCCATCCGCACCCAGCGCCACCGGCTCGTCGAGTGGAAACTCCCCGGCACCGACCCGCTCGAAACGCAAAATCTCGCGGCCACCCAGCCGAAGATCGTCGCCCAGCTCCGCGCCATGCTCGCCCGCCAGCCAGAAACGCTCGTGAAGCCGCCGGTCGGCCCCGCGGAGAAGCGGTGAGTGGTTTTTTCCAAAAAAAGGGATGAACGCCCCGCTGGCCCGGCGGTGGGTCAGACACGGCAGGAACGAATTCAGCTATTGCTGGAGGTAAGACCCTGACGCACCCTCACCCACGCCCCACGCCCTTATGAACAACGAACAACCTTGCTCCTGTCCGAATAAGTATCGCCGCGAACATTCGCTTTCGCTGGAGAACATGATCTTCACACGGCGCCAGTTTCTCGAACGCACCGGCATGGGCATGGGTGCGCTGAGCCTGGCGTCCATCCTCGGGCTCGACCTCACGGCGGAGGCGGGACCGGCCACGGCGCTGAAACCGCTGGCCCCGCACGCGCCGCACTGGCCGGCGAAGGCCCAGGCGGTGATCCACATTTTCGCCGAAGGCGGGCCGTCGCAGGTGGATACGTGGGACCCGAAGGAGGAGCTAACGAAGTTCGACGGAAAGACGATCCCGGGGCATCAGGGCGTGGCGTTCGGGTCGCCGTTCAAGTTCACGCCAATGGGCAAGTCGGGCATCCCGGTGAGTTCCGTTTTCCCGAAACTCGGCGAGCATGTAGATGAGATGGCGATCATCCGCTCGATGTGGACGGACATCCCGGCGCACGATGTGGCGCAGCGCTTCATGAATACGGGCTCACTGCAACTGCCGAAGCCATCAATGGGCTCATGGGTGGTCTACGGGCTGGGCACGGAGAATCAGAACATGCCGGGCTTTGTGACGCTCGGCGGCAAGCCGGAGTGGCGGCAGGCGTCGTTCCTGCCGGGAGTTTTCCAAGGGTGCAATGTGAACTACAGCCCGAAGATGAAACTGGACGAAGTGCTGCTGAACATCAGCAACCAGTTCACCTCGCAGGACCGGCAGCGGCGGCAACTCGACCTGGTGCATCAACTCAATGACATGCACGCGGCGGCGCTGCAAAAGGACGCGCAGCTCGAAGCGCGCATCGAGGCGTTTGAGATGGCTTTCAAAATGCAGACCGAGGCGACGGAGGCGTTCGACATCTCGAAGGAACCGACCTCGACCCGTGCGATGTATGGGATGAACGAAGCCGGCGGTCGCGGTTCCGATCTCGGCGCGAAGATGCTCGTGGCGCGGCGGTTGGTGGAGCGCGGGGTGCGCTTTGTGCAGGTCAATGCGGGCGGGTGGGATCATCACGGCCAGCTCGATGTCGCGCTCGCGCGGCAGGCCGGCGCGGTGGATGGCCCGGCGGCGGGACTGCTCGCCGACCTCAAGCAACGCGGGCTGCTCGACTCCACGCTGGTCATCTGGGGAGGCGAATTCGGCCGCACCGTGGTGCGCGACCGCAACGGCAACGGTTCGCCGGGTCGCGATCACAACGGTCGCGCGATGGTCGCGTGGATGGCCGGTGGCGGGGTGAAGGGTGGGACGATTTACGGCTCGACCGACGAATTCGGCGCGCGGGCGGCGGAGAACAAAGTTCACGTCCACGACTTCCACGCCACGATCCTGGCGCTGCTGGGCTTCGATCACAAAAAGCTGACGTATCGCTACAATGGCCGCGAGTTCCGGTTCACGGACAACTTCGGCAACGTGGTGAAGGACGTCATCGCGTAACCCGCCATGAACCCTGGCCCCTGTGTCCTCGCTGCCCTCGCGGGATTGGCAGCGCCCGCTTTCGCCGCGGTGACGGTGGAGCCCACCGCGGAACAGGTCGCCTTTTTCGAAAGCAAGATCCGCCCGATCCTCGCGGACAACTGCTACAAGTGCCACAGCCTCGAAAACGGGAAGTCCAAGGGCGGGCTGACCCTCGACACGCGCGACGGCGTGCTCAAAGGCGGCGAGGTCGGCCCGGTGATCGTGCCCGGCGATCCCGCCGCGAGCCCGCTGCTCAAGGCGGTGCGATACGCGGACAAGGATTTGCAGATGCCGCCGAGCAAGGAGGGCGGCAAGCTGCAGGACGACCAGATCGCGGCGCTGACCGAGTGGGTGAAAATGGGCGCGCCCGATCCACGCAAGGAAACCCCAAAGACCAAGCTCACGGGCCTGACCGACAAGGCGCGGCACCACTGGTCCTATCAGCCGGCCACCAAACCCGCTCCGCCTGCGGTGAAAAATCGCGCATGGTGCCGGACGGCGGTGGACTCCTTCGTCCTCGCGAAGATCGAGGACAAGGGCATGGTCCCCTCACCCGACGCGAACAAGGAGACCCTGCTCCGCCGGGCCAGCTACGATCTCACCGGCCTGCCACCTTCGCCGCAGGAGGTGCTGGACTTTTTCAGCGACGAGTCACCGCAGGCTTTCGCCAAGGTCGTGGAGCGCCTGCTCGCTTCGCCGGCCTACGGCGAGCGCTGGGGCCGCTACTGGCTCGATACCGCGCGCTATTCCGACACCATCGGCGGGACGGGCAACAACGGGCGGATGGACTACCGCTTTCCCTACGCCTGGACCTATCGCGATTACGTGATCAAGGCGTTCAACGACGACAAGCCTTACGACCAGTTTATCGTCGAGCAGCTCGCGGCGGACAAACTGCCCGACATCACGCCCGACGACCCCCGGCTCGCGGCCCTCGGCTTCATCACCGTCGGCGAGCGCTTCAACAACGCGAACGACGTGATCAACGATCGCATCGACACGGTGACCAAGGGTTTCCTCGGCCTGACGGTTTCGTGCGCGCGCTGTCACGATCATAAATTCGACCCGATCCCGACGAAGGATTACTACGCGTTGCACGGGGTCTTCTCCAGCATCACGGAGCCGCCGGACAAACCGCTGATCGCCATGCCGGCGCTGGATCAGCTTACCGATTTCTACGGTAAACTGGATGTCCTCGAACGGGAAATCCGCGACGGTTACTACAAGGCGCTGGCCGATGAGACGGCCAAATTTCGCGCCGACCCGTCGGGTTACCTCCTCGCCGCCCAGGCCCGGAAAGGCAACGCCAGCCCCTCGGAAATGAAGATCGCCGCCGACTTCATGAAAGAACGCCGGATCGACCCCGAACTCGCGCAGGACGTGGCCCGCCACATCCGCTCGAACGACCCGGTCTTCGCCCCCTTCCGCGCGCTGCTGAACCTCGAGCCCGCGGATTTCCCCGCGAAGGCTCCGGCGATCATCGCGGAATACGTGGCGGCCGGCACGCCGCCGTCCGCTACCGAAGGAAAAGAGCGCCGCAAGCCGTCGAAGATGACCACCAATCCGCTGGTTGTCGCCGCGCTCAAAGATGCCAAGCCCCAGTCGCTCGAAGACCTCGGTGCGATCTACAACAAGCTCTTTGCCAGCCTCCAGCCGCGCGCCGCGGAGTTTTTCTCCACGGCCGCCAATGCCCGGGCCCTGCCCCTGCCCGGATTCGATCCCGCCGTCGCGCAGATCCTCGAAATGCCCTACAAGGTGGAAGCGGGCGGCGGAGTGACGATGGAGCAGTTCCGCGAAATGGCGAACCGCGGGCCGCGCAAATTCGCCAACCGCGCGGGTGCAGGTTCGGCCAAGATCAACGAACTCCTGCTCACCCACCCGGGCGTCCCCGTGCGGGCCATGACGATCGCCGACACGCCCAAGCCGAAGGACTCCCCCGTTTTCATCCGCGGTCAGGCCGAGACGAGAGGCGAAATCGTCCCTCGCCGCTTCCTCGAAGTGCTCTCGCCCGCCAGCGGCCCGGTGCCCTTTCCGAAGGACAGCAGCGGTCGCTTCGACCTCGCGCAGTGCATCGCCAGCAAGACGAATCCGCTGACCGCGCGCGTGCTCGTGAACCGGGTGTGGATGCACCATTTCGGCGAAGGTTTCGTCCCCACGCCCGACGACCTCGGCACGCAGAGCGAGCCGCCTTCCCACCCCGAACTCCTCGATTACCTCGCCTCGTATTTCATGGAAAAGGGCTGGTCCATCAAACAGCTCCACCGCGTGATCATGCTTTCGCGCATCTACCAGGTGAGCAGCGACACCATCGCCGACCACGCCAAGATCGATCCGCAAAACCGCCTGCTCTGGCGGGCCAACATCCGCCGGCTCGACTTTGAGGCGATGCGCGATTCCCTCCTCGCCATGAGCGGAAAGATCGACCGCACCGTGGGCGGCCAACCAGTCAATCTGACGGACGAACCCTACAGCTACCGCCGCTCAGTCTATGGCTACATCGACCGGGGAAATCTGCCCGAGTTGATGCAGAGTTTCGATTTCAGCGACCCGGACATGACCAACAGCAAGCGCGCCACGAGCATCGTGCCGCAGCAGGCGCTCTTTCTCATGAACAGCCCGATGGCCGTGGACGTGGCGCGGCGCGTGATCGCGCGAGCGGAAGTCGCCGGAGCCCGCGATGATCTCTCGCGCGTCGTCGCGATCTATCGGGTCATCTTTCAACGCAACCCGAAGCCGGCGGAACTCCAAATGGCCGTGAAGTTCCTCGGCCTCGAAGGCAAAACCCCGTCCGAGGGCGGAAACGTCGGAGCCGATATGAAGCTCACGGCCAAGATCGTGGCCAAGCGAGCCGAGGCGAAGAAAAGCGCCAGCGGCACCAAGGCGATCCAGAACGAAGGCGAAGTGGTGGACCGCCGGCCGCTGACCGCATGGGAAACCTACGCCCAGGCGCTGCTGTTTTCGAACGAAGCGGCTTACGTGAACTGAGCGGCTGCCCAACGGAGCGGCGCGCCAAATCGCCCCGGTGCGCGGACACGATACCGCGGCCTTGCCCAAAGGTTGGTGCGCCTCCAGCTCAGCCGTTGGTCGGCGGCTGGAAGCACGCCGCTCCTGTCGTGCTCCTGTCGTGCTCCTGTCGTGCTCCTGTCGTGCTCCTGTCGTGCTCCTTTCGCGCCCGGCGGACCACCGCCCGCCGCCGCTCGCGCTTGCACAGCCATGGCGAATCCCCTTTCCTCTCCGCCCTATGCTCCGCATCCAAGCCTTCACCGGTCTCCGCCCCGCGCCTGCCCTCGTCGCCGAAGTCGCCTGCGTCCCCTACGATGTCGTCGATCGCGAGGAATCCGCCGCGCTTGCCGCGGGCAAGCCGCACACCCTGCTCCGCGTGGATCGCGCGGAGATCGACCTGCCGCCGGAAACCGACCCATACAGCGATGCGGTGTATGCGCAGGCGCGCGAAAACTTTCTCGCCCTCCAGCAAAGCGGCGCGCTCATCCGCGAGAGCGAGCCGTGCCTTTACCTCTACCAGCAGCGCATGGGCGCGCATGTGCAGACCGGCCTCGCCGCCGTCTGCCACATCGAGGACTACGAGCGCGACATCATCAAGAAGCACGAGAAAACCCGGCGCGACAAAGAAGACGACCGCACCCGGCTCATCGGCACGCTCAGCGCCGACACCGGCCCCGTATTCCTGACCTACCGCGACTCCGCGACCATCGATGCGCTCGTCGCCGACACGCTGAAAACCGCGCCGCTCTACGACTTCACCGCGCCCGATGGTATCGCGCACACCGTCTGGCGCATCGCGGGCGGCGAGGCATTCGTCGAGCAGTTCCGCAATGTCCCGGTCGCCTACGTGGCCGACGGTCATCACCGCACGGCCAGCGCCTGCCGCGTCGGCCGCGAGCGGCGCGAGGCGAATCCCGCGCACACCGGCAACGAAGATTACAACTGGTTCCTTGCCGTGCTCTTCCCCGCGAGCCAGCTCCAGATCCTGCCCTACAACCGTGCGGTCAAAGACCTCCACGGCCACACCAAAGACACCTTGCTCGAAGCCGTCTCCCGCGTTTTCACCCTCCGCCACGGCGGCACGCCCAGCCCGGCGCGGCCCGGCGAAATCCGCATGTATCTCGACGGCGTCTGGTACGATCTCTCCTGGCGGCCCGCGCCCGATGCCGACCCGATTTCGCAGCTCGATGTCAGCGCGCTGCAGGACCGCGTGCTCGCACCGCTCCTCGGCATCGACGACCCGCGCACGAGCAAGCGCATTGATTTCATCGGCGGCATCCGCGGCCCCGGCGAGCTGGTGAAGCTGGTCGATTCCGGCAAAGCCGCGGTGGCCTTCAGCATGTATCCCACGACCGTCGAGCAGCTCATGGCCATCGCCGACGCCAACCAGATCATGCCGCCGAAGAGCACGTGGTTTGAGCCGAAGCTCCGCTCGGGGCTTTTCGTTCACACGTTCTGAACCGGAACGATCCAGTTGGGGAAAGGGGAGCGCGGGCTTCCAGCCCGTGGGAGTCGGCATCCTGCGGCGACCCGCACGCGTGTTGGTGTCCACGGATCGGTGACTTGTACACGCGCCAACAGCAGCCAGGATGGCCGCGCTCCCCTACCCGACCGCGAGCTGGCGCACCACTTCCCCCGCAGCGGCGAACCCAAACGCGCCGGTCACAAACGTCGCCGTGCCGAAGCCCGTCGCGCAATCGAGCTTCAGGCTGCTGTCCGGCTCCGGCTCCGCCGCGCACGTGCCATTCGCCCACGGATACACCGGCAGCTCCGACGAAAACACGCACGACACGCCGAAATCCGCGCGCACCCCGCGCGGAAAGCCGCACTCCCGCCGCAGCTTCCGCCGCACCTGGCGGAGCAGTTCGTCCTGCACGCTGTGCGCGAGATCGCTCACCCGCACGGCAGTTCCGTCGCGCTTGCCGCCCGCACCGCCCATCGTCAGCACCGGGATCGCGCGCTCGCGGCAGGCCGTGATGATCACGCACTTGTTCGCCAGCCGGTCCGTGGCGTCGATGACGAACGAGTAGCGCGTCTCCAGCAGCCGCGCCGCGGAGGCCGCGGTGAAAAATTCCGTCACACCCGCGACCGCGCACCCCGGCTGAATGAGCCGCACGCGCTCGGCCAGCGCGTCCACTTTCGCCCGCCCGATCTGCCCGTCGAGCGCGGGGAGCTGCCGGTTCACATTCGTCACGCACACATCGTCGAGGTCGATCATCGTCAGCGCGCCCACGCCCGAGCGCGCCAGCGCCTCCACCGTCCACGAGCCCACGCCGCCCACGCCGATCACGCACACATGCGCCGCCCGCAGCCGCTCCAGCCCCGCGTTGCCAAACAGCCGCGCGACGCCGCCAAAGCGCCGCGCGAAATCGTCATCGGCCATCCACGTAAGCCTCCAGCGCCTCGCGCGTGATCGTGTGCCGCGCCCCGCAGCGCGGGCAACTCATGCGCAGCGTTTCCTCCTCGCCGAAAAGTCCGTCGGGATCCTGCTTCATCACCGCCGCGAGCACCCCAAACATCCGCTCCTGCGAGCAGCCGCACTCCCAGCGGTAGTGCCGCGTCTCCAGCAGGCTCAGCTCCTCCGTCGCATCGAGCGTGAGCATCGCCGCATCGTCCAGCGTTTCCAGCCAGGCCAGATCGCACTGCGGCTGCGCCGAGAGAAAGACGAAATCCTCCGGGCCGAACTGGAAGAACCGCGCCGGGCGTTGCTCGCTTTGCCGGTAGTATTCCTCCACCGCGCGGAACACATCGCCACCCGGGAACTCCACCGCGCTGCGCCGCGACTCGCCGCGATCGCGCACCACATCGGCCATGAAAAGCTGCCGCCCGTCCTTCTTCACATTCTCGGTGAAAAGCTGGCCAACGACCGTGCCGCGCCGGTTGTCCCCGGCCACGAAAAGATTCAGCAACGGCTGCTGCAGATGGATCGTCCACGCCACCGCCTCGCTCCAGGGACGCGACGCCGCATGCAGCGTCATCGCCGCCAGCGCCTGCTTCAGCAGCTCATCATGCGCCGGATCGTGCTGCGCCCCGAGCTGCCCCTGATGCAGATAGTAGTCCACATAGAGGTCGCCAAAATCGGCCCGCGTGAGCAGCGCATTGCGCCCGCGGACAAAGTAACTGCGCACTTCGAGTCCCCCCTCCGGGCGCGTATTTTCAGGATCATTCACTGCGCGACCATGCCCGGCCTCATTCCCCGGCGCACCATTTTCTTCGGTCGAAAAAGCGGGTGTGATCAAATGTGGTGCAGCAAACTCTGTGGTCCCGGAGGGACAGCGGAAATTAGCCGGTGGCGTGAGCTACCGGATCGCGGAAAAAATCCATCCGCCCCGGCAGGGGCGTTGGAATGCCGCCCGGCGGTGCTGCTCCACCGCCCCTCCGGGGCGGGTTCCCTCGGCGTGCGGTTCCGGTGGCTGACGCCACCGGCTAATTTCCACCGTCCCTCCGGGACACTGCGCGCTGCCCGCATCCCGTTTTGCACCACATTCAATCCCACCCGAAATCGCCCGCGCTCAATACACGCCCTCGACGATCGTCTTCGTCATCGCGCCAAAGGGCCGCACCTCGGCCACACCGTCCCAGGCGTAGGGCGCGCGGGGTTTGCGGCGCAGCGCCTCGTCGCGCTCGAGGAAGCGCGGCATGAAGAATTCCTTCGTCAGCGTGGTCAGCTCCACGCGGCCCCAGGTGTCGTAGTCCACGGTCTTCGCCGTGTCGTTCGGATCCACCACGCGGAGCACCGCGCGCGGCTGCGGCGCGTAGTAGGTGATGGAAAAATTGTCCTCGGGCAAAAGCGGGACGCTGGCCGCGAGGCCCATGAGCGTATTGCCGTAGGTCGGGTAGAAACCGATGCGGCCCTCCAGCACTTCCTCCACGATGAAGCGCACGTACTGCGGCAGCATCGTCGTGCCTCCGCAAAAGACGCCGCGGATGCCCGCCGCGAAAATGTCCACCTTCTCGGCGAGCGCTTCGAGCAGCTTCGGCGTGGTGAAAAGCCCGCTCACCTTGCGGTGCTTCAGGATCACCGCCGCCTGATCCACGACGTGATCCATGTACTGCCGCGCCACGTCGAACTGCTTGGCCGCGATCAGCTTCTTCACGAAGCGCGGATCGAGGTCGATGAAGTAGCACGAACTCCCGCGCACATTCGCCAGATGCTCGATCGCCAGCCGCAGCCGGCGCGGCCCCGTCGGCCCCATCATCAGCCACGCGCCGCCGCGCGGAAAATGCTCGTCGCTGACCTTCTCGCTGAACTCCGAGTAATCCACGCGGAAGTCATTCCAGCCGATGCGCTGCTTCGGCATCCCCGTCGTGCCGCCCGTCTCGAAAATGTTGAACGGCTGCCCTTTGAACTCCGCCGGCACCCACACCTCCGGCTGCAAATCGCGCAGCCACTCGTCCTCGAAATGCGGGAACTTCAGCATGTCCGCGAAACACTTGATCTCCGCGCGCGGATCGAAGTTCTTCCTCGCCCACTCCAGCCAGAACGGGCAGCCCGTCTCCGGCGAGAAATGCCAGGCGATGATCTCCTGGAGATGGGCTTCGAGCTGGGCTTGGGCTTGTTCGGCAGTTTGCATGGTTGGTGGAAAGGCGGCGCAACGAGCTACTCGTGCGGTTCGAGTTCCTGCGGCGGCTCGGGCAGCCAATGCGTCAGCACCACGCCGAGCAGCGCGTAGCCGCCGGCCACGAGCGCGCCCATCACGGCGATCTTCGCCGCGCTCGGCGGAGTCGAGGCCGACAGCGTGATCGTGAACCACGCCGCCGCCGTCCCGATCACCCGCCCGCCGATGTTCGCCGCGAAGCTCTCGCCCGTCCCGCGCAGGTGCAGCGGAAAGACCCGCGGGATGTAATTTCCCCAGAACGAAAACTGCGCCACCGTCAGCAGCCCCGCGAGGAAGATGCCCGCCTTCACCAGCCCCAGCGTATCGCCCCCGAGATTGCCCGAGATCCACCAGAAAAAGAACGGCACGAAGAGCAGCGCCGGGATTTGAAAGACGCGCAGCAGCGCCCGCCGGCTCACGATCATCGTCGCCAGCACGGCAAAGATCACCCGCCCGACCAACCCGCCCAGTTCCTGCGCGGTCGAGACCTTCGCCACCGCCTCGTCGCTCGCGTTGCCCGCGATCTGCCGCTTTTGCCCCGGCGTCAGCTCCGGTTTGCCCGCCGCTTTCGCCTCCGCCACGGCCTTGCCCACCGCCGCTTTCGCCGTGGCGATGATCTCCTTCTGCCCACGCTCCGCCGGCGTCCCGAGCCCCGCCGCGCCGATGATCTGCGGGAGCTGCTGGATCGCCCCAAAGGCGATGCCGTAGCTCGCCGCGAAAACCAGCGTCGTCACGACCGTCGTCCGCACCAGCGCCGGGCTGAACAGCTCCGCGATGCTCGGCCGCCTGAGCTGGCCGCTTTCCCGCTTCCGCGCCCATTCCGGCGACTCCGGCAGGAACGGCCGGATCAGCATCAGCGGCAGCGCTGGGATCACCCCCGAGATCAGCGTATAGCGCCACGCCTCGTGCCCGCCGTGGATCGCCGGCAGCTCCAGCGCCCACTTCGCCGCCGCGAGATTCGCCACCGCCACCAGGATCCCTCCCAGCGACGAAAACGCCTGCGTGTAGCCCAGCACCTTCTCCCGCTGCTGCGGCTCCTTGAAAAGCTCCGCCAGCCACGCCACCGCCGCCACAAACTCCACGCACACCCCGATGAAAACCAAACAGCGGAAAAACAGCAACTGCGGCAGCGTCTGCGCGAACCCCGCCGCGCACGCCGAAAACGCATAAAGCAAAATGCTGTACGTCAGCACCCGCCGCCGCCCCAGCAGATCCGTGAGATACCCCCCGAGCAGCCCGAAGACCCCGCCCGCGATCGCCGGCACAAAGAACAGCATCCGCGCCCACTGCACATACCGCTCCCCGCCCGGCAGCCATTGCGCCATCGCCTCCGGTCGCGCCATCCCCCCCGCCACCATCTGCTCCACCAGCGGCGCGCTCAGCGCCGCCATCGCCGGCTTGATGATCAGCGGCAGCATCAGCAGCTCATAGATGTCGAAAGCGAAGCCGATCGACGCGATCACGCAGATCAGCCATTGGGTGCGGGTCAGGCCCGGCGAGGAAGAGGAGGACATGAGGCGTGCGAAAAGGGCGCTCTTTCTACGCACCCGGAGCATCAGCGGCAACGCCATTCTTGCCGCGCACCCGCGCCGCGCAAACCGCGACCCCCGCGCCATAAAGTAGCCCCAGCCTCCGGCTTGGATCCCCCGCCCGTCGCCAACCGGGGGTGAAGCGGCTGCGCTTTAGCTATCCCGAAGCGCTGCTGCCGGGGCTGCTGCCGCGGCTGATCGTGCGCACGCACGAACTGAGCGAGGCGCACGCGGAGTGGCGCTGGCGTTCGGGCGTGGTGCTGGTGCGGGTCGGCGCGCGGGCGCTGGTGCGGCTGGATCGCAACGAGCGGCGCACCGAGGTGGCGGTGACGTGGCGGAGGATGGCCAGAGCCTCTTCGACATCATCCGCGCGCATCTCACCGTCCTGCACGGCAAGGTGCCGATGATCGAGGAAGTGCCGGCGCTCGACGATCCGGAAAAGTGGGTGCCGATGACCGACCTGCGCGTGGCCGAGCGCGGGGTAGGGTGGGCGTCCCGACCGCCGGTTTGGGCGTCTCGCCTGAACGAACTTCCCGAGTGGAACGAAAGGCCGCGACGCAAGATGCTTCGCTCGGCGGGCAAGATGCCCACCCTGCCCGAGACGACGCGCACCTGAACGAGCAAGAGCTGACCCCCTTCCACTGGCATCTCACCCACTTGAGCCAGCAGGGTTCCATCCAGATCTGGAACGCCCGCGACCTCGTGCCGGGCGAGCAGTGGGAGGCCGGCATCACCGACGCGCTCCAGCGCGCGGTCATGGGAGGCGTGCGCCCGCTACTTGAGGATGCTCTCCAGCGAGCTGTCCGGCTCGGCACCGAGTTCGGTGGCGCGCTTGTAAAACTGTTGGGCCTTGTCCTTGTTCGGCGGCGTCTGCGTGGCATAGACGACGGCGAGATTGAAGTGCGCGTCGGCGTAGCTGGGGTCCAGCGTGCAGGCGGTTTCGAGTTCCTTGAGCGCGGACTCCTGCCAGCCTTTGCTCGCGGCGGTGATGCCGAGGTAGTTGTGTGCCGTGGCGTTCTTCGGATTGATGGCGAGCGCCTTGGTCAGCGAGCTGACGGCTTCGTCGAGCTTCTGCGCGGTGTAATAAACGATGCCGAGCGTGCAGTGGGAGAAGCCGTCCTCGGGCGCGATCTTGGTGGCCTTGACGAGCACCTCTTCGGCCTGCTTGAGCTTGCCGGCGCGGAAGCGGACGACGCCGAGGTTCGAGAGGATGTAGAGGTTGTTCGGCACCTTCGCCAAAATCTTCTCATAAACTTTCTCCGCGCCGCGGTAGTCGCCCTTTTCAAAGAGGTCCTTGCCGTCCTTCGCCGCCGGGAGGAATTCCGCCGGGATATTCGGCTGGCCGGGACTGCCTCCGGCCAGCGTGCCCGCGTCCACTTTCTCGCCTCGCGGCAATTCGTCCTCTTTCGGCGGCACCGGAATCGGCGGCGTCACGGGCTTGTTCAGGGCGAGTTCGCCGCCCTTCGGCGCTTCCGGGGTCGTCGGTTCCTCGGGAGTTTTCGGAATGACCGGCTCGGTCCCGGCGGTTTCCGGCTTCTTCTCCTCCATCGGCGGTTCCGTGGGTTTCCCGCCCTCCGGAAGGGCGGGCGTGCCAGGCGCGGGCTCGGTCACGGCGATGGGTGCGGAGATCTCCTCGTTGGGAATGTCGATGTTGCCCTTCTTAAAAAGGTTCTTTTCCTTCTCCGTCAGCGTGACCACCGGCTGGCCGAGGAAGTCGATCTGCTTGAGCAGCGTCTTGGATTTGATGTCCAGTTTCGCGAGTTCGCCGAGCACGAGCTTCTTCGTCGCCGCCCGCTGGGCCTCGGCCTTCTGCTGTTTGAGGACGATCCCGCGGAGGATGAGGTTCTCGTCCTTGAGCTTGCCCTGATCGGTTTTGACCTGCGCGAGTTCGCGGCCCTGAGATTCGAGCTTGGCCTGCATGTCGCCCATCTGCTTTTGGAAATTCGCGCTGTCCGCCCGG
>CAIQUL010000226.1 GCA_903874975.1 uncultured Chthoniobacter sp. | reverse complement strand
GGGTGGAGAAATTGGAGATTGAAAATTACGGATGGAAAATTGGAAAATTGGCGGTGGCGGCTGGCCGGGAGGGCGCTTATCTGGGCCTCTGCCCACGGGAGGCGGGTGCGGAAACGGGGAAGATGGATGGCCGGGGAGAATGGCTGTTCCGGGTGGCCGCGCACGGAGTTCACGCAGGGGCCGACGGGGGATTTCGGGTCATGGTGAAGGCCGGGGACTCCGGGCGAGGCGGTTTGGGTGACGGACGTCGCGGCGGGCTTGCAGGCGCGGCCCGGCGGCGCTGAGGTGGACGGGAATTGGGGAAATAGTGAGAGGTCCTCCGACTGCGCTGCGCAAAGCCTCCGCTGCGCTCAGGATGACGGTGGGGGAAGATTCCTCGCGCTGGGCGGGCGGGGCCGCGCACGGAGTCCGCGAAGGGCGCAGAGGGGGAAATGCGGAGCGGAATGCGGGAAGACGCTGGTGAGGAAGGGATGGGCGCTCCGTGTTCCGCACCGCCTCCGGCCGTATTGCAGGCACTGATTCTGCACTCCGGTCAGTTCACATGGCCGGCTGCCCTGCGTGCAGATCGACGGCGTTTTTTCAACGGAACCGCCAGCGGTCCGTGCTGCGGCTGCGCGCCATGTGCAACCGGCGAGCGAGGGCATGCGGCGGGGCGCTGCTCCCTTTTTCCAAGCTGCATGGAGGGCGTTCGGGATGCCGGGGTGGTGGTGAATGCGCCGCAGCCAGACGGCTATTCAAGCCGGGAGTTGGCGCCGTTTCCAGTAATCCGGGTGGCGACTGCCATGCCCGACGGCTGCAACGAAGATCCGCTCGCAGCGGATGAAGTAGGCCACGTAGTAGGGGAAGCCCGGAATATTGACACGGCGGAAGCCGCCGCGCCGCTCGCGCCAGAGCAAAGGCTGCCGGAGGATGGCCCCGCAGACGTTCTCGACTTCGGTGCGAAAACGAACGCCTAAGCCGAGCAGGCGCAATTCGTAGAATCTGACAGCTTCCTCGGCATCACCTCTGGCCTCGGGCAGAAACTCCAGCGCTGCGCTCACTGGCCGGGCGCGATTTCACGCAGCCGCGCAAAAACCTCCGCTGCGGGCACGGCCTGGGACTCGCCGGAGTCGAAGCGGGCAATGCGGCGGGCGATCTCGCCCTCCCAGGCGGCGTCCGCACCGGGCTCCGGGTCTGGCTCGACGCTGACGAGGAGGCGGTAGGCGAGGGCGATGCGCTGCTCGGGTGGAAGGACGAGGGCGTCGTGGGAAAGGGCATCGAGGGTGGCCGGTGGCATGGGAGGATGATAGGGCAGCAGGCGCGGGTGTCGAATCGGAAGGTGGGGCAAAAAGCGGAGCGGAGGCAGGGAGAGACGGGCGAAGGGACCGGCGTGCTCACGCCAAATCTCGCCCGCGAGCGGGGCGATGCCGGAATTCCGCGCGCGCGCGAAAAATCCCTTGGCGTGCCGGGCGGGGCTGTGTCATACAGCGCGGCTCTTTTTCCCGGAGCCGTCCGCGATCCCCTCCCCCGCGGGACGCTGCGCCGCGAACCACCGCAGTTTGTTCACCAATCCACCAACCCACTCATGGCTACCAAATCCAAATCCACCAAATCCACCAAAGCTCAAAAGTACGTCTATACCTGGGGCGCGAACAAGGCCGACGGCGACGGCTCGATGAAGCCGCTGCTCGGCGGCAAAGGCGCGAACCTCGCGGAGATGACCCGCATCGGCCTGCCAGTGCCTCCCGGTTTCACGATCACCACGGAAGTCTGCACGTACTTCTACGAGCACAAGAAGACCTATCCACCGACCTTGCAGGGCGAGATGGAAAAGGGCGTGGCGAACATGGAGAAGATCATGGGCTACAAGTTCGGCGACGCGAAGGGCTTCCCGCTCCTCGTCGCGGTGCGCTCCGGCGCGCGGGACTCGATGCCGGGCATGATGGACACGATCCTGAACCTCGGGCTCAACGACGAGACCGTGCTCGCGCTGGTCAAGGCGACGAAGAACGAGCGTTTCGCGTGGGACTGCTACCGCCGGTTCATCCAGATGTATGGCGACGTGGTGATGGGCGTGCAGAAGCGCGAAGGCGAAGATCACGATCCGTTTGAGTCCGTGATCGAGCACTACAAGGACGAGAAGCACGGCCAGCACGACATCGACGATTCGAAGCTCGATGCCGCCGACTACAAAGAACTCGTCGCGCGCTTCAAGAAGCTCGTGAAGGACCGCACGGGCAAGGCGTTCCCGAACAATCCGTGGGACCAGCTCCGCGGGGCGGCGGGGGCCGTCTTTGGCTCGTGGATGAATGATCGCGCGATCGTTTACCGCCGGAAATACAACATCCCGCAGGAGTGGGGCACCGCCGTGAACGTGCAGGCGATGGTCTATGGCAACACCGGCGAGACCTCCGGCAGCGGCGTGGCTTTCACCCGCAACCCGGCGAATGGCGTGAATGAATTCTACGGCGAATTTTTGATCAACGCGCAGGGCGAGGATGTCGTCGCTGGCGTGCGCACGCCCGAGCCGGTGTCGCAGCTCAAAAAGGAGATGCCGAAGTCGTATGCCGAGCTGATGAAGGTCCGGCAGACGCTGGAGAAGCATTTCAAGGACGTGCAGGACATCGAGTTCACGGTGCAGGAAGGGAAGCTCTTCATGCTCCAGACGCGCAACGGCAAGCGCACCGCGGCGGCGGCGCTGAAGTTCTCCATGGATATGTACAAGGAGAAGCTCATCGACTGGGAAACGGCGGTCCTCCGCAATCCCGCCGACCAGCTCGACCAGCTCCTCGCGCCGATCTTCGACGTGGCCGACGTGAAGAAGGCCAAGGCGCTCGCCAGCGGTCTCCCCGCCGGCCCCGGCGCGGCGAGTGGCAAGATCTACCTCAACGCCGACCGCGCCGCCGCGGCCGCCGAGAAGGGTGAGAAAGTCCTGCTCGTCCGCAACGAAACGTCGCCCGAAGATCTGCGCGGCATGATCGCGGCGGAGGGCATCCTCACGGCGAAGGGCGGCGTGTCTTCGCATGCGGCGCTCGTCGCCCGGCAGATGGGCAAGGTCTGCATCTGCGGCGCGAGCAAGCTGCAGATCGATTACAAGGCCAAGACCGTGAAGGTCGCCGGCCAGACCTTCAAGGAAGGGGACTTCCTCTCGATCGACGGCACCAGCGGCATCGTCTATGGCGGCCAGCTCGCCACCCAGC
>CAIQUL010000225.1 GCA_903874975.1 uncultured Chthoniobacter sp. | reverse complement strand
CAATCATCCTTCTTCCTTCGGATTTCATCCTTTCTCCGCCCCTCTCTCCCCAGACCCCCGCACACCCCGCCGCCCCCCCCCTTGTCTGACCGTCCCCGGTGCCGCGGGCGTGAAAGCAAATTCCTAGCAGACATTGAGTCGGGCCAGAGGGCGGGGAAATGGGGGTTATCGACCGAGGCGTTTGGACCGCCGACCGGTGAATTTGGGTGATCGACGGGGCGATTGGGATTTCCGACCACCTGATTCGGGTTTCCGACCGCCCGGTCCCACGATCCGACCGAACGGGCGTGCAACCTGCCGGGATGACCGCCTCGCCTGAGGGGCCTTAAAACACACGGCGGTCTGGATTCTACCCATCACTACCAGAGATAAACCCTGATCGTGGAAAACTGTGAAGTGACTAAATCGGCTCTAATTGTTAAAAAGGAGGAAAATTCCTATCTCACCAGACGGAATGACCCCTCCTGTAGATATTCGCTAACTCCTTGAATCCTCCGCTTCGATTCCGTCGGGGGTCCAGGTCCAGATGATTTTCTCGTACGTAAGGGAGACCTCCTCGTATTCCCCAAAGTTCGCGGCCACGGCCATCGGATCCTTGACGCTTGGTTTCCAGAGCCGGATGTTTACGATCAAAGCGTTAGTCAATTCGATGGTGTAGCAAACTTCTTTCCCTCCTGCGACGCTGGTCCGGAAGAACGTGAATTTAACGGTGGTCAGTTGCTCGCCGCTGACCAGCGCCAGGTTGAGCAAGGGCGAGGACTTGTCGATTGCCTTGGTAATGGTGAATGGTTTGTGCTGACGAACCCCGGTGGGCTGCCCGGTGGTGGCGCTGAGCGGCACGACAACCTCATGTTCGGCAGCGAGCCCAAGGATCACGGCATTGGGGCCGCCGCCCGAAATGGCGCCTTGAATTGACCCGGTGATGCTGATGTGGAAGGCGTCGGCGGCGTCGGCGGTCCGGGGCAGAAGGGCGACTAAGGCAATCAGGGCGGGCAGAAGAATTGTTTTCATGATTTTAGTTTGGTTTGGTTGGCGATTGGGGGCCGGATCAGGGCGATCCGAAAACCCGAACTTGGAGGAAATAGAAAGCGGAGGGGGAATCGGCAGCAAATTCGCGCGATAGAGTCTGGAGAGTATCGACCGAGATGTCGGTGGCGAGTGGTTCGGACACCAAGGGAAGCCCGAAACTACGAAATACCGTGTAGACTCGTTCTGGGACCCCCTTCCATTCGATGCGGATCAGGCCGGGAGCCGAGAACGAAACGTTGTCGATGCGGAACAAGGAAGAACCATCATCCGCGGCGGTACCGGCGCGGTATTCGGCGAGATTGGACTGCCCATCTCCGTCGAGGTCTCCCAGCGCGTCGGGGGCAAGTGGATCGAGATGGTTCGTAGCTTCGTAGGCGTCAGGGATCAGGTCACCGTCGTCATCCGGATCGGCGTTGTTGCCCACTCCGTCAAGATCAGTGTCCAGCGACTCACGGAGATCATAGGGGAACACATCTGCCGTATCCGGCACCCCATCGCTATCCGCATCGCCGTCCTGCCCGGCAAACCGCGCGGGATCGAGCTGGAGTTTGGACGGCCACAGATCCGAACGCGAAATCACCCCCTGCAAGGTGGCCACCGGGGTTCCATCCGGAAGCCGGCTTCCGTCGGTCTGCACGATCCACCGTACCCTCCCGGTCCGATCGAATCCCGGCCGGGCCGCGTGCACCATTACCAACATCAAGGCTTGCCCCCCGGGCCCTTTGCGCAGCCACCTCGCGCTCGTCCCGTCGACCACCGTTGGCTCGGCGAACCCCTTGATCATGAAGCGCGGACCGGCCTCGGCTTGAGACATCAACAAGCACCAGATGGCAACGAATCGAGCGAATCTACTGCTAAAGAATTGCTTTTGGGGTGAAGGCCGTTGAAAGAGCCATTGAGTCGGACCGGAGGGCGGGGAAATGGGGGTTGCGGGGGAAAAGGGGACGAAAGAGGTGTTTCGGTCTGTCAGTGGACGGTGTTTCGCAACAAAAAGTCCAAGTCCGCGCTGGTGAACGTCTGACTCGGGAGATTTCACGGCGGTTTTCATTTTCCGCTAACTTAGCTCTCCAAGCCGCTCCGCCAAGATTTCTTTTGGCGGCTGTTTTTTGGGGCAGGGGGGCTTCTCTTTTGGGCTCGGATTTTGCGTTTGGTGTTGCGTAGCAGCACATTCCAGCTGCGCAGGGGATGGCAATATGACCCGCCCCCACAAAACCATTCCGCGTCCGTTAGGCATCGTTGGCGCGCGGATTGAACGGGATCACTTGACCTCCGCGCCGTTGAGGATCACTCGCCGCTTCTTGCGATCATAGGTGAGGGTGTTTTCCCACTGGCCGTCCTTGGGCAGAATGGCGAACCACTTCTTCGCAACCTCAGGCGTGGTCAACTCCCGGTAGTGTTTGAAGATGATCGGCGCCGAGTTGCCAGCCTCAAGCGCCACCTGATCGGCACTTTGGACGATGGCGATCCGGTAACTGATGAACGAATCGCGAAGCACATTGCGCGGCCACTCCATCTTGAGTGGAAAAGGGGGCGCTGCTAGAATCTCGCTCTTGGCGGGAAGTGCGGGAGCGGGTAGGAGTGGTTCTCATGGCTCGCAAAGCGCGCGTTGAATATGGCGGGGCAGTGTATCAGCCCCCCCTCACTCCCCGACGACAGTCCCCGTTCTGACCGTTTCAGGCGCAGCGGGCGCGAAAGTAAATTCCTAGCAGACAGACGCGGGAAATAGCTCGTTCCCCGTCCGGGGATCGCTCCGCATTTCTCGTCTGCAACCGGCGACGCGGAGCGGGAGCGTTTTCCGCACCCGGACTTGTCCACTGCATTGGTGGAGATTAGCCTGCGCCGCTCATGAAACTCTCCAAACGCGGCGAATACGCCCTCCGGGCGCTCATCGATTTTGGCATCGCCCAGGAACTCGGGCGACCGCTGCTGAAGATCGGCGAACTCGTGGCCAAGGAAAAACTCCCGGTGAAATTCCTCGAGCAAATCCTCACCCAGTTGCGCGGCGGCGGTTACATCGATACCAAACGTGGCAAGGCTGGCGGATACTTTCTCGCCAAACCCGCGCGGGAAATCAGCCTCGGCCAGGTCATTCGGCTGATCGACGGTCCACTGGCGCCGATTTCCTGCGTAAGTGTGACGGCCTACGAGCGCTGCACCTGCCCGGACGAGGATCACTGCGGGCTCCGCATGCTCATGCTCGACGTGCGCAATGCCCTCGCCCGCATCCTCGATCGCTCCGTGCTCGCCGACGTGGTGAGCATCACTTTGCGAAAAATGAAGCGCGACGGCGTGGCGATTCCCTTCATGGTTGAGCGCTTGCTCGAAGCGCCGGCGCCGCGCCACAGCCGCGCGCCGTCCCAAAGAAAAGCGCGCCCCGCGCGGTGAGATTCAATCACCGCCGAGCGGATTGACACTCCCGCGCCGCCCCCCAAAACTCGCCGCATGAGAAATAAGACGCGGATGCTGGTGGCTTCGTTCAGCTTGCTCGCGGGCTGGTGGTACACGGGTGCGGACGGACGAGCAGCGGAGGTTTCCCCGCCCGCGGCGGTGGCGAAAAAGGATGGTCCCGCCATGCTTTTGGCGAACGTCTGGAATCCGGGCATCGACCCGACGGGTTGGTGGATCAGCGAGAAATACGACGGGCAACGCGGCTACTGGGATGGCCGCAAACTGTGGACACGGCAGGGCCACGCGATCGATGCGCCGGACTGGTTTCTGGCGGAGTTGCCCAAGGACCTCGCGCTCGATGGCGAACTCTGGATGGGGCGTGGAAAATTCGAGGAGACGATCAGCACGGTGGGAGCACGGACCCCCGACGAGCGGTGGAAGCAGGTCCGCTTCATGATCTTCGATGCACCGCAGGCGGAAGGAACGTTCGAGCGGCGCACGGAATTCGTCCGGGCGACGCTGCCGAAGAGCAATCGCTTCGTGGTGCCGGTGCCCCAATACCGGTGCGAAGGCACGCAGCATCTCCTCGCCGAGCGGGACCGCGTGGTCGCACTCGGTGGCGAGGGTCTGATGCTGCGCCAGCCGGAGTCGGCCTACGAAACCCGGCGGTCGCCGACGCTGCTGAAGGTGAAGCCACACGACGACGCGGAAGCCACCGTCGTCGCACACACGCCGGGCAAAGGCAGGTTTTCCAATTTGCTCGGCTCCCTCCGCGTCCGCACCGCGGACGGCCGCGAGTTTTCTGTCGGCACCGGTTTCACCGACGCGCAGCGTGCCGCGCCGCCAGCGGTGGGGACGCTGATCACCTATCGCTTTCGCGGCCTGACAAAAAATGGCCTGCCGCGCTTTCCATCCTTCCTCCGCGTGCGGCGCGACGAGCCCGCCCGTCCTTAGCGCCGCGGTGCGCCCTCCGACTCTTCGTCTTCGATTTCTTCCTCGATGTCCTCTTTCATCTTCCGCGAAAGGAACGGACGGAGGAAGCCGTAGAGCAGGTAGGTGATGAAAATGACCGCGGGCATCCACTGGTAATTCATGACCGTGAAGATGAGAACGAGGACGATCGCGATGAACTTCGGCAGCGAGCGGGTGGTCCGCCAATTCAGGGCTTTGAAACTCGGGTAGCGAAAGCCGGAGAACATCATCCACGAGAGGAAAACCATGAGCGGAGGGAGCACCCATTTGCCGTAGCCGATGTCGAGGTTTCTGGACTCAAACCACAGCATGCAGAGCGTGACGGAGGCGATGACCCCGGCCGCTGCGGGAATCGGGAAGCCTTTGAATTCCTTGTTGGCCGCCACGGAGTTCGCGGCCGCCAGGCAGTTGAAACGGGCGAGCCGCAGCGCTCCGCAGACGAGGTAAAGCGAGGCGATGACCCAGCCGGCCTGGGAGAATTCGTGCAGGACGATGCGATAGACCATGAGCGCCGGGGCGACCCCGAAGGAGACGATGTCGGCCAGCGAGTCGAACTCGCGTCCGAACGGGCTTTCGTTGCCGCCGAGCCGGGCGAGCCGACCGTCGAGCGCGTCGAACACGCACGACGCCAGGATGCACCAGATCGCGAAGTGAAAATGGTCCGCGGCGAGTTTCTCCGCGACCGCGGCGTTCTCCGGCGTGGCGGCGACCTGGACGAGCGCGCCTTCGAGGATCTTCAGCACCGCGGCAAAACCGCAGAACAAATTGCCCGCCGTCATCAGATTCGGCAGCAGGTAGATCTTGGGGTTGCCCTCGTCGCTCATGAAAAATTCAGTGCAGCCGCGCGATCACGCTGCTCGCTCCGACGACGCGGTCACCGATCTTCACCTCCACGGTCGCGGACAGCGGCAGGTAAATCTCCGTGCGCGAGCCAAAGCGGATCATGCCGAAGCGAAAGCCCTTGGGCACAACGTCCCCGACCTGCGACCACGGCACAATGCGCCGCGCAATCGCGCCGGTGAGCTGCCGGATGACGAGCGTCGCCTTCGCCCCCTCGATCGCCCAGGTAAGCGCCTCGTTTTTCTGCGAGCACTCGGGATTCCGGGCGTCGAGATACAGCCCCGGGTGGTGGCGCTGGTAGATGATCTTCCCAGCGATGGGCGCCTTGTTCACATGCACGTCGAAGACCGAAAGAAAAATCCCCACGCGGCGGCACTTCGTTTTGAGCAGCTCGCTTTCCTCCAGCTCCTCGATGTCCGCGACCACACCGTCCGCCGCCGCCACGACCACATCGTCGCCCGCGGGACTCTCCCGCTCGGGATCGCGGAAAAAATTGAGGCAAAAGATGAACAGCGCGACCGCGAGCAGGACCAGCCAGGTCCACCCCAGCACCCCGCCCCCCACGCCGAGGACGAGGATGACGGCAAAGATGTGACGGCCTTCGTAAAGTGTTTGGAAACGCATGAGTCGCGGAGACTACGGCGCACTCGCGCCGGCGGTAAAGGGGCGAGTGCCGGCTGCCCAGGAAACTGCCCGCGTGGGCGGATGGCTACCGCGCGGGTTTGCCGGACACCTTTCCACTCCCCTGCTGGAGAATTTTGCGCTCGGCCCGCGTGAGACTCCTCATTCCATGAGCGGAGATTTTCTCGAGGATCGGATCGATCTCCGTGGTCAGGAACTGCTCCGGGCTCATGCGCTCCAAACGGGCGACCCGCTGCCGCTTTTCGAAGATGGAGCGCTGGATCGAGAGCTGATTTCCAAAGCCGAGCTGCTGCGCATACACCCACGCGTAGAAACTCGCGACGATCATGCCCAGCGGTCCAATCACCGGCACCGTGAAGGTCAACCAGCAAACCGCAGACAAGCCCACCAGCGCGAGGGCGAGGTATTTGGCGCGCAGCCGGAGCGGGAGAACGAAGAAAAGATGCACGACGACTTCGAGTTCCGGGAGGATGGTGGCATACGCCGCAAAGACCGCGACGGCGCCCGCAGCCACGCCGGTGATCGGGAATTCCGGCATGACCAACCACTGGGTCAATCCGCCGACAATAATTCCGCCGAGAAAAATCGCGGTGAAATGCCGGGCACCGACAATCGGCTCGACCTCGCGCCCGGCGAAAAACAGCAGCAGCATGCTGGCCAGCAAGTGCAACGGATCGTGGTGGATCAGCGGAAAGGTGAAAAACCTCCAGTAATCGCCCGCGTGGATGCCGGCGCCGTCGAGGGCCAGCCAGCGAAAGAAGAGATCCTTCCCTCCGTGGCGGTCACCGAGGAAAAACTCGGTGGCCATTTGCGCACAGAACGCCCCGATGCTCAGCGCGATCAGGAGCGCCGTGGCCGAGGGACGCCCCGCCGCCCAAGGCCGGATGAATGTCTGGAGCTGGCGACGGGAGTGGCGCATGCAGCTCGATTCTAGGCTGGCACCGATGGGTTGTAAAATTGGAAAACTCGAACGCCGGGAGACGGGTTCGAGTTCACCAAAAAACCAACCGGAACAGACGACGTGCGGCTATTTCAGCTCGTGAGTCTCCGTCTTCACGCCCTTGATGAAGCCATTGAAGCCGAACTTTGTGGGTTTGAACTCACCCACCAGCGTCACGTCGGCCTTGGCGGGCACCTCCAGCCCGGTCGCCCAGTAGGCGGCGTTGACGAGCAGGCGCCGCAGCCCCTCGTTGGTCAGATCCACGCCGTCACCCATCGTGGTGCAAAGGATTTTGTTCGTCGTCCCCGCCTCGTTTTTGTGCATCCGGGTCCAGACGATCGGCTGCATGGGGTCGTTCTTTTTGCCGGCCACCGGCTCGTCGGTGGGATTCATGCCTTTAAGGACCTGGCCGCGCACCAGAATCTTCGACTCCGCCAGCGGATTGGCCGTGTAGACATCGGTCGGGCCAAAAATATCCATCACCCCGCGGAGGATCGGGTCTTCCTTCGCGGCCTCCTCGATGATCCCTCGCGTAGCTTCCTTCCCGTGGGCACCGTGATGCGCCACCCACGTTTCGCCCAGCACCTGCCGCCCAAAACCGCCGACCCAGTCGCCCTTGTTGTTCGTGTTGAACTTCGCATACGGGCTGGTCGCCGGGATGCCCGAGAAGGCGTGCGTGCTCGTGCGCAGGCCGATGATCGGCTTGCCCGCGAGGTAGTAATCCACGAAGTGCTTCATCTGCTCATCCGGCCAATTGCGAAAGCGCAGGCCGATGATGCACAGATCGGCCTTCCCCAGCGCCTCGATCCCCGGCTGGTTGTTGGTCGTCTTGGGATCGATCTCGCCAGTCTTCGCGTTGATGGAAAAAACCAGCGTGCATTTGAACCCATGCCGCTGGCTAAGGATTTTGCCGAGCTGCGGCAGCGCCTCCTCACTGCGGTATTCCTCGTCGCCGGCCAGCAGGACGATGTGCTTGCCCTTGCCCGGGCCGTCCTTGCCCTCATAGACGACAGTGTCACCCGCGCGGGCGAGCGTGCTGAGGCTGAATGCAGCGAGGAGCGTGAGGGTGGAGAGGAGTTTCATATTTGTGAGGAATGACTGAACCAACAGCCCGGCGAAAGCGAAAAACTTAGACGCCATGGAAAAACTCGGTGGCACACGCTCGAAGGCGAAAACAGGGAAGAGATTCGGCGGCGGCACGGCGTAAAAGAGCAGGCATACTCTCGTCCGCAGGCTGTGCGGGCAAAAAGAAAAACCCGCGCTGCGCGCGAACCCTAGGGGGACGCGCAGCGCGGGTCTCGAGGAGGAAAGCGGACGCTCCCACGAGCGGCGAAATCGCTTTCGCGGAAAGGGGTTAGCGCTTGCTGAACTGGAAGCGCTTGCGGGCTCCGGGTTGGCCGGGCTTTTTGCGCTCCTTCATGCGCGGGTCGCGGGTCAGCATGCCTTCGGGCTTGAGGACCGCCCGGTGTTCGGGCTTGACCTCGGTGAGGGCGCGGGAAATCGCCAACCGCACCGCGCCGGCCTGACCATGGACGCCGCCGCCGCTGGTGCTCACGATCACGTCGAAGGTGTTCACCGCCTGCACGATCTCGAACGGAGCCAGAACCGAATTCTGCAGGTTGATCGTCTTGAAGTAATCCTCAAATGGGCGGCCGTTGACCTCGATTTTGCCGGTGCCCGGCGACATGCGGATGCGGGCGACGGCTTCCTTGCGGCGACCTGTGGCGATGAATTCCTGAGACATAGTTTGGTAAGGTAAAGTCAGACGATCTGCGTAACCGCCTTCGGTTGCTGCGCGCTGTGCGGATGCTCGGCCCCGGCATAGACTTTGAGTTTCGTATAAACGGCGCGTCCGAGCTTGTTGTGCGGGATCATCCCTTTGACCGCGCGCTCGATGAGCAGTTCCGGGCGGCGGGCGCGGCGGGCCTTCACGGTCTCACTCTTGTGGCCACCGACGAAACCCGAGAAGCTCATGTAGCTCTTGTCGGTCTCCTTCTTGCCGGTCACGCGCACTTTCGAGGCATTGATGACAATGACGAAGTCGCCGGTGTCGCAGTGCGGGGTGTAGATCGCCTTTTCCTTGCCGCGCAGGAGCGTGGCGGCTTTCACAGCGACGCGACCGAGCACTTGGTCGGCGGCATCAATAACCCACCACTGGCGTGGGACTTCGTTGGCTTTGGCAGAAAATGTCTTCATGGAATTTAGGCTCCCCGGGTTTCGGAAAAGGGCGGGCAAAATAGGCATCCGCTTCCAGGGTGTCAATGGATTTGTTCGCCCAATAACTGAATCGCCAGATCACCCGCCGCGCAAGCACTGGCGCAGCTCGACAGCCGTCCCGGTTTGCGCTGCTGTGCCGGGTTCCGGGAATAATTCCATGTCCGCTCCACTCCCATCGCCAGTGCGTCCCATCGACTTTGACGAACTCGTGGACCGGCATTCCACCGCGCTTTTTCGCTTCGGGCTTTCGCTCGCGAAAAACGCGAACGATGCCGCCGATCTCACACAGCAGACCTTCTTTCTGTGGGCGGAAAAAGGCCACCAACCCCGCGATCTCGCGAAGGTCAAACCGTGGCTCTTCTCCACCCTTTACCGCGAATACTTGAGCACCCACCGCCACAGCACCAAATTTCCCCACGTGGAACTCGACGACGTCTCCCCCGAGATACCCAGCGTCGCGCCGTCCATCTTCAATGACATCGATGGCCACACCGTGGTCGCCGGTCATCTCCGCGCCGTGACGATGCCCGCTGATCTGCGGGCGCGCATCCTCGCCGGCGGGTCGGTCAGCCGCGTGCTGCGAATCGCCGCCGCGCGGGACCTGTCCGACCCGATTCCGGCGCTGGCGGCAATCCCCGCGCGCTAGCTGCCCTCCCTCGCGTCTCATGGCCTCGCTACTCACCCGCTACACCCATTGGCTCCACACCCGCTGGCCCGCTGGCACGGTGGAAAAACTGCCCGCTTGCGACGAACACGGCCGCACCAACCTGCCCGGCGTCCGCATCGTCGGCGACCTCACCGGCGTGCCGCTGCTGAAGTTTTCCTCCGACTCCGGCGCCCGCGCCGTCCGTGAAATCGCCGCCGAACTCGGCGAACCGGAAACCAGAAACCGGAAACCAGAAACCCTCGATTTGGCCATCATCGGCGGCGGCGTCGCCGGTATTTCCGCGGCCATCGAGGCCCGCCGTACCGGCCTGAACTTCGCCGTCTTCGAGGCCACCCAGGTTTTCTCCACCGTCGCCAATTTTCCCAAGGCGAAACCCATCTTCACCTACCCCACCGACATGCAACTCGACGGCGGCCTGCACTTCACCGCCGCCGTGAAGGAAGCGCTGCTCGCCGAGATGGAAGCGCAACGCCGCGCCGCCGGCATCGAGGTCACGCCCACGCGCATCGAGCGCCTCGCACGCGACGGCGAAACGCTGGTGCTCAAAGGCGCGGACGGCGACGTGGCCCGCGCGCGGCGGGTCATCGTGGCCATCGGCCGCAGCGGCAACCACCGCAAACT
>CAIQUL010000224.1 GCA_903874975.1 uncultured Chthoniobacter sp. | reverse complement strand
CCCTTGGCGCTGATGATCCCCTGCGTGACCGTCTCCTGCAGCCCGAACGGATTGCCCACCGCAAAAACCATCTGCCCCACGCGCACCGCGTCGCTGTCCCCGAGCGCCAGCGGCACGACATTCGGCGCGTTGATTTTCAGCACCGCGATGTCGGTGACCTCGTCCGTGCCGATCATCTGCGCGGGCACCCGTCGGCCATCGGTCAGTTGCACCTCGATTTTCTCCATCCCGGCGATGACGTGGTGATTCGTGAGGATGTGCCCTTCCTTGGAAACGATGACCCCCGAGCCCTGTGCGTGCTGCCCACGCGCCTGGCCATTGCCGAAAAAAAGCTCCAGCGGATCCTGCGCGGGCGCGGCCCGCGAGGTGGTGATGCTCACGACCGACGGCACCACTGCGGCGACCAGCCGCGAGTATTCGGCGTCGAGCGCGGTGAGCACCTGCACGTCCTTCGGGTCGATGCGCAGTCCCTCGGCCGGCGTGTATTTTTTCGCGCCGGACGCGCCGGGCAGCGCGCCGCCATTGAGCCGGTGCCAGCGGTAAAAGCCAAAGCCGACGAGCACGACGAGGAGGACGATAAAGAGCGCGCGGCGCATTTAGCTGATCTGTGAAAGCATGAGTTTGCGCCCTGCGGCAAGCACGCTGCGGTAGCGGGCATTTTCCGGCGCGGCGAGTTGCGGGTCGCGCTCGAAGAGGAGAAACGCGGCATTGCGGGCGAGGCGCATCAGCTCGTGATCGGCCAGCGGGTCGCCGAGCTTGAGCGGCGGGAGCCCGCTTTGCGCGGTGCCGAGAATGTCACCCGGACCGCGGATTTGCAGGTCGGCCTCGGCGATTTTGAAACCGTCGGACGTCGCCTCGAGGATGCGGAGTTTCTCCAGCGCCGCGTCCTCCGCTTTCGCCGAACGCAGCAGGATGCAGTAGCTCTTGTGCTCGCCGCGCCCGATGCGCCCGCGGAGCTGGTGGAGCTGCGCGAGGCCAAAGCGCTCGGCGTTTTCGATGAGCATGATGTTCGCGTTGGGCACGTCGATGCCCACCTCGATGACGGTCGTGGCGATGAGCGCCTGCGACTCGCCGCGCCGGAAGCGGTCCATGATCGCGTCCTTTTCGTCGGGCGCGATGCGCCCGTGGAGCAGCTCGCATTTCATCGGCGCGAGCAGCTCCTGCCACTTCTTGAATTCGCCCGCCGCCGCCTTGGCCTCCAGCTTCTCCGACTCGTCGATCAGCGGATAGACGATGTAAGCCTGCCTCCCGGCCTCGAGGTGCGTGCGCAAAAACTTCACCGCCTCCGGCAGCTTCGCCGCATCGCGCGCGGCGGTGACGATCTTGCCGCGGTTCTTCGGGAGTTCGTCCAGCACGCTCACGTCGAGATCGCCGTAGAGCGTCATCGTCAGCGTGCGCGGGATCGGCGTCGCCGTCATCACCAGCACATCCGGCGCGACGCCCTGATCCCGCAGCCGCGCGCGCTGGAGGACGCCGAACTTGTGCTGTTCATCGATCACCGCCAGCCCCAGCCGCGAAAACCCCGCGCCCTCGTAGAGCAAGGCATGCGTGCCCACGAGAATGTGCGGCTCCGAGTCGGCGAGCGGCGGAGCCGCGTCCGGGTGGAGCACTCGACCCGAGTGCTGTTCGCGGCGACCCGCCGCGAACACCGGTGGGCGCGCCGCTGCGGAAGAATCCCCGCTCCCCGGCCACCAGCACCACCGGTAATCCTCTCCCTCCTTCACCACTCCCGAAGCCCAGGGATTCTCCAGGATGTAGCGATATTTTTCCTCCAAATCCCGATCCGACCGGGTGAAGCGATCAAACCATTCCTTCTGCCACAGCGTCCCGCTTTCACCCGTGGCCTTGTTAATCTCATGCGCCGTCCACGACTTGATGCTGTGCATGATCTCCGTGAGCGAAAAGAAAACCGCGCTCCCATCCCCGGCGGTTTCTTGGATCAGCGGCTGAATCAGCAGGTGGACATGATCCGGCATGACGCAGGCGGCGAAGAGTTCGTAGCGGAGGTCTTTCCAGTGAAGGATGGCATCAAGGACGATGTCGCGTGCCGCGGCGGTGAGGCGGCGCGGTTCGGTGGTGTTGAAGGCGATGGCGTAGATCGCCCAAGGGTGCTCGAAGTGCGGGAGGCGCCCGCGGGAATAACGCGCTCCCGGTGCGGTCGGCGGGTCGCCGGCCGCGGCCCGCGGGTCGCGTGCTCCACCCGGAACCGGAGCTTGCGGCGCAGCGTTTTCAAACAGCGGCAGCGCCTCGCTCTGCTCGCTGCGCGCGGCGGTGCGGAGCGCGACGCGGAGGCCGAGCGGTGCGCAGAGGTGGCGGAGCGTGAGGTAGTGCTGCTCGGCGAGGATTTGCGTGGGAGCCATGAGCGCGGCCTGGTAGCCGGCTTCGACGGCGAGGAGCATGGCGCTCAGCGCGACGAGCGTTTTCCCGCTGCCCACATCGCCGTGGAGCAGGCGGTTCATCGGACGCGGCGAGGCGAGGTCGGCGCGGATTTCCTCGATCGAGCGGAGCTGCGCGCCGGTCAGCGGAAAGGGCAGCGCCGCGTGCAACCGGCGCATCAACGTGTCGCCGCCGCAATGCACCGCGCCCGGCTGCGCGGCTTGCTCCGTGCGCTTCGCGGCGATGCTCACCTGCATGGCGAAAAACTCGCTCAGCACGAGATGCCGCAGCGCCTTATCCCGCGTCTCCCACGAATCGGGGAAATGAATCTGCCGCAGCGCCCAGGCCCGCGGCGTGGCGTCGAGCGTCGCCGGGATGATGGCCTCGACCTCGTCATCGCAGAGCCTTTCCAGCACCTCCCAGATCAGCGCCCGAAGCACGCGCGGCGAGAGTCCTTCGGTCGCGCGATGGATCGGCACGAGCCGCTGGAGGTGGATCGACGCCTCCGCGTCGTCCTCCACGACCTCAAACTCCGGATGCGCGATGACCGCGCCCGAGCCGCTTGGTTTCGGCTTCCCGTAAACGACCAGCCGCTGGCCGTTGACGATCATCTTCTCGACCCAGTGCGCATTGAACCACCGGCAGAGCAGTGGCGGGCTGAGCGCATGCGCGGCTTCCTCCTCCAGCACCACGTCGAACATCTTCTGGTAACCGCGAGTCCGCCGAACGCTGGTCTTTTTCACGATCCCGCAGACGCAGACCGGCTCGGCGGTGTCGCCAGTCGGGAAGCGGTCGAAGCGTGTGCGATCCTCGTAACGCTTCGGAAAATGCGTGAGCAGCGCCCCGACCGTGGCCAGCCCGAAGCGCTCAAGCTGCCGCTGCCGCTGGGGCGGAAGCCATTCCAAATCAGTCAGCGGCGTGTCGAGATGCACGCGCGCCAATAAGCCGGGCACCGCGCGGCAGTGGCAAAGCAAATCCACGCACGCCGGGCCGGATTCCTGCTGAATACAGAGAGTTTGCGCGAGGAAATGCCGGTTGACCGACCCCTTTCAGCCGGTAGCCTCCGCGCTCCCCTTCACTTCTATGATGACCAAACCTCAGTTTTGCCTGCTGTTCGCCATCCTCGCCCTGCTCGCCCCCGTCGGACGCGCGGCGGACAAAGAATCCCTCTACAACGCCAAAACCGCGCAGAAGCTCGGTCTGAGCAAACTGTCACATTTTGGGCCCCAGGCCTCGAAATTCAAATACGACGCGCGCATGGTCCGCGCCGCCGAGATCGCCGCCGCCCGCGCCCGCTCGCGCTCCACCAGCCGCTGCTGGCGCTATGTAAAGGACGCCCTCCTCGCCGCGAAGATCGTCGAGACGCGACCGGTCACCGGCTACGCGAAGCAGGCCGCCGCCGAACTCACGACGAGCTACGGTTTTCGCCGCATCAAGGAAACCGATCCTTACAAGGCGCCTCTCGGTTCGGTGCTCGTCTATGGCGGCAAAGGTGCCGGCCACGTGGAATTCCGCACCCGGCTCGGCTTCGTCAGCGACTTCATTTCGCGCAAGCCCTCGCCGCGCCCGCTCATCGGCATCTACGTGAAGCCGCTCGCGTCGTAAGCGCCGGGCAGCGCAGCGTGTCATAACGCGCATCCGCCCTTGCCGCCCGGAGAGGCCCCGCTACTTTCCGCGCCAGTTCTTTTCAAAACAACGCAACTGCATCACGAGTGCCCCGGCGAATCCGCCAGGGCTGCCAACCTGGTTGGAGAAACCAAGGTGGAACCGAGCGACCGAGTGGGTCGCCCGCGATGTGCGCACCGGCCCTCTGCCGGGAGCGAACCAAATCTCCCGCGATGCCACTGCCCAACCGCCCAACGCATCATGCTTCAATTCTCGCTCCGGGTGAACCCGGCGAATCCCAACCATCATCTCTGGAACAACAACGGCACGTGGTTCATCCACTACGTCGTCCACCCCACGCCCTTTACCAAAGAGCGCATCCGCCATTCGCTCGGGACGAAATCCCTGACCGAAGCCCGCGCGCGGCGCGACACCATCCTCGCCGCCGCCCAGCCCGAACCGCTCGCGCTCGCGGCGTGAGCGCTCAGCCCTTCGTCGCCTCTTTGCCGAGCTTGTATTCGAAGCTGTCCACCAGCGCGAGCCAGCTCGCCTCGATGATGTTGTCGCTCACGCCGACCGTGCCCCAGTGCTCGTCGCCGTCGGTCGAGTCGATGAGCACGCGGGTGCGGGCGGCGGTGCCGAGCTGGCCGTTGCTGATGCGGACTTTGAAATCGTCGAGCTTGATCGCGTCGATGCCGGGATAGAACGGGCGGAGCGCCTTGCGCAGCGCGGCGTCGAGCGCGTTCACCGGGCCTTCGCCCTCGGCCACGGTGTATTCGGGCTGGCCGTTGACGCGGAGTTTCACGGTGGCTTCGCACTTGTTCCAGTGGGCTTGGGCGGCGCGGCGGAAGGAGCAGTGATATTCCTCCAGTTCGAAAAGCGGACGCTGCTGGCCGAGATGCCGGCGCAGGAGCAACTCGAACGACGCCTCCGCCGCCTCAAACTCGTAGCCTTCACTTTCGAGCCGCTTCACTTCGGTCAGCACCTGCATCACTTCCGGCGCGCCCTTCGCGAGTTTGAAGCCGAGCTTCTCCGCCTTCACGATGACGTTCGCCTGGCCGGACATATCCGAGATCGTGATGTTCCGCTCGTTGCCGACCAGCGCGGGGTCCACGTGTTCGTAGCTGCTCGCGAGTTTCTGCACGGCATGCACGTGCTGGCCGCCTTTGTGGGTAAAGGCCGCGCTGCCAACGTAGGGCGCGCGGATGTTGTGCGGGACGTTGGCCAGCTCATCCACGAAGAGCGACAGCTCGCGCAGCCGCGTGAGATCGGGGACCACGGGCTGGCCGAGCTTGAGCTGGAGGTTCGCCGCGATGGTGATGAGGTCGCAATTCCCCACGCGCTCGCCGTAGCCGTTGATCGTTCCCTGCACCTGCACCGCGCCCGCCGCCACCGCTGCGAGCGCATTGGCCACGCCGAGGCCCGCGTCGTTGTGCGTGTGGATGCCCACCGCCGGGCTCACTTTCGCGATCACGTCGCGCGTCGCCTGCGCGATGAACTCCGGCAGCGATCCGCCATTGGTATCGCACAGCACCAGCAGGTCCGCACCCGCGCCGTGCGCCGCGCGCAGCGTCGCCAGCGAGTAGTCAGGATCGTCCTTGTAGCTGTCGAAAAAATGCTCCGCGTCGTAGAGCACCTCGCGTCCGTGGCTTTTCAAAAACGCCACGGTGTCCGCGATCATCGCGAGGTTTTCCTCCCGCGTCACCCCGAGCACCTCGACCACCTGGAGCGGCCACGTTTTGCCCACGATCGTCACCGCGGGCGTCTCCGCGTCGAGGAGGATGCGCACCTGTGGATCGTCCTCGACCCGCATCTTGCCGCGCCGCGTCGCGCCGAACGCGGTGATTTTCGCCTGCTTCCACGCGCGTTTTTTCACCTCGCGGAAAAACTCCGCGTCCTTCGGATTCGAGCCCGGGAAACCGCCCTCGATGTAATGCACGCCAAACGCGTCGAGCTTTTCCGCCACGCGAATCTTGTCCACGACCGAGAACGAAATCCCGGTCCCCTGCGTGCCGTCGCGGAGTGTGGTGTCGTAGATGGTGAAACGTGGAGTGCTCATGATGAAAGGGCGCGCAGCGTAAGGCGGGCAGGCGGGCGAGGCAAGCGGGGGTGTCCTTGTCGAAACCGTGTGGGCGTAATTAAAAGTGCGTCCATGGATTGCGGGCCAAAGGCCCAGCCACAAGCCAGCCCAAGGCAAGCGACGCAGGAGCGCCGCCCTGGGCTGGCTTGTTTCAGGCCCTTGGCCTGAGCTGCTCTGGACTCACTTTTAATCACGCCCAAACCGTGTCTCCAGAAATTTTCCCCGCATGGATTCCAGGCAGCCCGCCCGCCGTCATGGGGGATCCCTGGCGGGGTTCGCAGCGCGTGAGAAATGCGGGCTACCGCTTCGTCCGTCGTGCAATGACGGTCGCAGCTTCCCTCCTTCGTGAACGGTGATCGGTGAAGAGTGGTGAGCGGGCCTCCATTCACCCATCACCCATCACGCTGTATCATCACCTCACGACCGACGATGCCCCAGGCGCAGCGGGAACGGGAGATTTGATTGCCGTTTGAGTCCGCGGAAAACCTGAGAAGAAGAAAGTAATAAACTTTTGTTGCGGCCAGATAAAAATAAGGCAAGTTCGCCGTCGTAAAGCCACTTCCCCCGCCCCCGCCATGAAAACTCCCTCCCTCCACATTCCGCTCGTGCGCGGCATCGCGTAACGGGCCTGCGCTTGAAAATTTCCCGACTCAACTCGTCCACAGCATCCTTCCGCAACCCAGCAAAACTCCGCCCAGGAAAACTCCCTCCACCGTAAACCACTCCCTCACTCACAAGAAACCAATCACCGTCCTTATCCTTATGTAAATCTTGATGCCCATGTAGGACATACACTCTATAAAAATTTTGTTGATTCTCATTATAATCTATTTTTCTTTCCTCTATAGTTTCCCTATCCTCCTTG
>CAIQUL010000223.1 GCA_903874975.1 uncultured Chthoniobacter sp. | reverse complement strand
ATTCTTTAGCAGTTGCCGCCTCCGGCAGTTCGTTTTCGGCATTGGCCTGCTCCCCGAAAGTTGATCTAGGCGCTATGAGAGTTGGCGGCGCGCCAGCGCCGCCGAACTCTCACCATGAAACGCAAACGACATACCCCTGAAGAAATCAACAAGAAGCTGCGCGAGGCCGCGACGCAACTGGCCGGAGGCCAGAGCGTCGAGGATGTCTGCAAGAAGCTGGAAGTCAGCCCGCCGACCTACCACCGCTGGAAAGAGCAGTAGGGCGGAGCGCGGGAGGAAACGGTCAAACGGCTCAAGGAGCTGGAGAAGGAGAGCGGGCGGCTCAAGCGGATCGTGGCCGACAGGGCTTTGGATAACGCGATGCTCAAGGAGCTGGTGGGGGGAGCCGAGCGGAGCGAGACAGCATGCTGCAGGCAGCCCTCAGGGCAGCGCCGGAGGGCGCTGGCAACGTGGTGAGCCCGGAGCGCAAACGTCAGGCGGTCCTGCATTTGCAGGAGCACCTGAAGGGGAGCGAGCGCCGGGCCTGCCAAGTGATCGCGCAACCCCGGGCGACGCAACGCTACCGCGGGGTGCGCCGGGAGAAAGACGCGCCGCTGGTGGCCGCGCTGCGCCGGATATCAGCGGAGCGGCCGCGGGCGGGCTACCGGGTGACGGCGGCGCATCTGCGCCGCGAGGGGTGGACGCTCAACGACAAGCGCGCGCAGCGGCTCTGGCGAGGGGAGGAGCTCAAAGTGCCGCGCCGGCAGCGCAAGCTGCGGCGTCTGGGGAGCAGCGCCAACAGCGCGCAGCGCCTGCGGGCGACGCGGGTCAACGAGGTCTGGAGTTACGACTTCGTCTTCGACCAGACCGAGGACGGATAGCGGCTCAAGTGGCTGCCGATCTGCGACGAGTTCAGCCGCGAGAGCGTAGCGCTGGAAGTCGAACGCCGCATGGAGAGCGCCGACGTGATTCGCATCCTGGACGCCGCCGTGGCCGAGCGCGGGACGGCGCCGGACTTCATCCGCAGCGACAACGGCCCCGAGTTTATCGCGGCGGACGTGCAGGCCTGGATCCTCGAGCGCGGGTTCAAGACGCTCTACATCGCGCCTAGCAGTCCGTGGGAGAACCCTTACAGCGAGAGCTTCAACAGCCGGTTTCTGGACGAGTTCCTGAACCGGGAGAGCTTCGTCTCCCTGCTGGAAGCCAAAGTGCTCGGCAAGGAGCACCGCCACGACTACAACCATCGTCGGCTGCACTCCTCGCTGGACTACCAGCCCCCGGCGGAGTTCGCGCAGCGCTGCCTTGCGGCGGCTTCCGCTACGCTCCAGCCGCCGCTAGGCAGCGCCCTCCCCACCGACCCCATCACCACCAACTCACAACCCGCACACCAACCAAATCCCTCATAGCGAGTGGTTCAAACTTCGGGGGCAGGCCACCCCGACCCCCACCAGCGCCTCCGTCCACCGCACCGGCGCGACCGCCGGCCCCACTCCCCCGGCGGCCCTCGCCCGCCGCCGCTGCTGCACCCACGAGGCAAACGTCGGATACTTGATGCCCACCAGTCGGGCGAACTCCGCGGCGGGCGTTCCGCCCCGCTAAAACTCATCGAGCGGCGCCTCCCGCGGCGCCCGCGGCGCCCGCGGCGTCCACACCCGCCCGGCCACGTCCACTTTCAAAAGTTGCTCGGCTTCATTCATAGATTGCAGAGCCTAATGCCTACGCAATCTATGGCTACCGCCGTTCAACGGTGCTCGACATGAAGCTTGCACTCTTACCGTTGGACGGCCAGTTGGACTGGATAATCGCTCGGAATGATGGGCCGTTTTCTGGGTCAGATGAGCGCCGCTCACCCCCACGAATTCATCGTCATGATTGTCGACGTAGCCAACTCCCACGTGGCCAAGGCCCTGCCGGTCCCGGAAAAAATCCGCCGCCGCCGCCTGCCGGCCTATTCGCCCCAAATCAATCCCAAAGAACATCTCTGGGACGAGTTGGGCGAGAAGCAATTCCCCAACCGGGTGTGCGCCGACATGGCCGGCCTCTTGCGGCAACTCGAACAGAGACTTCCGCGGCGTCGCTGCAGATACGGAGCGAGTCCGCACCATCGCGGCCTGGCCTTGGATAGTTAGTCTATTGTTGAACCCGAAGTAGAATTACTACAGTATGGAAAGAGTCCCACGCGGATTTCACAGCGGAATACAACAAAGAATCCGATGGGATTGAACTCCACCGAAACATCGGAGTTCTGGAAAAAAGCTATCGCGAGTAAAGCTCAACGATCAGTTGCTCATTGACAATCGGTGCAATTTCCGCACGCGAAGGGATGCGCGACACGGAACCTTTGAAGTTCTCTCTGTCAATGCTAAGCCAGTCGGGAACCGGGCTTATCTGAGTCAATTCCAAGTTTTTTTCGGCCAATCGCCGCGATTGCGGTTTGTCCTTGATCGAAATCGCGTCCCCCGCTTTCGCGTTGAAAGACGAAACATCTACCTTGCGTCCATTGACTTGAACGTGACCATGAGCCACGAGTTGGCGGGCGCCACTGCGTGAATTGGCGAAACCCAATCGGAATACCACGTTATCGAGCCGAGTTTCAAGAAGTTGGAGCAATATTTCGCCAGTTACACCGCGCTTCGTGGAGGCAATATGGAAATAGCGGCGGAATTGCCGCTCCAGCACGCCGTACTGGTAACGCAATTTTTGTTTTTCTCCCAGTGCCACAGCATACTCACTCTGCTTCCGACGCGAACCCTTCGGACCATGCATTCCCGGACCGTAGTTTTTACGTTCGAGAGCTTTGCAAGGGCCAAAAAGCGCCACTCCGAAACGGCGACTGATTTTGGAT
>CAIQUL010000222.1 GCA_903874975.1 uncultured Chthoniobacter sp. | reverse complement strand
GTGGACTGCTTCTTTTCCGTGAACGCCTTCGCCGGATCGAGATTCCGCGCGTGCCGCAGATCCTGAAACTTCGTCGGCACCTCCGGCAGCGCCAGCGAGCGCCACACCGCGTTCGTCAGATCCTCCGCGTAAATCTGCACCTGCTGCCGGTCGCCCAGCGCCTTCCGATCCAGCCGCACCACGCCCTTCTCATCCGGCGTGAGGTTGAAAAGCACCGGCGCGGCGGTGGCGAGGAAGTCGAGATTTTCGCCCGAAGATGGGGCCACTGATCGGTCGTTCGCCGCGGCCGGTTTTCCCTCGGAGGCCGCCCCGGCGCGCCCGCCCGCCGATTTCTGAGGCCGCTGCATCTCGGCCATTTGCTGCGCCTGCAAATCCGTCGAGCGCACTTCCCACGGATTGAGGAGGAGGCCCGGCCGCGTGAGCATGTTGCCGGGAAAGATCTTCGTGTAACGCCGTTCCAGGATGTAGCGGTATTCGTCGCCGATCTCGCGGCCCGCCGAGAAGAGGCTCGGCAGCTTTTCCGGCGTGCTCCAGCCCGGTTCGAAGCGTGTGAACTGCCCGAGCCCGAAGAGGCCGGCCCCCGGTAGGAAGCGCGTCGCCGCGATGTGGACGCGCGTGAACTTGTTCCAGTTCGCGAGTTGCACCGTCACGCCTTCGGCGTCCGTCTTGGCGCTGGTGATTTGCAGCAGCCCCGGCTCGCGCACTTCCAGCGCGCGGTTCGGCGACGCGATCCAGTTGAGTATCGGCTTGCCCGCGGTGACGCGAATCGCAATCTCCCGCGCCACGTCCCCGCGCAAGCGCAGCGAGAAGTCGCCGCCCGTCAACCCTTCGATCACTGCGAAGCCGTCCTCGATGCGCACCTTGCCGGCGAGATCCGCCGCGAACGTTCCGCCGCGCAATTCGAGCAACGAAACCGCACGGTCCGCCTTGCCGTTTCCGGCGGGGAGGGGAGCCAGCGGCACGCGCAGCACCTCGCCCGCACGGGCATGGATCGCGCCCGGCACCGTGCGTTCGTAGTCGTCCAGCCGCCAATTGCCGCCCCGGCCATTCGGTGAAGGGGCCTGCACATTTTCCAGCCCGGCCAACGCTCCCAGCGCCACGCGGCCCTTTTCATCCGTCTTCAGTGGGATGTTTTCCTGCCGGTTGAAATCGCGGTGCTTGAAATTGAAGACCACCTGCTGCTCCGCAAGCGGTTCGCCATTCTTGCCAAGCAGTTCGTAAACGTAGGCGTCACCGAATTTTGACAGGTGCCCGGTGTTGGTCTGCTCCGACTTATCGATGCCGTTCAAGTCCACACTCCAGGCCGCACTCACCTCCTGTTTCTGCCCGCCCTTGCTGAGATTTTCCACCTTTGCGGCGAGCCGAAAATTCAGCGACGCCAGTCGCTCCGGCACCGTGATCGTGTGGGTGAAATCCTTCGCCGGATCGAGCTTCGGCGCTTTCACCTCGGTCGTCGTCGCTACGCCGTCGAGCGTCGTCGAAGTGATGGTCAGCTTCGTGTCCGTGAGCAGGTCGAGCGACACCCGCGCGTCGCCGAGGAGCAGCGCCGTGCGCACGGCGAGCGTGGCCTCGCGGCGCGCGAGGAGTTGCTCGCGCTCGATGTGAAACTGCGCGTCGAGCCGGTATTGCTCGGCGTGATGCTCGAAGCTCGCCAGCGTGGCGAAAGCGCCCGCCGGGTCCGCGAGCACGATGGGCTTCGCGCCTGGCTGCTGCGTGAACGGCACGAGCAGCGCGCCGCTCTTTTCATCCGGCGTGTATTTGCGCCCTTCGAGCCAGACCACTGCGTTCTGCACCGGCTCCCGCTTTTCATCCAGCACGGTGATGAGATCGCCCGCCGGCCCGGTGCGCTGGAGCAGCGACCACTGGCCTTTGCGCACCAGCGCGCGGCTCGACTTCCCGCCGCCGATGAACTCGATGACCCACGCCCCGCGCTTCCCCGTCAGCTCGGGCAACTTGAACGTCCGCACGCTACGCCGGAACGGACTGCGCCCCGCGGCGTCGGCGGCGAAATCGTGCGTGACCTCGCGGTTCGCCACGAGGCCGTCGAGCGCGAGGTCGGTGTTGAGCTGGCGCTTGCTGGTGAGGAAATACGAGAGCGTGTTGAGCTCGTAGATTTTCACGATGAGCTTCGGCGCGTTCTTGATGAAAAGGTCGAGGGCCACGTCGTCGGCGGGCGCGGAGAAGGGCGGATTGGTCAGCGCGAAATCCACATCCACGCGGTCCTTTAGCGCCTGAAACGCCTGCGGCGAAATGAGCGACGCCCAGCGCTCCGGCTCGCCGATCCCGGCGGTGATCATCGCCTCCGCGAGCACCGGCCGCAGCCAGGTGTCGCGCACGTAAGGCGTCCACTTTTTCAAAAGATCCGCGGCGTCGAAGTCGCCGGGCTTGGCGTCGGTCTTCTGGAAAATGTGCAGGAAGTAATCGCGCACCAGCGGCTCGTCATTGCCCACGGGTAGGGCGATGGCCACGGCCTCGGCGAAGTTTGCGCCCAGATCCACGGCCACGCGCTGCTGCTCGGGCGCATCGATGAATTTCGGGTTCATGTAGCCCAGCCGGCGCGGGAGCTTGAGGTATTCGAGGAAGCGCTTTTCGTCATACACGCCGCGCGCGCGGTCGTGCTGGAGGCGCTGGTAAAGCAGGTTGGCCTTGAGCGAGGCGAAGACCGGCGAGAGCTTCCGCGCAAAATCCCATGTCCGCTCCAGCCACGCCTCGCGCTCCGCGGGATCGAACTCCGCATCGGCATCCGCGCCCGGCGCGAGCTTGCGCAGCCGTGTGAAGACGAACGCCTGGTTGTCGAGCAGCGCGGGCATGCGCTTCGCGAGGTCGTCGAGCTGCACCGGCAGCAGCGCGCGATGGATTTCAAACTCGCCGAACGACCGGCTCTCCTGCGCGTGCAGCTCCTTCTCGATCAGGTCCACGAGGTGCGGCAGGTCGGGTCGCTTCAGTCGCGCCAGCACGCTGCGTATCTTCGCCTGATTGAGCTGCACCCTTTCCCTCACCAGCGCCTCGATCGCCGCGTCGCCGAACTGCCCCAGATCGTCGCCCGCCGCCAGCGCCTGCCGCTGGAAAACCTCGCGCGCCACCCGCGCCTGATCGAGCGCCGTGGGCAGGTCCGGCTTCCGGTCGCGCGCCTCCTGCTGGTGGTTGAACTGGAGATTCATTCGCTCGCGCAGAAACTTCAGCGTCGCCTGCGGATCGGCGTCGTAACTCAGCAGCGCCGCGCGATTCTCGATCACCCGCCGCTGCGGCGAACCCGGATTCCGTTTCGCCCACTGCTCCATGAGCGCGGCCAGCTTCGCCTTCTGCTTGGTGTTTTGAAAATGGAGCGCCGAGAAAAAGTAAAACTCCTCGCTCCCCGGAATGAGCTGCCCCAGTACCGCCTCCCGATCCGGCGCGAGCGCAAATTTTTCGATGAAGCCGATTTCGTTGTCGCCCCGCATCAGCGGAGCGAAAGCGAGCACGGCGGCGAACGGGAGGAGGAGACGGTTTTTCATAAGCGGGGATGTGCAGGGTGGAAAGAAGCTGCGCCCACGGTGGCAGCGTCCGCGTCGCACAAGCAACAGCGGACTGGCGGCAACAGGCGCAGCTCAGGTTTGCAGGCAAGACGGATCGCGGCGGCAGTTTGTTAGAGAGCGCCCCGAAAATCCCGTCATCCTGAGCGGATCCCCCGGTGGGCGAAGGTGGGCGGAGGAGGGGAGGGGAGAATGACGAAGTCCGAAGTCCGAGGCTCGTCATCCGATCATTCTTTCGTCATTCGTCGTTCGTAATTAGTCATTCTCTCCCGTGCTTCCCATCATCCTCCGCCGCTTCGCCGGCATGTTGCTTGTCTTGTTCTTCGTCATCACCATCACGTTTTTTCTCGTGAAGGCGATGCCCGGCGGCCCGTTCACGAGCGAGAAGAGCATGCCGGAATCGATCAAGAAGCAGCTCCTCGCGCGCTTCAATCTCGGTGGCTCGAACTGGGAGCAATACACCACCTATCTCGGCCTCCGCCGCAACGTCTCCGGCCACTACAGCGGCCTGCTCCAGGGCGATCTCCAGCTTTCCACGAAATACCGCGACCGCTCCGTCGCCGAGCTGCTGCGCGACAGTCTCCCCATCTCCGCCACGCTCGGACTCGCCGCCTTTCTCATCGCCACCAGCGGCGGCATCTGGCTCGGCTCGCTCGCCGCCGTACGACAGCGCACGCCCACCGATACCGGCGCGATGTTGGTCGCGCTTTTTCTCATCAGCATCCCCGCTTTTGTCATCGGTCCGGTGCTCATCCTCATCTTCGCCATCCGCCTCGACTGGCTGCCCGTGGGCGGCTGGGGAAGTTGGTCCAGCCTTATTCTTCCCGCCGTGACCCTCGCCGGACCCTACATCGCCTACATTGCGCGGCTGATGCGCACGAGCATGCTCGAGGTGCTCGGGCAGGACTTCATCCGCACCGCCCGCGCCAAGGGCCTGAACGACGCCCGAGTCGTCTACAAACACGCCCTCAAAGTCGCCATCCTCCCCGTCGTCAGCTACCTCGGCCCGCTCGCCGCGAACCTCCTCACCGGCTCCCTCGTCATCGAGACCATCTTCAATCTCCCCGGCTCCGGCCCCTTCTTCATTAACTCCATTTTGAACGCCGACATCTTCCTTCTCGAAGGCGTCGTCATTATCTACTGCACCGTCCTCGTCGTCCTGAATCTCGCCGTCGATATCGCCTACACCTTCCTCGACCGCCGCATCAGCCTGACGGCCTGATTTAGCATTTAGGATTTTGAAACCTCCACGCTCCATCCATAAACCGCCCGCTTTCCAGCTCCGTCCCGCGCACGAGCAAATCCTAAATCCTAAATCCTAAATGCATCCTCCCCCTCCCGGTGCCTGGCGGCGGCTTTGCAAGAACCCCGTGGCCGTCGTCACGATGACGGTCCTCGCCGTGGTCTTCGCCTTCGCGTTTCTCGGTCCGTTCGTTTTCCACGCCGACCCGCATGCCACGTCGAGCGCCCAGTTTGCCGCGCCGAGCGCCGCGCATCCCTTTGGCACCGACAACAACGGCCGCGACGTCCTCGCCCGCGTCATGGAAGGCGCGCGCATCTCGCTCCTCGTCGGCCTGTGCGGCGCGCTCATCAGTCTCCTCATCGGCACCAGTTACGGTCTCGTCTCCGGCTACGCGGGCGGGCGCACCGACGCCGTGATGATGCGCTTCGTCGAGATCCTCTACTCCATCCCGCGGCTCATCATCATCATCCTCGCCACGGCCGCCTTCGACCACAGTTTCAAGGAATGGCTCAACGCCGGCGGCCACACCGTCCTCGTGGGCTACTCGAAAATCATCATCCTCATCCTCGCCCTCGGCTGCATCGAATGGCTGACCATGGCCCGCATCGTCCGTGGCCAGGTCCTTGGGTTGAAAAATCTGCAATTTGTCGCCGCCGCGCGCGCCCTCGGGCAGAGCCACGTCCGGATCATCGTGCGCCATCTGCTGCCGAACATCACGGGCATCGTCATCATCTACCTCACGCTCACCATCCCCACCGTCATCCTCGTCGAGAGCTTCCTCAGTTTCCTCGGCCTCGGCATCCAGGCCCCGCAGGCGAGCTGGGGCAGCCTCCTCGCCGACGGCGCGCAAGTCATCAACCCGATCCGCAGCTACTGGTGGCTCCTCCTTTTCCCCGCCGCCGTCATGTCGCTGACCCTCCTCGCCTTGAACTTCCTCGGCGACGCCCTCCGCGACGCCCTCGACCCGCGCGCGCAGCGCTAGGAGCCGCGCGGGTGCTCGTGCCAGCTGGCCTGGCGGCTACGCCTCGGGCTTCTGCGTCGGTGCTGGTGGGTGCGGGCGGAGGGTGATGCGCTTGAGGCGGGCATTGTCCGGCGGACTCCAGCTCTGGATTTCGGGGTCGTCTTTGAAGGCGTTATGGACGATGCGCCGCTCGTAGGCGTTCATGGGTTCGAGCTGATAGGGGCGCCCGGTCTGGCGGACAATGTCGGCAATCTGCCGCATCCGGTGCGCGAGGCCGTCGTCCTTCATCTCGCGCCAGTGCTCGATGTCCACCTGGACCTTTGGGGCGCCTTTGTCCTCCGCCTGGAGGAGCCGGTTGAGGAGGAGTTGGAGGTCTTCGAGGAGCGCGCCGTTGCGTCCGATGAGGCGGTCTTTTTCCGCTGAGTAAACCATGAGCGTTAAACCGTGCTCGCGCGGAAACTCTTTGATTTCACAAACGAAGCCGAGATGCCCCAGCATCGTGTCGAGGGTGTCTCTTGGGTTCAGGCTCATGGGAAGAAGGGCGCGCTATTTTTTCCTCTTCGCCGGCGCGGCCACTCTTTGCAGTTCCGGGGCTGCCCGGTTTCGCGTCACGTAGAGTTGGACGATGGAAAACAGGTTTTGCACCGTCCAGTAAAGCGCCAAGGCGGAGGCGTAGTTGTAGCAAAACGCGATGAAGATCACGGGCATGAACATCATGATGCGCTGCTGCATGGGGTCGCCGCTTTTCGGTGAGATCGCCATCTGCCAGAGCATCGTGCCCGCCATGACGAGCGGGAGGATATTGATCGGCCAGCCGAGGCCGGGGAGATGAAAAATGGTGTCGGGAAGCGAAAGATCCTGGACCCAGAAGAACTTGCTGTTTCGCAACTCCACCGCAGTGCCGAGCATGGTGAAAAAGCCGAAGAAGATGGGAATCTGCACGAGCATGGGCAGACACCCGCTGAGCGGATTCACGCCGTAGTCCTTGTAGAGTTTCATGACCTCGGTGTTCATCCGCGTCGGGTCGTCCTTGTACTTCTCGCGCAGCTCGGTCATTTTCGGCTGGAGAAGCTGCATGCGCTTCATGGAATTCGTGGCCTTGTTTTGCAACGGCCAGAGCAGCGTCTTGATGATGAGCGTGAGCGCGATGATTGCGAGGGCGTAGCTGCCGAGCATCTTCTTCAGCCAGTTCATGGAGCTGAGCAAATGGCGGCTCACGAAACCGAACCACCCGTAGTCCATGATCGCCGCCTGCCCATCGGGCATCAGTTTCAGCCGTCCGTATTCGCGCGGTCCGGCGTAAATACGGAAGCTCTGGGTGAAGGATTTGCCGGGTTCGAGGGTGAGGGCAGGCATGCTCATCGCGCCGTCGATACCGTGGAGCGGAGTGGCACTGCCGTCCGCAGTGTGACCGGAGCTTTTCCACGTGGCTTCGGCGATGACAAAACGCTTCGCCCAAGCCGCGTTTCCGCGGGCCATTTTCACCGCGGGAGCGTCGGCCGCGGGGGCCTGCGCGGTGACTACCGTGGTGAAGTATTGGTTGGCGACACCAGCCCACGCGAGGTCTGGCAGGGCGATCGGAATTTCGGAGCGCTCGGGATTGGGCGGGAACCAGCTGGAGTTAAAATCGGTCGTCTTGGTGAATCCGCCGCCCTCCGCCATGAATCCGGTATAGGTCGCCTGATCGCTTTGATGGACCGGCGAGGCCGAGCCGGTGTGGACGGAATAGCCGGGCAGCACCAGCGGTTGGTCGCCGAGATTGGAGAAGGTCACATCGAGCGCGACGATGTAGTCCTTGTCCAGATCAGGGGAGGTCGGGACGGTGAATTTCTTGACGAGTTGCAGCTTCCGGGCATCCGTCCGCTCGAAAGTCACCGTGCCGCCCTCGACTTTCATGGCAAAGGGCGTGCGGACGCCTTGCCCTGCGGCATCGGTCACTGCGCCGATGGGGATGCTGCCAAACTCGTTTAGCTTCATGGCCCGGCCCGGCCCGGCCTCGTGGTGCTTGAGCACGGCGGTGGCGATGCCGCCGCCGAGATTGGAGAAGGTGTAGGTCACCGACGGAGTCGTGATCTCCTCCCGCTTTTCCTCCGCGGCAGGCTCGGGAGGAGCCGATGGAGCGCTTTCGGGTTTGGGCGGCGCGGGAGTCGCAGGCTCCTCCGCTTTCGCCTGGGCGGCGACTTCGGCGGTGGCTGCTTTCTCCTGGGTCTGCTGCGCTGCCACCTTGGCCATTTCCTGGCTGTTCCAGACGGTCCAGCCGATGAGCCCGGCGATGGAGAGACTGACGGCGATGATTCCTGTGCGATCCATAAGCGTTACGAGAGGGCTGAAAAATTGCGCGCCCCGAGCGTGCGCGGCACCGGGTCGGGCCCGCATCCGCCCCAGGGCTGACACCGCGCGATGCGCTTCAACCCGAGCCAGCCACCGCGGCAGACGCCGTGAGTTTCGCAGGCTGCGAGAAAGTAGTGGGAGCACGTCGGCTCAAAACGACAGCCGCCCGTCGGGCCGCTAAGCGCCCGAAGGAAAGGGGAGACCAGCCATTGGTAGCTGCGGATGAAAATGCGGATCAGGAACATGGCGTCAGGATGGAGCTGCGTTCCGCCAGTTGCCGCCATTCGTCGCGCAGCGCCTGATAAGTCGCCCGGGCCGCCGCCTGCCGCGCGATCAGCGCCAGCCAGATCCCGGATTTTAACTGCGGCCGCGCCGCCCGCACCATCTCGCGCAACCGGCGCCGCACCCGATTGCGTTCCACCGCGCCGCCGACCCGGCCGGAGGTGATCAAACCGATGCGGGCTGCCGCTTCAGAACCGTCCGCCAGCACACTCAAAACCATCAGCTTGCCATGAAAGGAACGCCCCGCGCGTTTCAATTCGGCAAACTCTCCCGCGCGGGAAAGACGCGCGGACTTGGGAAAACTCAAACGGGTCGCAGGCATTTATGATTTCAGATTTACGATTTCCGACTTCAAGCCCCGGGCTCACGCAGCCCGCCCCGAATCCTCAATCCTAAATCCTAAATCCTAAATGAATCAGGCCTGCGTGTGCCGCTTGAAGTGGATTTCGACGCCCTTCGGGAGAAGGCGCTTGCGCCCACGCTGCCGACGCCGGGCCAGGATCGCGCGGCCGTTTTTGGTCTTCATGCGGGCGCGAAATCCGAACTGCTGTTTCCGGGTGCGTTTCGAGGGCTGGTAGGTGCGTTTCATGGTTCGTTTGGAAAAAGAGGGCGAAGGTTAGCGGTCTGGTTTCACCTGTCAACCTGCCAGCGGAATAAACTTCGCCGGCCTCGGTTCCCCCCACTTGTGAACCGCTGGGAGCCGGTTCGGCGAGGCCGGAATCCACCGCTGGCCGCCCGCCGCAGCCGCAATATCCGCCGAAACATTGACATAAACTCACGAACCCGACATTTCCCCGCCCGCGCATTTCCCCGCCCGCGCCGGCAAATTTACCGCGCACGCCACCAATAAACGTGGTAATTACGAAAACTCCGCCCGAATGGAACCGAGCAAGCACAACCTCATGACCGTGAAGGAAACCGCCGAGTATCTGCGGATACCCGTTCCCACGGTTTATTACCTCGTGCAGCGGGGCCAGTTGCCGGCCGTTCAGATCGGCGGGCGCTGGCGCGTCAAACGCGACGCCATCGACCGCGATGTGCTGCACGAGGGCAATCAGGGGCAGCCCACCGTGCTGGTCGTCGATGACGACGAGGACATTCAGGCCATGTTCAAGCTTTTCCTCAAGAAAGCGGGCTTCAGTCGCCTCGTCGTCGGCACCGGAGCAGACGCGCTCGCCGCGCTGGCCAAACAGAAGTTCGACTTTTGCTTTCTCGACCTGCAACTGCCGGACATCACTGGCGACGAAATTTACAAACGCGCCAAGAAAGTCGATCCGGTGTTGCCCATCGTGATCATCACCGGCCACCCGGACAGCGAGATGCTCGACAACATTCTCAAAATCGGCCCCGTGACCGTCTTGAAAAAGCCGCTCCAGCTCGCGCACCTCAAGCAGAGCCTCCGCCAACTCGGTCGCGAAAATCCGGCGAAGTCCGCGTAGCGCGCGGATCGCGCGAGGGGGAGTGGTGCCGATTTCCCCGAGCTGTGGTCAGGCCAAAGTGGGGCGCGCCTTGTGCCAGTCGGTGGACTGTTCGTAGGCGTGAGCGATTTGGAGAAGCTGTGCTTCCTGAAAGGGCTTGCCGAGAAGTTGGAGGCCGATGGGCAGCGGACGGCCCTCCACGCTGGCGAAGCCGCAGGGGATCGACATGCCGGGGATGCCGGCGAGGTTCGTGGCGATGGTGAAAATGTCCGCGAGATACATCTTCAGCGGGTCATCGCTGCGGTCGCCGGCCTTGAACGCCACTTCGGGCGACGTGGGGCAGATGATGGCGTCCACCTTTTCAAAGGCGGCGGAAAAATCGCGCCGGATCAGCGTGCGGACTTTCTGCGCGCGGAGGTAAAACGCGTCGTAGTAGCCGCTGCTCAGCACGTAGGTGCCGAGGATGATGCGCCGCTTCACCTCCGGGCCGAAGCCCTCCTCGCGCGTGCGCCCGTAGTGGTCGAGCAGGCCGGTGGCGTCCGCGGCGCGGTGGCCGTAGCGCACGCCATCGAAGCGCGCCAGGTTCGCGGACGCCTCCGCCGTGGCGATGATGTAATACACGCCGACCGCGTGCTCCGTATTCGGCAGCGAAACCTCCACGATTTCCGCGCCCAGCGACTCGTAGTGGCGGACCGCCGCGCGCACGGCGGCGTCCACCTGCGGATCGAGGCCGGCGATGAAATACTCGCGCGGCATGCCGAGGCGCAGGCCCTTGAGATCGCGCCCGAGCAGCGCGGTGTGGTCGGGCACCGGCTCGTCGAGGCTGGTGGAATCCTGCGGGTCGCGCCCGGCGATGGCGTTGAGCACCAGCCCGGCGTCGCGCACAGTTTTGGTAAAAGGGCCGATCTGATCGAGCGATGACGCAAACGCAATCAGGCCGAAGCGCGACACGCGGCCATACGTCGGCTTCAGGCCCACGATGCCACACAGCGCCGCCGGCTGGCGGATCGAGCCGCCGGTGTCCGAGCCGAGCGCGGCGAAGGCTTCATCCGCCGCCACCACCGCCGCCGAGCCGCCGCTGGAGCCGCCGGGGATGCGCGTGGTGTCCCACGGATTGCGGGTGTGGCCGAACGCGGAGTTTTCCGTCGAGCTGCCCATCGCGAATTCATCGAGGTTGCAACGCCCAAAGGGAATCGCTCCCGCCGCGCGCAGCTTGCGGATCACCGTCGCATCGTAATTCGCGCGGTAGCCTTGCAAGATTTTCGAGGCCGCCGTGCAGGGCTCGCCGCGCACATTGATCACGTCCTTGATCGCGATCGGCAGGCCGCCGAGCGGGAGGGAAACGTCCGCCTTTTCCGCGCACGCGAGCGCCGCGTCGAGGTCGCGCGAAAGGTAGCCGTGGATTTGCGGATCAACCCGCGCGATGCGGGCATCCAGTGCTCGCAGCAACTCAGCGGGCGACACTTCTTTCGCGCGCAGGCTGGCCTGCGCGTCCGTGAGGGAAAGGGACGAGAGTTCCATGAGCTATTCGATGACCTTCGGCACGATGAAAAGCTGGTTGGCGGAGCGCGGCGCATTGGCCAGTGCGTCCTCCGCGGTGAACCAGTCGCGCGGTGCATCCTCGCGGAAGACGTTGAAGACGGCGTTGGCGTGCGCCGTCGGCTCAATGCCGGTCACGTCCACCTGCTCCAGCTTTTCCACGTAGGTAAGAATCTGCGAAAGCTGCGCCTGAAACTTCACGATTTCGTCCTCGCTCAAGTGCAGGCGCGCGAGCTGCGCGGTGTAACGGACATCGAATTGGGCGCTCATTGGGGAGCGGAGTAAAAATGAAATCTCGCCGCGTGAAAAGAGGGGAAATCAGGCGATCTCGTTTCGTGGGGCACCAAGCCTTTTCCCCGCTGAAAAGCGGCCCCCGGGACAACGCGGCGCGACCGGAACTGTGGCCCGGAAGACGCCCGCGCCGACGCGCACACAACTTTCCGTTTGTGTTTCAAATGAAGCGTCCTAGAGTCGCCGTCCCGTTTTTTCCGACCCATGTTTCGCTCACAAACAGAGATGAAGATTTTCTGCGGCTCGGCGCACCGCGACCTCGCGCAGCGCATCTGCACTGGCATCGGCGTGCCGCTGGGCGACGCCACAGTGAGCACGTTTCCCGATGGCGAAACGTTTGTGAAAATCAACGAAAACATCCGTGGGCGCGATGTTTTCCTCGTCCAGCCGACCTGTCCGCCGACGAACCAGAACCTGATGGAATTGCTCATCATGGTGGACGCCGCCCGCCGGGCGAGCGCGGCGCGGATCACGGCGGTCATCCCTTTTTTCGGCTACGCCCGGCAGGATCGCAAAGACCAACCGCGCGTGCCGATCACCGCGAAGCTGGTGGCCAATCTCCTCACCGCCGCAGGCGTGGATCGCGTGCTGACGATGGATCTGCACGCCCAGCAGGTCGCGGGGTTTTTCGACATCCCGGTGGATCACCTTTTTGCCGCGCCGGTGCTCATCCGCTACCTTCGGTCGAAAGGCATCGCGAACCCCGTGGTGGTTTCGCCCGATGTCGGTGGACTGAAGATGGCATCGGCCTATTCGCAGGCGCTGAACGCGACGCTGGCCATCGTCGCCAAGCGCCGGAAGAGCCCGACGGAGATCGAGGCGCTGAACGTCATCGGCGAGGTCGAAGGGCGCGACGTGATCCTCGTGGACGATCTCACCGAAACCGCCGGCACGCTGTGCAGCGCGGCGAAGATTCTGAAGGAGCGCGGCGCGGCGAACATCATCGCCGGCGTCTCGCACGCGGTCCTCTCCGACTTGGCCATCGAGCGGTTGAAAAAATCCGCCATCGCCGAACTCATCACCACCAATAGCGTCCCGGTCCGCTCCGGCGACGGCTTTCCCATCACCACACTCTGTGTAGCCGAGCTCCTCGGCGAGGGCATCAAGCGCATCCACGGCGACGAATCCGTCTCCTCCCTTTTCCGCATCAACGAAACCGACAAAATCTAAACTACCTATGGCCAAACAACTGAAAATATCCGCGCAGACTCGCCTCACCACGGGCCGGACTGCGGTTAAGAAGATCAAGAAACAAGGACTCGTCCCCGCTGTCGTCTATGGCGGTCACGACAAGCCGATCAGCCTGACGCTCAACGCGCGGGAAATCACCACCCTACTCGCCCGTGCGACCAGCGAGCACGTCCTCGTCGATCTCGAGATCAAGGACGGCAGCGCCTCGACCAACCGCCTTACGCTGATCCAGGAAGTGCAGCGCGACGCCATCCGGCGCGATGTGCTGCACGTCGATTTTCATGCGGTGCGCGCCGACGAGAAACTGCACTCCCAAATTCCGATCGAGTCCTTTGGCGAAGCTGCGGGCGTCAAGAACTCCGGCGGTCTCCTCGAAATCAACATGCACTCCATCGAAGTCGAGTGTCTGCCCAAGGATCTGCCCGAGATCATCCGCCTTGATGTCTCCGCGCTCAATGTCGGCGACGCCATCCACATCAAAGACATCCAGCTTCCCGATGGAGTCACCGCCCGGGGCGATGGCGACCTCACCGTGGTCCGCGTCGCTGCGCCGAAAGTCGAAGCCGAGTCGCAGTCCGCCGCCGCGGGAGCCCAGCCGGAAGTCCTCAAGGAGAAGAAGGATGACGCCGGTGCGAAATCCGCGGCCGGTGCGAAATCCGCGGCCGGCGCGGCGAAGCCCGCAGCCAAAAAGTAACCGGCTCACCGGGCGATTGAATGAATGTCTGCGCAAGCCGAGCGACCGGGATTCCGCCTCATTGTGGGGCTGGGCAATCCCGGTCGCGAGTATCGCGACACGCGGCATAATGTGGGCTTCATGATCGCCGATCGCCTGGCCGCGCGGGAGCGCGTCGCCTTTCGCACCGAAAAAACCTGGCGGGCCGAAGTGGCCCGCGCGGGCAACCTCGTGCTCTGCAAGCCGCTGACCTACATGAATCTCAGCGGCCAGTCGGTGCATCCGCTCAGCCAGTTCTACAAGATCGACACCGCGCAGATCCTCGTCGTGCTCGACGACATGGCGCTGCCCCTGGGGAAACTGCGCTTGCGGGCCAGCGGTTCCGCCGGCGGGCACAACGGCCTCCGCTCGCTCATCGAACACTTCGGCACCGCGGAGCTCCCCCGCCTCCGCGTCGGCATCGGCGCGGCTCCCGGCGAGGCCACCGGTCATGTCCTCGGGCGATTTGCCTTGGAGGAAAAGGCCGCGCTGGAGCAGAGTCTCGACCGCGCCGTCAGTGCCGTCGATTGCGCCTGCGACCGCGGCCTCGAAGCCGCCATGACCGCCTTTAACTAAAATCCAACAACCCATCCAACAACCCAAACCGACAACCCAAACCGACAACACATGAAAAATCGCTACGAAGGACTGCTCATCCTCAATTTCAAAGGCAACGAAGACGGTGCCAAGGAAGTCATTGAACGCCTCGAGGGCGAGTTCAAAAAAGAAGGTGCCAAGGTCGAGCAGGTCCAGAAAATGGACCGCCGCCAATTCAGCTACGTCGCGGGCGATCTCGACGCCGGCTACTACGCGAACTTCATCTTCAGCGCCGAGCCCACGGCCATCGAAAAACTGCGCGCGAAATTCAGGCTCGATGAAACCGTCTATCGGCAGAGCTACCTGCGGTTGCCCGCGAAGATCGTCGAAAAACCCGTGCGCACCCCGCGTCCGGCCAAGGTGGCCTGACCGCGCATCCCCGGAGCCTGAGGCGAACGTATGGCCAGCTATAACAAAGTCATGATCATCGGGAATCTCACCCGCGATCCCGAGATCAAGTACACGCCCAAGGGCACCGCCATCGCGGACATCGGCCTCGCGGTGAATCGCAACTACACGACAGAAAGCGGCGAGAAACGCGAGGAAGTCACCTTCATCGACGTCACGCTGTGGGGCCGCGTTGCCGAGATTGTCGGAGAGTATTGCAAAAAGGGCCGCCCGCTATTCGTGGAAGGCCGCCTGCAACTCGATAGCTGGGACGACAAAGCCACCGGCCAAAAGCGCAGTAAACTCAAGGTCGTCGGCGAAAACATCCAACTCCTCGGCTCCCGTGAAGGCGGCAGCGGTGGCGGCGAGCACGGTGAAGGTCGGAACGAAGGGCGCACCGAAAACCGCCCGGCACAGAGCCGTTCCGCGCCCAGTCGCCCGGCCACTCCTCCCCAGCGTCCCCCGGCTGATCCGGATCTCGACGCCCCGGAAGACGACATCCCGTTTTAAGCCGGCCGACGGCCCCGCTCGGGGATCAGCGGCCCGTGCGACCGCACGCTTACTGCGCCAGCATCTTCAGCACGACACTCTCCAGTCCGTCGCTGCGGAGGCTCGTGGTCCGCAGGTTGCCCTTTTTGTCGATGAGCCACATGGTCGGGACGGCGTCGATGAGGAACTTGCTGCTGATCTTGTTCTTCCATCCGCCGCCGTCGAAATACTGCGGCCAAGCCATGCCGAGCTTTTTCACGGCTTCCTGCATCTTCACTTTGTCTGCGTCGAGGGAGATGCCCAGCACCTCAAAGCCCTTTGGGTGCAGTTTCCCATAGGTGGGGACGATGCCGGCCAGCTCCGCCAAGCTCTGCTGACTCCCGCTTCCCCAGAAAACCACGAGGACGACTTTCCCGCGGAGGAGCGCGAGATCCACGTCCTTGTTGTTGGTGTCGGTGAATTGCAGCTCGACAGGCTTTTGCCGGACTTCCTCCATTTTGCTGCGCTTGGCGTGGATTTGTTTCGCGATCTCGGCGGTGCGGGCATCGGTGCTGACGAGGTATTTTTTCAAAAGGGCAGCGCCCTCGGTGGTGGGATCCTCGGCCAGACTGCGAAGATCCAACTCCTCCAACTGCGTGGCGGCCGGATGGGCGGGATACTTCGCGACAAAGTCCGCCGCTGCCTGGTGAAAGGCAATGTAGCTCTCAGGCTTGGCGCGAAATTCGGTGGCGTAATTGATGGTCCGCATGAAGGCGGCCTCAGCCTTGACCGGAGTCGGGGCGTCGCCGGCACTGATGATTTCGTCGAGCTGGGCCCGCGTGGTGGCGGGAGCTTCAGCCTGGCCGCGGAGGCGGCGGCTCTGCAGATCGGCACGCGCCGCGATGAGCTTGGCCTGCCAGCGGCGCCGGTCTTTGGGAAACTCCTTGGCGAACTCATCCGCCGCTTTCTGCTGGCTGGTGAGCCACGTCTGCGCCTGATCGAGCGCCTCGTTGCGGGTGGTCGGCTTGGTGGTGGGTTGCTTCTGGCTCTCCTCAAATTTTTTCCAAGCCGCATCCGCCGGCAGCAGCAAGCGTTGTTCGCCGCCAGGGCTGGAGTTGGGAGCGGCTGGCTCGGGATCGGCGGCGAGGGCTGCGGTGGTGGAAAGGAGGATGGCGAGCGCGGGCGCGAGGGTGTGTTTCATAAACTGGGTACGCAGCGAGTTCGGGCGCTATTCGGCGAGGAGTTTTTCCACACTCGCGGCCAGAGCCGCACCGCGGAGTTCCGTCTCCCGCAAGATTCCCTTTTTGTCCAGCAGCCACACCGCCGGGATCGACTTAATGCCAAAGCCCGAGCTGATTTTGTTCTGCCAGCCTTGGCCATCGAAGTGCTGCGGCCAGGTCATGCCGTGTTTTTTCTGCGCCGCCTCCATCTGGCCTTTGTCCTGATCGAGCGAGATGCCCACGATCTCAAAGCCCTTGGCATGGAGCTTTTTGTAGGCGGCCACCACGGTGGGCATTTCCGCGATGCACGGTCCGCACCAACTCGCCCAGAAGTCCACCAGCACCACCTTCCCGCGCAGCTTTGCCAGATCCACCTCCGTGCCGTCCACCGCGGTGAATTGCAAATCGAGCGGCTTCGTTTTGAGCGACGCCATCTTGGTCCGCTGCGCGATGATTCCTTGCGCCGCCTCGGCGAGCTTCGGCTCGCCGCCTTCGGCGAACTTCTTCAGTAGCGCCTCCGCCTCCGGCGACTTCGCCCGCGAGGCGATCTGGAGCTGAATCTGCCGCATCTGGGGAGCGAGCTTGTGCGTCCCGTGCTGCGCGAGGAATTCGTCGGACGCTTGGATGAACGCCGCCACGCTCTCCGGCTTCTCCGGGTCGAGATTCTCCGTCCTCATCATGGTCCGAATGAACGTCGCCTCACCCTTCGCCTCGGCGGGTGCGTCCGCGGCCGCGATGATCGCGTCGATTTCCTTGATGACCTCGTCCGCGCCCGTCTTGGTCGCCGGCTCCGCACCGGGAACCCGCGCGAGTTGGAGCGACGCCTGCAGCGCCATGAGCTTCGCCGCGTAGCGTCGCTCGTCCTTTGGAAACGCCTTGCCAAACGCCGCCGCCGCCGCCTGCTGCCCGCCGAACCATTCCTTCACCACCGCGATCATCTCCGCCTGCGACTTGGGCCGTACTTTGGGTTCAGCCTTCAGTTCCTCGATCCGCATCCACAAAGCGTCCGCCGTTTTATAGGTGGAGAAATCCTCGGTCTTCGCCTTCGCGGGCGCTCCGGCCCCGGTGGGCTTTTCCGCAGCTTGCAGGTTCAGCGTGAGGGTGAAAAGGAGCGCGGTAAAAAAGAGGGGCTGTTTCATGGGTAGAGACGCGAAACCGTGACAGCGCGCCCCGGGGTGTCGAGTAACATTTGCGCGACGACGGCAGCCGTTCCCGCGGGTCACGCGTTTGTCACTTGGAGTTCGCCCCGCTTCGTCCCTACGCTGCGCGCCGCCCTTGGCGCGCACCATGAAAACCTTCAACGCTTCCCACTTTATCAGCCGCGAACTGAGTTGGCTGGAATTCAACCAGCGGGTGCTCGACGAGGCGCTCGATGCCTCGAATCCGCTGCTCGAGCGCGTGAAGTTTTTCATCATCACCAGCTCGAACCTCGACGAGTTTTTCGAGGTCCGCGTGGCCGGCTTGAAGCAGCAGATTGAGAGCGATGTCGTGGAGCGCAGCGTGGATGGCAAGACCGCCAGCGAAACCTTCCGCGCCATCCGCCGCCGCGTGCGCGCCATGATCGAGCAGCAGTACCGCTGCTGGCGCGACGAACTCCTCCCCGCGCTCGCAAAAAATCAGATCCACCTCCTCGATTACGAGCACCTCGAAGCCACGGACCGCACCTGGGTGGAGCAATACTACCGCGCCAACGTGCGCCCCGTGCTCACCCCGCTCGGCATCGATCCGTCGCACCCCTTTCCCCAGCTCCTGAACAAGTCCCTCAACATCGTCGTGCAGCTCGAAATCACGCGCGACGGCGAGACCGACCGCCGCCTCGCCGTGGTCCAGGTGCCGCGCGTCCTCCCGCGCCTCGTCCGTCTGCCGCGCGAGGACGACCGCCGCGATTTCATCTACCTCGGCCACCTCATCGGCCACTATCTCGCCGACCTCTTTCCGGGGACGAAAATCCTCGGCTTCTGGCATTTCCGCGTCACCCGGAACAGCGAACTCTACATCGACGAAGCTGACGTCAACAACCTGCTCAAGGCGGTCGAGAACGAGCTGCACAACCGCCGCAAAGGCGCCGCCGTGCGCCTCGAAGTCGAGGCCACCTGTCCCGCTGACATCTCCCACTTTCTCCTCGAGACTCTCGAACTCGACGGGGACGACCTCTACATCATCGACGGCCCGCTCAACCCCGTGCGCCTCATGGCCATCTACGAGGGCGACCACTCGCCTGAGTTGCGGGACAAACCTTTCGTCGCCCCGATCGCGCCCGCCTTCCGCGGCGCCGGCGATCTCTTCTCCGTCATCCGCCAGCGCGACGTGCTCGTGCATCACCCGTACGAGAGTTTCGCCAGCGTCGTGGATTTTCTGGAGCAGGCCGCCGCCGATCCGCACGTCCTCGCCATCAAACAAACGCTCTACCGCACCGGCGGCGACCCGCGCATCGTCGGCGCGCTCATGGACGCCGTGCGCAATGGCAAGCAAGTCACCGCCGTCACCGAGCTGAAAGCGCGCTTCGACGAGGCGAACAACATCGCCTGGGCGCGCCGCCTCGAGGAAGCCGGCGTCCACGTCGTCTATGGCATCGTGAACTACAAGGTCCACAGCAAGATCGCCCTCGTCGTGCGGCGCGACGACGACGGCCTGCGCCGCTACGTCCACCTCGGCACCGGCAACTACAACCCCAGCACCGCCCGCCTTTACACCGACCTCTCCCTCTTCACCGCGCAGTCCGACTTCGGTGAGGACGCCACGAATTTCTTCAACCTCCTCACCGGCATCAGCCACTTTCAAGGCGCGAAGAAACTCATCCTCGCACCCTTCACCGCACACGAGACGATGATGGCCCACGTCAAACACGAAGCCGCGGCCGCGCGCGCCGGCAAACCTGCGCGGATCATCGCCAAGATGAACTCCCTCGTGGACCAGGAACTCATCGAAGCGCTCTACACCGCCTCGCAGGCCGGCGCGAAAATCGACCTCATCATTCGCGGCATCTGCTGCCTGCGGCCCGGCATCCCTGGCGTCAGCGAGCACATCACCGTCCGCTCCATCGTCGGCCGCTTCCTCGAGCACTCCCGCATTTTTTACTTTGAAAACGGCGGCGCGCCGAAAGTCTTTCTCGGCAGCGCCGACTGGATGCCGCGCAATTTTTTCCGCCGGATCGAAGTCGTCTTCCCCGTCGAGGACCCCGCGCTCCGCGAGCGCATCGTCACCCAGATCCTCGCGCTCCAGCTCGCCGACAATACCAAGGCCAGTCTCCTCGCCCCCGACGGCACCTACGCCCGGCCCACGCGGAAGAAGGACACCGAGCTGCGCGGCAGCCAGGTGGAGTTCATGGCCCTCGCCCTCGGCGAGAAAAAGACCCGCCGCGCGCATCGCCCCGTCAAACGCACCTCCCCGAAAATCCAAGTCGTGCGCAGCCCGCAGTAGGGGAGGGGAATGACGAGTGGCGAATGGTGAATAGCGCCCGTTTGCGGAGAGGGAAGGGGAGCGCCCGCGCCCGCGCGTGCCGTTTCCGGCGGCCTCGCCGGAAACCGTGCTGACGCGTGCCTCGGGTTCGCCGCTCTCTGCCGAGCGCGGTGCTGGTGCGGGAGCTGGAGCACGGTGGTCGGCGGCTGGAAGCACGCCGCTCCTTTGGGCGTCCGCCGGTTCCTCCCGCTCGAAAATCGAGGCCGACACCCGCGCGCTCGACAAGCCACCCGGCCTCCACTGAAAATCCTTCCCCATGAAAGCCCACATCGACGCCCTCGTCGCCCAAGTCAGCGAGATCATTGTGGGCAAGGAGGAAGCAGTGCGGCGGGCCGTGGCCTGCGTGCTGGCCCGCGGGCACCTGCTGATCGAGGACGTGCCCGGCGTGGGCAAAACGATGCTCTCGCAGGCTCTGGCCGCCGCGCTCGGGCTCGGCTTCCGCCGGCTGCAATTCACCAGCGATCTCCTGCCCGCCGACATCGTGGGCAACTCGATCTTTGACCGCGAGTCGGGGAGCTTCGTCTTCCACCGCGGCCCGCTCTTTTCCCAAGTCGTCCTGATCGACGAGGTCAACCGCGCCACCCCCAAAACCCAGAGCGCGCTGCTCCAGGCGATGGAGGAAAACCAGATCACCGTGGACGGCACCACGCATCCGCTGCCCGCGCCGTTTTTCGTCCTCGCCACGCAGAATCCGCAGCACCAGATCGGCACCTTCCCGCTCCCGGAATCGCAGCTCGACCGCTTCCTCATGCGCATCGAGCTCGGCGTGCCGGACCGGGCCGCGGAGCGCGCCATGCTCCTCGGGGCGGATCGCCGCGAGATGCTGTGCGCTTTGCGACCGGTGCTGCCCGAGGCGGCGCTCGGCGAGTTGCAGGCCCGCGTGCGGGCGGTCCATGCGGCCGCGGGATTGCTCGACTATTTGCAGGACCTGCTGGATGCGAGCCGGCGGCGGCACCGCACCGGACTTTCCCCGCGCGCGGGTCTCGCGCTGCTCCACGCGGCGCAGGCCTGGGCGCTCATGGAGGGCCGGGAAATGGTCTTGCCGGAAGACGTGCAGGCCGTCGGTCCGGCCGTCATGGCGCATCGTCTCGGCAGCGGGCTGGAGTCCGTGGAAAGCGGACGCGCGCTGGCGCAGAGCCTCCTCCGCGAGGTCGCGGTGCCGTAGCCGATGAAGGGGCCGGACCGCCAGCCGCGCGTGTGGGTGCTGCCGAATCGCAATGCGCTCGGCCTCGCCGCGGTGCTCGCCGGGATGTGGTACGCGGGCAGCAGCCAGGCGAACGCGGCGGCCTATCTGCTGGGCTTTGTGCTCACCGGCATGGCGGCGGTTTCGGCGCTCCACGCCTGGGCGAATGTGCGCGGGGTGCGCCTCGCCGCGGGACCGTTTCCGCCGGCGTTCGCGGACGGCAACCAGCTTCTTCGCGTGACCGCCAGCGCCCCGGCGGGGACGGAGCGGTGCGGCATCACCGTGCGCGGAGTTGGCGGCGGGCCGGTGTTGCAGTTCGCGGAAATCGGCGCGGTCACCGGGCCCGCGGAGCTGGCCGTGCCGGCGGCGCGGCGGGGCTGCCATCCCGGAGTGTGGGTCCGCGTGGCCAGCATTTTCCCGCTCGGTTTTTTCACCGCGCGCCAGACGGTGTGGCTGCCGGGAGAGCACTGGATTTACCCCGCACCCCGGGGCGACCGCCGGCTGCCTCGCGCGCTCGCGCCCACGCCCGAGGCGCGTGCCGGACAGCACGCGGCGGGGGACGATTTCGGCGGCCTGCGCGCGTGGGAACTCGGCGAATCGCAGCGGCACATCGACTGGAAAGCCGCTGCGCGCGGGCAGCCGCTGCGCGTGAAGCAGTGGACCGGCGAGGCGCAGGAGGTCATCGCGCTCGCGTGGGCTGCGCTGGCTCCGCTCGGCACCGAGGAGCGGCTCAGCCAGCTCGCCCGCTGGGTGGTGCAGGCGGAAAAAGGCGACGCGAGTTACGCCCTGCGGCTCCCCGGCGCGGTCTTCGCACCGAGCCGTGGCGAGGCGCACTATCACGCCTGCCTGCGCGCGCTCGCGGCCTTTCCCGCCGGCGAGGAGGCAGCGTCATGAACGTGCTGCGCGGACCGCACAGTGCGATCGCCACGCCCCCGCTGGTGGCCCTCGAACTCGGCCTGGCCCTGGCCGCCGCGCCGCTTTTCGGCCACGTCGCGGGCTGGACGTTCGCGCTCCTTTTTGCCGCCGGAGCGGCCCGCCTGCTCATGAACCGCCCCGGCGGGCGACTGCCCTCGCTCGTCGGCAAGGTGTTGCTTTTCGGCCTCGGCTTCGGCGGCATCCTGCTGACCTACGGCGTGTTCGTCGGCATCGCGCCGGGGCTGAGCGGGCTGCTGCTGCTGGTGTCGCTGAAACTGCTGGAGACCAATACCGTGCGGGACTTTCAGGTCATCGCATTGCTCGGTTTTTTCCTGGCGCTCTGCGCGCTCTTTTTCGCGCAAAATCTCGGGCTTTGGCTCTACGTCCTCGCCGTCTTCGTGGTGCTCTCGGCGGCGCTCGTGCATTTCCACCGCGGCCCCGGCGCGGGACGCCCCGGGCGCTCGGTGAAACTCGGCGCGGTGCTGCTCCTCCAGGCGCTGCCCATCGTCGCGCTGCTCTTCGCGTTTTTTCCCCGCGGATCGCAGCAGACGATCGTCCTCACTCCGCCCCCGGCGACCGGCGGCGGCATGTCGGATCAGCTTTCGCCGGGCAGCGTGGCGGCGCTGGCGCTCGGCAGCGCGGTGGTCTTTCGCGCGGAGTTTCCCGATGGCCCCGTGCCCTCCCTCCCCGCGCTCTACTGGCGCGGCGGGGTGCTGTGGCGCGGCAATGGCCTGAGCTGGCAGCGCGGCCCGAATCTCTCCGCCGAGGACGCGGCCCTCCGCGGACCGACCATCCGGCAGCGGATCGTGCTGGAACCACACGGCGGGCTGGCCCTGTTTGCCCTCGACCGTCCGGCCACGGAAATCCGCGGCGCCTACCTCGCGGCGGGCGGAGTTTTGCAAACCCAGCGCCCGGTGCTCAAACAAGTGCCCTACGAAGTCATCTCGCGCCCGGAGAACCGCGAGACCGAACTCCCTTCCGATCAACGCCGGGAGACGCTGCGCCCGCCGCCGCGCGTGTCCCCGCAGTTGCAGGCACTCGTCGCGCGCTGGCGCCAGGCCCATCCGGCGGATCGCGACGTGGCGGAGGCCGCGTTGCGCTATTTCCGCACCGAGCGCTTCACCTACTCGCTCGAGCCCGGCACCTACACTGGGCCCGGCGCACTCGATGAGTTTCTTTTCGGGCGGCGCACCGGGTTCTGCGAGCACTACGCCGCCGCCCTGGCCACGCTGCTGCGCGTGGCCGGGATTCCCTCGCGCGTGGTCCTCGGCTACCACGGCGGCGAATACAACGCGCGCGGGCGCTACGTCATCGTCCGGCAGTCCGACGCCCACGCGTGGTGCGAGTTCTGGGTGAAAGGCGAGGGCTGGCAGCGCCTGGATCCCACCGAGGTGATCGCGCCCGACCGGCTCAGCTCCGGGCTCGCCAACTATCTGGAAACCCGCGCGGCGAACGCCTCGGGCAGGGACTCCTCCACCGCCGCCGGTTGGCGCGAAGTCCGCCGCGATCTCCGGCTCGTCTGGGACAACCTCAGCTACCGGTGGGATCTGCACGTCTTGAGTTTTGATGGCGACGGCCAGCAGAGTTTCCTCGCCAACCTGGGCTTCGGAAATTTCCGCTGGTGGGAAATGACGCTCACGCTGCTCGTCGGCACCGCGCTCCTCCTCGGCGTGCTCGGCCTGTGGCAGCGGCGCCCGCGCCGCGCGCCGGCGGATGCGGTGACCCGCGCCTACGCGCTGTTTTGCGCCGCACTGGCCGCCGCCGGGGTGCGGCGGGAGCCGTGGGAAGGCCCGCTGCATTTCGGCGAGCGCGCCGCGGCGCACTGTGCCCCGCACGCGCCGGCGATCCGCGAGATCACGGCGCTCTATCTGCGGCTCCGCTACGCCGCCGCGCCGCCGCCGCCCGCGACTTTCCTCCGCGCCGTTCGCGCCCTGCCCCGGCTGCGCCCATAGCGGCCGCTCAAGTGTACTTCAGCACTTCCTCGATGGTCGTCTCGCCGTCGTAGATGCAGCGCAGCCCGTCCTGTCGCAGTGTGCTCATGCCCAGCTCCACGGCCTTTTGTTTCAGAACCACGCCGGGTGCGCGCTTGTTGATGAGTTCGCGGATCGGGTCGCTCATATCGAGCAATTCGTAGATGCCTTTGCGGCCTTTGTAGCCGGTCTGGTTGCACGTCTCGCAGCCGCGCCCGTAGTAGAAATTTTTGTCGCCGATCTCGTGCGGCGAAAGCCCGAGCTGGGCGAGCGCGCTCTCATTTGGCTCATACGCGGTCTTGCAGTTCGGGCAGATTTTGCGGATGAGCCGCTGGCCGAGCACGCCCTCGAGGGAGGACGAAATCATGAACGGCTCCACGCCCATATCAATGAGCCGCGTGACCGCGCCGGGCGCATCGTTCGTGTGCAGCGTGGTGAAAACCAAGTGCCCGGTGAGCGAAGCCTGAATGGCGATCTGCGCGGTCTCCACGTCGCGCGTTTCACCCACCATGATGCGGTCCGGGTCCTGCCGCAGAAAGGCGCGCAGCGTGCGCGCAAAGGTCAGGCCGATCTTTTCATCCATCGGCACCTGGATGATGCCTTCGATGTCATACTCCACCGGGTCTTCGGCGGTCAGCACCTTGGAGTCGATGGTGTTGATCTTGTTCAGGCAGGCGTAAAGCGTGGTGGTTTTTCCGGAGCCGGTCGGGCCGGTGACGATGAAGATGCCGTTCGGCTTTTCGATCGTGCGCAGGAGGTATTGGTAGATGTAGTCCGGCATCCCGAGCGCCTCGATTTCGAGGTTCACGGTGGTTCGATCGAGGACCCGGAGCACCACGCTCTCGCCGAACTGCGTGGGTAGCGTGGAGACGCGCAGATCGATCTGCCGTCCGCCGATCATTTTCTGGATGCGTCCGTCCTGCGGCAGGCGCCGCTCGGCGATGTTCAGGTTCGACATGACCTTCACGCGCGAAATCACGGGCAGCGCGAGGTGACGCGGCGGCGGCGCCATTTCATAAAGCGCGCCGTCCACGCGGTAGCGGATTTTGAACTCGGTCTCGAACGGCTCAAAGTGAATGTCCGACGCGCGATCCTGGATGGCCTGGTAGAGGATGAGATCTACGTAGCGAATGATCGGTACCGCGTTGGCCTCGGCCTCGATGTTTTTCGCCTCACTGTCGGAGTCGCCGCCAAACTCCAGGTCTCCCCCAAGTTGGGTGAGGATGTCTTCCATGCTGGAGACGTCGGTGCCGTAGAAGCGCTTGATCAGATCGTCGATCTGATAGACCGGCGCGACCACGACCTGAATTTCCTTCCCGAGAGCAAAGCGCAGGTCTTCTGCCGTCTGCGCATTGAGCGGATCGGCCAGCGCCACCTGGATGTTTCCATCCTCCACGCCGAGCGGAAAAGCCCGGTGGAGCAGAGCCAGTCCCCCGGGAATCAGCCGGACAGTTTCCTGCGGCGGCTCAAAACTCCCGAGGTCCACGAAATCCGCGCCCAGCGAAGCCGCGATGGTCTCGTAAAACTGCTGCGTGGTGCAGATCTGGAAGTCGCTCAGGACTTCGGGCAGCGACTTTCCGCTCGTGTTGACCTCCTGCGTAATGTCCTCGATCTGGCTGGCATCAACAATGCCGTGATCAACGAGCATTTCGAGGACTTGTTTGGTATTCATGGTGGGGCGAAAAGGTGTGCGGGCTCCGTTCTATGCAGGCACTCCCGTCCTCGCGCCAAGAAAAAAGGCTATTTACGTCCCGCCTGTGAAAGGTATTCTCCCGACGTTCTTCTTCCGCAGCGCGAGCAGCGGAATTTTTTCCCGGACGGAAAATTGCCGATCAACCATTTCGAAGATTATGCGCAAGAAATCCAACACCACCAAGAAGGCGGCCGCGCCAGCCGGGCGGACCGCAAAACCTGCCACCGGGAAGCAACCCCCAGCCCGCCGGGCTGCCGCCAAACCGCAAGCCCCGCGTGCAACTGCGCCGGTGCCGCCGCCGAGCACCGACGACATCGCCACCCGCGCCTACTACCTCGAGGAGAAGCGCCGCACCGATGGCCTGCCGGGCGATGAGCAGCAGGACTGGATCGAAGCCGAGCGCCAGCTCCGCGCCGAAGCCGCCGGGCAGAAGCGTCCCGCCAAATCCAAAAAAGCATGACCGAATCCCCCGATGCCTACCACGAGCTGACGGCAGCCCTGCGTGAGCGCCTCGCGCTCATCGCCGATCGTGAGTTTTACCAGCGGGACCCCGCCGCACACCTCGCGCGGCTGCAATCGGTCTCGGGAATCATCGCGACCTCCGCAGCCGAGCTTCCCGGCCCCGTCGATCCGCAGCTCGCGCACTACCTCCAGCGCTGCAGCTACGACAAGGCGCTCGCCCTTCTCGAAGCGGGATAATCATCCGCGCTCCGAGACGACCACCGCCCTGCAATCGTGGTCGCTCTGGAACGTCCCCGGCAACGCCCCGATCTTCCCCGCCACCACGCCAAACCCGCGTGCTGACCGCTCCGCTCAGTGCGCCGAGCCGGACTTGGCGGATTCCGCTTCACCCGCCGGCTGGCCTTCCCGCGCGGGGAGCGCGGCCTGGCTGCCCCCACCGCCAAAGAGCCGGGCGAAAATCCGCTTGGGCGCGGCGCGTCCAGCCTCTTCCTCAGCGAGTTCGCCATGAGCTTCGCTCTTCGCCGTTTCCCACGCGGGGGCAAAACCGGGGACGTTGAGCAGCATGCGCTTTTCGGCGCGGGCAAAGACTTCCAGGTCGCGCTGGATCTTGCGGTCGGGCGCTTCATTGAGCGCGTTGACCTTCACCCGCAGCGTTTCGTTTTCTTTGCGCAGCGTCTCGCCGTCGGTCTTCAGTTTCTTCATCGTCTCCGCCTCGATTTCGAGCCGGTCGCTGAGATGGCGGCGGAAACGGGAAAGCTCACTCTTGAGCCGCAGGTAATTGTAAGTGGCGATGAGCAGGAAGACGCAACCGAGGTAAAATCCGAGGGCGAATGGGCTGAGGAAGATTTCTTGGTTCACGACTTTTGGTTCAGACGACGACTTGGAATTCCTGCGAGGACGCGCCGCCGTCAAAGCGGACCACCTCGTTCTTTTCATTCAGCACGACGACGCGCGGTTTGTGCCCGGCGGCCTCCTCTGGAGTGTAACCGCCGAAGTTCATGATCGTGAGCCGGTCGCCGATCTTGCCGAGGTGCGCGGTCGCGCCGTTGAGTTGGATTTGGCCGGCTCCCGGCTCGCCGTAGATGACGTAGGTTTCAAAGCGCTCCCCGTTGCCCATGTTGCCGACGAGGATTTTTTCGTAAGGCAGCAGCCCCACCCGCTCGGCCAGATCGCGCGAAATCGTGAGGCTGCCCTCGTAGTGCAAGCTCGCCCCGGTGACGGTGGCCCGGTGGACTTTCGATTTCAAAAGGGTCAGGTGCATGACGGCGGGCACGTTGCGGGAAAATCCGGAAATTGCAAGGCTGGCAGACGGCGGAAATGCGGCGCCGTCAAGAGGGGCTTGCCGCCCTCGCGCTCCTGCGCTTTTCTCTCGCGCCAACTTCGCACCACCATGACCGACTCCTTTCACGCCAAACAATCCTTCGACCTCGGCAACGGCCAGCAGGCCATGTTTTACAGCCTGCCCGCTTTGGAAAAAGCCGGCGTCGGGCCGATCTCGCGGCTCCCGATTTCCATCCGCATCGTGCTCGAAAGCGTGCTCCGCAACTGCGACGGGATGCGCGTCCGCGAGGACGACGTGCGTGCGCTGGCGAACTGGAACGCGAAGGCGCCCGCGCCGGTGGAAATCCCGTTCGTCGTCGCGCGTGTGGTGCTCCAGGACTTCACCGGCGTGCCGCTGCTCGTGGATCTCGCGGCGATGCGCTCGACGGTCGCGCGGCTGGGGCGCGATCCGAAAATGATCGAGCCGCTCGTGCCGGTGGATCTCGTGGTGGATCACTCGGTGCAGGTGGATTTCTTCGGCAGCGCGCAGGCGCTCCAGATGAATCTCGACCTCGAATTCAAACGCAATCGCGAGCGCTACATGCTGCTCAAATGGGGCCAGCAGGCGTTCAAGACTTTCGGCGTGGTGCCGCCCGGCATCGGCATCGTGCATCAGGTGAACCTCGAATACCTCGCCAAAGGCGTGCTCGAAAAAGACGGCGTCTATTACCCGGACACGCTCGTCGGCACGGACTCGCACACCACGATGATCAACGGCCTCGGCGTCGTCGGCTGGGGCGGCGGCGGCATCGAGGCGGAGGCCGGGATGCTCGGGCAGCCGGTCTATTTCCTCACGCCGGAAGTGGTGGGCGTGCATCTCACCGGCGCGGTGACGGAAGGCGTGACCGCGACCGACGTGGTGCTGCACATCACGCAGATGCTGCGCAAAGCGAAGGTCGTCGGGAAGTTTGTGGAGTTCTACGGGCCAGGCGCGAAGTCGCTGCCGGTGGTGGACCGCGCGACCATCGCAAACATGGCGCCGGAGTATGGCGCGACGATGGGCTTCTTCGGCGTGGATGAGGAAACCGTCGCCTATCTCAACGGCACGGGCCGCACCGCCGAGCACGTCGCCGCTTTCACGAACTACTACAAGGCGCAGGGCCTCTGGGGCATCCCGGTGAAAGGCCAGTGCGACTACTCGGTCGATCTCGAACTCGACATCTCGACCGTGGTCCCCGGCGTGGCCGGTCCGAAGCGCCCGCAGGATCACATCAATCTGCCGGACTTGAAGAACACCTTCACCGGGCTGTTCTCGAAATCGCTGCCCGACGGCGGCTACGGCAAGCCCGCGGAGGATCTCGCGAAACGCGTGCCTGTCCACATCAACGGCTCCCCGCAAAACGCCGCGCCCGAGCTTTTCTCCACCGAGGGCACCGCCTCCGGCCACATGCGCGAGGGCGCGCCGCAAAACGTCGCCGAGATGGTCACCAACCGGCCCGGCCCGACGCCCGCCGACGAAATCACGCGCACCTCTTACCGCCCCGCCGACACGCAAATCGGCCACGGCTCGGTGCTCATCGCCGCGATCACGAGCTGCACGAACACCTCGAATCCGAGCGTCATGCTCGCCGCCGGGCTGCTCGCGAAAAAGGCTGTCGCCCGCGGACTGAGCGTGAACCCGGCGGTGAAAACTTCGCTCGGGCCAGGGTCGCGCGTCGTCACCGACTACCTCACGAAGACCGGCCTCCAGACTTACCTCGACCAACTCGGCTTCCAGACCGTCGGCTACGGCTGCACCACCTGCATCGGCAACAGCGGCCCGCTGCATCCCGCACTCGAGGAAGCCATCGCCAAGAACGATCTCATCACCGCCAGCGTGCTCAGCGGCAACCGCAACTTCGAGGCGCGCGTGCATCAGAACATCAAGGCGAACTTCCTCATGTCGCCGCCGCTCGTCGTCGCCTTCGCGCTCGCGGGCCGCGTGGACATCGACCTCACGACCGAGCCGATCACTCTCGCCGCGGATGGCACCCCCGTTTTCCTCCGCGACCTCTGGCCGAGCCTCGCCGAGATCAACGACGCCATGCAGAGCGCGCTCAGCCCCGAGGTTTTCCGCCGGCTCTACACCGACTTCGCCACGCAGAATCCGAAGTGGAACGAAATCCCGAGCACCGCCGGCGACGTCTATGCGTGGGACGAAGGCAGCACCTACATCCAGGAGCCGCCGTTCTTCGCCGACTTCTCGATGCAGCCCGGCCACATCCACGAAATCAAAGCCGCGCGCCCGCTCGGCATCTTCGGCGACTCGGTCACGACCGACCACATTTCCCCCGCCGGAGCGATCAAGAAAACCTCGCCCGCCGGCGCGTATCTGACCCAGCACGAGGTGGAGCACGACGACTTCAACAGCTACGGCTCGCGCCGCGGCAACGACCGCATCATGACCCGCGGCACCTTCGCCAACGTGCGCATCAAGAACCTCATGGCCCCCGGCACCGAGGGCGGCGTCACCCGCTACCAGCCGACCGGCGAGCAGATGCCGATCTACGACGCGGCGATCAAATACCAAAGCTCCGGCGTCCCGCTGATCATCGTCGCCGGCCAGGAATACGGCACTGGTTCCTCGCGCGACTGGGCGGCGAAAGGCACCGCGCTCCTTGGGGTGAAGGCGGTCATCGCGCAGAGCTTCGAGCGCATCCACCGCAGCAACCTCTGCGGCATGGGTCTCGTCCCGCTGCAATTCCCCGAAGGCGTCAATGCCGCCACGCTCCAACTCGACGGCACCGAGACCTTCGACGTCCTCGGTCTGAGCGACGCCCTCAAGCCGATGAGCGACGTGACCCTCGTCATCCACCGCGCCGACGGCACCCGCACCGAGCAGACCGTCCGCTGCCGTATCGACACCGCCATTGAGGTGGACTACGTCCGCCACGGCGGCATCCTGCCCTACGTGCTGCGGCAGCTCCTCAGCGCGTAGCGCAAAAGAAACGCCGTCAACCTGAGCGGAGTTTCGCCGTGGGCGAAGGCGGGGGACGAAACGCAGTCGAAGGACCTCTAACTTTTTCCGAAAAGCGTCCCGCCCTGCGCCTTCGGCAGTTCCCCTCGCAGACGGACGCTCCTCTGGTCTCAATGTCCCGAACGGAGTCAAAGCCGAGCTTGCCACCGTGGAATCCTCGCTCGTTTAAAACCGTGACCCGCCGATCTGCTCGCGACGGGCATTTGCGCCAGTGGCTGCCAAGTTGACAATGAGCGACCGATTTATACTCTGCCCGAAGATGCAAGCTACCACGATCAAACTCGATCCCAAGCTGCACTCCTCCCTCCGCCGGATGAAGCCGCGGGCACTGACGCTCACCGCGTTTGTCCGCGAACTGGTGGCGTGCGAGGAAAAGCGGCGGGCGCTGGAGGAGGCTGCCGAGGCTTATCACGCCCTGCTCGCCGCCCACCGGGACGAAGCTGCGTGGCTCGCTGCCTGGGAGGCCGCGCCGCTCGCCGAGGCACCCGGCGCGAAACGCCGGCGGGGATGAAACGCGACACCGTGGTTTGGGTGAATTTGAGCGATGCCCATCCGCCGGAGATGGGCAAGGTGCGCCCCGCCGTCATCCTCTCCAACAGTGAGATGCAACGGATTTTTGGACCAGCATTTGGTTAGTTGGTGGAGTTGATGTGGGCCTCGAAAGCGGCGGGGGTCTTGTATCCGAGGGAGGAGTGTTTGCGGTGGGTGTTGTAGTAGGATTCGATGTAGGCGAAGATCTCGATGTTGGCATCGGCGTAGGCGATGAAAGTGCCGTCCTGGAGCATCTCGGTCTTGAGGGTGCCCATGAAGGACTCGGTCCAGGCGTTGTGATAGGGATTGGCGCGTGCGGACATGCTTTGGCGCATCCCGGCCGCGCGCAGGAGATCTCGGTAAGTGCCGCAGCCGTATTGGCTGCCACGGTCGCTGTGGAAGATCAGGCCGGGGAGCGTATGGCGCGATCCCAAGGCTTGCTGGAGCGCAGCGATGACCAGGTCAGCGCGCAGATGGTCGGCCAGGGACCAGCCGACGATCTTGCGCGAACAGAGATCAATGACGACCGCGAGATAAAGCCATCCGGCGGAGGTGGGGATGAAGGTGATGTCACCGGCCCAGACTTGATCGGGCTTGGCCGGCAGAGGTTGATCGAGGAGCAGGTTGGGCGAGGGTTTGTCGGCCCGGCCGTCGCTGGTTTTGGGCACGTAGGTTTTGGGCTGAATGGCGCGCAGGCCGCGCTGGCGCATGATC
>CAIQUL010000221.1 GCA_903874975.1 uncultured Chthoniobacter sp. | reverse complement strand
GGCCGATGCCTTTGATCATCCCGCTGCCGAGATATTTCTCGATGCCCTCCCGGGAGGAGGGCGGCGTGCATTCTAGGAATGTGGCGCTGAGTTGCAGCCCGTGCTCGCTGTCGCGCACCCAGCGGCCCTGCGCGGTGATCCATTCCCCCGCGCTCACGGAGGCCAGCGAGCCGACGACCGTGGCGAGTTCCCGGCGTCCCTTGACCTTGACGCGCAGCACCGCAAAGCCGGTTTCCTCGTTGTGAAAGGTGACCCGCTCGATGAGGCCGGCGAGGCCGTCTTCGGGATTGGGGGCTGGGCCTGATTGCACTGCGCGAAGGTTCTTCCTGCGCCCGGGCTTGGCAATGGCGTTCAGCGCCGATCCTCCAGCCGCCCGCCGAAATTGTTCAAAGCGCTCGGCCAGGTAATCGCGGTTCGGCATGCACCCCGCGCTTGATGGTTTAGTCATCTTGCCGCCCTAGACATTTTGGTGGTGCACTCGCCGTGACTCGAACACGGAACCTTCTGATTCGTAGTCAGATGCTCTATCCAATTGAGCTACGAGTGCTTTTCCAAGTGAACTTGCGCGAAAACCGCGGGGCTAAAACTGCGTTTTCACGATCCAGTTCCGCGGTGTCGGAATGATGAACTCAGACACCGTGAACTTCGGAAAAACGCGATTTCAAAATCCCGTCCGCCACCAATTCGGGGCGTATAATGCGCGTCCCTTCCTGAACGGCAAGGAAAGTTTGAAAATCTCTTAAGACTTCCTGCCGATCACCGATCGCGCACCGGCAACGCGCCGGCGGCTTTGCGGGCGAGATAGACGGTGCTGGCGGATTCGCGGTCGAGGAGGGGATTGGGGAAGGTGACGACGTGCGCCTCGGCGGTCGCGAAAACGGCGGAGAGCGACTGAAGAAAGGTGTCGTCCGGCGGGTCGTCGGACCAGAGGGCAAAGACGCCGCCGTGGTGCAGATGCGCGGCGAGCGCGCGCAGTCCGGCGGGTTCGTAAAAGGCGTGGTGGCGCGGGTGGAGGAGGTTGCTCGGCGAGTGGTCGATGTCGAGGAGCACGGCGTGAAAGCGGCGGCTCGGTTGCGTGGGATCGAAGCCGCCGGCGGAGGCGGACAGGGCGAAAAAATCGCCATGAACGAAACGACAGCGCGGGTCGGCGGTGAGTTTTTCGCCGAGCGGGACGAGGCCGCGCTGGTGCCAGTCGATCACCGCGTCGAGGGCGTCCACCACCACGAGCGAGCGCACCGCGGCGTGCGCGAGCGCGGCGACGGCCGTGTAGCCGAGCCCGAGTCCGCCGACCACCACATCCCACTCCCCGGCCCCGAGCGCGCCGAGCCCGAGATCCGCGAGCGCGACCTCGACCTCGTGAAACATGCTCGACATGAGGTAGGCGTCCCCGAGCTTCACCTCAAAGACCTCCTGCCCGTCGAGCGCGGCGACCCGGCGGCGGCGCAGCGTCAGCTCGCCCAGCGGGGTCGCGCGGAAATCCAGCTCCTCAAAGTCCCGGCTCATGGCGGTGTGCAAAGGAACCGGGTGCCGCGCATTTTCATCGAATCGCCCCCCGTCACGGCAGCACCGCCCAGATTTCCACGATGCGGTTCTTCTCGAGGTTCTTTTCGTCGAGCATTTTTGAGCCACCCATGCCGACGGTGTGCATGACGTTTTGCACCCCGCATTTGTCGCGCATCGCCTTGGACACGACATCGGCGCGGAGCTGCGAGACTTCGAGGTTTTTCTTCGGGTCGCCTTTCGGGTCGGCGAAGCCCAGGATGACCAAAACCAGCGTGGGATCGCCGCTCAGTTTGGTGAGTTCGGGTTTGGTGAGTTCGGCCTTCAGCTTCTGCACTTCCGCGGCGCTCAGGTCGCTCTTGCCGGAGCCAAACGGAATCGTCAGGACGATGCCCATGCTCTTGGCGCGTTCGACGGCGGTGTAGAGCTTGTCCTTGTTGGGGTTGGAAACTCTGGGCATCAGGTCCACGCGTTTGAGCACCTCGGCCTTCACGGATTTGTTCGCCGTTTTGGAAACGTCCATGTCGATGCGCGCGGGAGCGGTCATTTCCTTTGGCGGCTCGGCGACGGGCGTGGTCGAGACGGGCTCGCCGTTCGGGCCGGTGAGCGGCTCGGGCTCGGGGGAATTGTCCACCGCCACCTTCGGCGCGGGCGTGGCGGCGATCTCGGGTGGGCGCGGCTTGATGATCCCCGGAATGGCAAAAAGAGCGACGATCCCCACGGCCGCGAGTCCCGCGAGATATTTCATCCACATCTTCGAGGGCGGCTGCACGGCGGTCAGCGGTTTGCCACACTCCGGGCAGATGAAGGGCTCGCCTTCTTCGATCTCCATTTCCTCGCCACGGTAGGCGATGAGGCAACCTGCTTGATTCTGGCATTTTCCAAACCGGGACATGGGCTGGTTTATAGGGCGGGCGTTTCGGGGGTCGCGAGAAAATTCTCCGCCGTCCAGGTGGCGAGGTCGGGCGCCAGCGGCGACTCCCACGCCAGCCCCAGCGCGGGCAGGCGGAGCGCCGTGGAGTGCAGCGCGTGGCGCGGCAGCAGCAGGCGCGCGGCCAGTGCGGGCGTCCAGCCGGTCTCAATGAACTCCAGGTAGCAGCCCTCATCCGGTCCGTAGAGTTTGTCGCCCACGATGGGATGCCCCGCGTGCGCGAGGTGGACGCGGATCTGGTGCGTGCGACCGGTCTCGGGAAAAGCCCGCACCAGCGCGAAGCGGGCGCCCGCCGAGGTCGGACCCGCGAAGCGCCGCTCCACGCGAAACCGCGTCCGCGCCTCGGCACCCTCGGCATGCACCGCCCGCCGCAGATAGATGCGCGTCGGCCCGCGCTCCCCCTGCCGGAGCAGCGGTGCATCGACGGCAAACTCTGCGCGCTCCGGCCAGCCCCAGACCAGCGCGAGGTACTCCTTTTCCACCCGCCGCGCCATCATCTCCAGACTCAGCACCCGCGCCGCGGCGGAACTTTTTGCGATCAGCGTCAGCCCGCTCGTTTCGCGGTCCAGCCGGTTGATGATCGAAGCCTGCCCGCCGTTCGCGATTTCAAACGCGAGCAACTCCCGCACGCCTTCCCACAGCGTGAACCCGCGCCCCGGCTTGCTCGGATGCACCTCCAGATGCGGCGGCTTGTCCACCACGATCCACGCCTCGCTCTCGGCGATAATGGAGAAATCCTTGTTGATCATGTTCACGGATGAACGCGCAATCTTCCCGGTCCGGTGCCGAATGCGAGCCTGACTTCCGCCCTCCCGCGCCGCTGCGGAAAACAGTGCTTCTCAGCGTCTCCCGGCACTGCTAGTCGTCACGCCCTACGGCAACCCCAATTTTCATCCACCCATGAGCACCAGCACCGAAACCCGGGACAAACTGAAGGGCAAATCCCTCTTTGTGGAATTCACCGACGAAGAACTCGACGATTTCCTCGAACTCCTCGACCTCGTGCGCGTGAAAAAAGGCGAAATCATCGTCAAACAGGATGATCACGGCGATTGCATGTTCATCCTCGTGACGGGGGGAGCCAGCGTGATTCATCACCGCGACGGCAAGGACATCAACCTCGCCGCGCTGCAACCGGGCGACTTCTTTGGCGAACTCGCCCTCGTGGACGCCGGCGTCCGTTCCGCCGATGTGATCGCCTTGGCCGACTGCACCCTCCTGCGCCTCACCCAAGCCGTGGTTTCCGCTGCCGCCGGCGTTTATCCCACGGCCGCGTTCAAGTTTCTCATCGCCATCGGCCGCATCCTCGTCGGGCGTTTCCGCCAAACGAACCAGCGCTACGTTGATACCCTCCTCTTTCCCGGGGGGGCCAAAGACTGAGCGCGCCGCGCAGCGACCGCCAAATGGCTTGACGAAAGCGCGAGAGGGGCGATAAGCACACCCGCTCAATCGAGCCGATGCCAGTGTAGCTCAGGGGTAGAGCAGCTGTTTCGTAAACAGCAGGTCATGGGTTCGAATCCCATCACTGGCTCCACGGAAAAGCGGAGACGTTGTTGGCGCGTGCGAGTCGGGAAAAAATTGGAGCCCCGGTCAGGGCGCGAGGGGCTCCGACTGGCGCAAGGCGGCGATCTCTTTTCCGGTGAGGATGCGCCACTCGCCGGGGCGCATGGCGGCGATTTTGAGCGTGCCGATCCGGGTGCGGACGAGGCGCTCCACTTCGTAGCCGAGTTCGTAGAGCATGAGGCGGATCTGCCGTTTGATGCCTTGGTTGAGGGTCAGGCGCAGATGTTTCGGTGCGAGGATTTCGACCCGTTCGGCTTTCGCCCGACCGCCCATGATGTGAAAGCCGCGCAGGAGTTTCTCGCGGTCTTTTTGATTAAAGGGCTTGTCGATGAGGACTTCGTACTCCTTGTCGATTTTGTAACGCGGGTGGGTGAGGGCGAGGGAAAGGTCGCCGTCATTGGTGACGATGAGCAGGCCCTCACTGTCCATGTCGAGCCGGCCCACGTGGTGGACGCGCGGCCACCCGGGAGGCAGCAGTTCAAAGATGGTGCGGCGCTGACATTCGTCGTCGGCGGTGCAGACGTAGCCGCGGGGTTTGGCGAGCACGGCGGTGAGCGACTGCTGCTGGCGGACGATGCGGGCGCCGACTTTTACGGTGTCCTCGGGGCCGACTTTGGTGGCGAGGTCGGTGACGAGGTGGCCGTTGATGCGGACCTGCCCGGCGGTGATGAGTTCCTCCACGCCACGGCGGGAGCCGAGGCCGGCGGAGGCGAGAAAACGATTAAGGCGCATGGTGTGGAAAAATTTGGGGAGCGGACAATGGCGCTGGTTCGCAGAATCCGAAGCTCGAAATCTGGATTTTCGCAAGATTCTCCACGCGGTGAATGGAGGGAAACGGCTTCCGGTGTTGTGAATCGCCCGCCGGCCAGGTGGACCCGAATGTCGATCATGGGCAGGGCCTGACCGCGCTTTTGCCGGGGCTGCTCGCGAAGCTCGGCGGTGGTGGGCGGCCGGGCTAAACCGGGCGCGACGGTGGCTACTTCGCGGTCTTGGAGTTCCCCCGAGCGATGACGACGACTCCGGTGTAGCCCGCCGGTTTGTCCACGGTGATGCTCGCCTTCAGGGTCACGAGCGCCATCGTCACAAAGATATCGGGCGGAGGGGCGCTCGCCACGAATTCGAAGGTGAGCGTGCCGGCGGCCGCGCCCTTGACCGGACGCAAGACCGGCTTCGACCAGCCGCCGCTTTTCACCATGCCGGCGGCCTCGATCGTGATCTGCGTCGGCTTGCCCTCGGCCGCGCGCACCGTGACTTCCTCGACGCTCATCACTTTCCTCTCCGCGGCGACTTTGGCCTCCGGCGGCTCCGCAGCGATGGCAGTGCCGAGCAGACAGGTGAAAAGAAGGGCGAGTTTTTGCAGCGGATGGTTCATGACGTTCGGAATGTGGTGAGCCGCAGCAGTAGGCCCTGCGGAGACGGTGGACAATGGACAACCGCCGGATCGCTTGTCGAAACGCGCGCGGATGTGCGAGTTTCCGCGCCCGCCTCCGCATGTCTGCCACGTCCTTTTACAAGCGTTCGAACTTCGTCACCCACCTGCCAGTGGACTGCCACTACAGCCCGTCGCACTTCTGGTTGCGCGAGATCGCGCCCGGGCGCTGGCGCGTTGGTTTCACGAAATTTGCCACGCGCATGCTCGGCGAGATCGTGGAGGTGCAGTGGGAAAAGGCGGACGCCGCGCCGGTGGTGAGCGGCGAGATCATCGGCTCGATCGAGGGCTTCAAGGCGATCAGCGACATCTACTGCGTGGCCGCCGGGCGCTTTGCTGGCGGCAATCCCGCGCTGGCCAACGACATCGAACTCGTGAGTCGCGAACCGTACGGCGCGGGTTGGCTTTACACCGTCGAGGGACAGGCCGATGAAAAGTGCATCGCCCTCGACGCCTACTGCGCGCTCCTCGACACGACCATCGACCGCATCCTCGAAAAACAAGCTCACGACGAATGAATACGAACTCCGATCTCCCCACTCCGGTCGCCGAAAAGGCCCGCTACATCATGCTCGGCGGCTTTCTCGGTGCAGGCAAAACGACGGCGGTTGCCGCGCTCGCGCAGCATCTCACGGCGCAGGGCCTGCGCGTCGGGCTCATCACGAATGACCAGGGCAGCGAACTCGTGGACACCGCGATGCTCCGCGCGCGCGGCTTTGCGACGGAGGAAATCCCGGGCGGATGTTTCTGCTGCCGTTTCAATTCGCTCGTCGATGCTGCGCGCTCCCTCGACGCGGCGTCGAAGCCGGACGTCTTCATCGCGGAGCCGGTCGGAAGCTGCACCGATCTCGTCGCGACGGTGACGTATCCGCTGCGGCGCATCTATGGCGGGCAGTTTGTCATCGCCCCGCTGAGCGTGCTCGTCGATCCCGTGCGCGCGGAACGCGTGCTGGGGCTGGCGGAGGGGAAAACGTTTTCCGAGAAGGTGCAATACATCTACCGAAAACAGCTTGAGGAGGCGGACCTCATTGTCATCACAAAATCCGAGCTGTGGCCCGCCGACCGGCTTCAGGCCTTGCGCGCGCGGTTGGGGGAGGAATTTCCGCACGCAGAAACGCTCGCGGTTTCCGTCCGCGAAAACCGCGGCCTCGCCCAGTGGTTTGCGCAGCTCGAAACCGGCGAGCAACGCCCGCGTGCGACCATGGAGGTGGACTACGACCTTTACGCCGAAGGCGAAGCGCTTCTCGGCTGGCTCAACGCGACGGTGCAACTCGCAGGCGCGGGCGAGTTCGACTCCGAAGCTGTGCTCACGCAGCTTGCCCGTGAGATTCAGCGCCGCCTCGCCGGGGCCGAGATCGCGCATTTGAAAATGACCCTCAGTCCCGACGGCGGGCTGGGCGACATCGCGGTCATCAATCTCGTCCGCAGCGACTTCGTCCCCGAGCTTTCGCTCCGGCTCGAAGCGCCGGTGCGCGCTGGCCAGCTCATCATCAATTGCCGCGCCGAGGCTGATCCCGACTCGATCCGCACCGCCGTGCGTGCCGCGGTCTCCGACCTGCCCGCCACATTTCCCGGCCTTACGGCGCAGCTCGATCACCTCGAATCCTTCCGCCCCGGAAAGCCCCAGCCCACCCACCGCGACGCGACCGCGGCAAGGTAGCTTGGACTTCAGTCCAAAGTTCCTTGGCGCGGGCTTGGGCCGTAGTGGGAACAGGCGCGTCGCCCGCATGTCCCGGCGGGTCGCCGGGAGCAGGCTTTGGCAGGCGAGTCGCCGGCCCCACCACTCACCCGCCGCCTCGCTGCCCACAGCTTGGCCGCTGCGGCTCTCTCGACATTGTCTTGCTCGGGCTTCAGCCGAGATAGCAGTTCACGATGGGGCTGAAGCCCAAACTACTTTGCGCGGCCGCTCTCCAGCGCGAGGAGGAAGCGCTTGCGCTCCACTCCGCCGCCGTAGCCGGTGAGCGTGCCGTTCGCGCCGATCACGCGATGGCACGGCACGATGATTGCGATCGGGTTGCGTCCGTTTGCGAGCCCCACCGCGCGGGCCGCGCGCGACTGGCCGATGCGGCGCGCGAGGTCGCCATAGCTGATCGTCGTGCCGTACGGAATCTCGCGCAGCGCCCGCCAGACGCGTTGCTGGAAAGGCGTCCCGGCCGGCTCCAGCGCGGACGTGAACTCGCGGCGCTCGCCGGCGAAGTATTCCTCCAGTTCGCCCCGCGCCTGCCGGAGCGGGGCGGCATCGCGCACCGCAGCGTGTGGAGGCGCGGGCTGGTGGCGATGCTCCTCCATGAAAACTCCCGTGATCGCCGCGGCGGTGCCGCGCAGTTGGATCGTGCCGATAGGCGAGGGGAACTCGGTGAAGTAGAGCGTGGCGATGCGGGTGGGGGGAGCTTCGGAGAACATTGCGGGAGGTTGGCTGGCTGTTGAAAACCGCGCTTGGGCCGAATCACGCCTGGCGAAAAGCCAAATACGGAGCGCCCTTCCGGAGTGCGCCGCGCCTACTTCTTTCCCGCCGCCGGCACCACGACGACCGGGCACTTCGCACCTTTCAAAACCCCATTCGTGATGCTCCCGACGAGCAGCTCATACAGTGCTCCGTGGCCGTGCGAGCCCATGACGATCATCGCGGCGTTGTGGTCGGCGGCCTGCGCGAGAATTTTCTCCACAATCGGTCCCTGCACGTGTCTCGCGGTGGCCTTCACGCCATTGGCTTCCGCCACTGCTTTCAGGTCTTCCAGACGCGCGTGCTCGGCGTGGAAGTCCTGCGCCACGGCCATGCGCACAGTTTGCGGCCCCGGTTCGAAGCCCACGAAGTCCGGTTCCGGTTCAGCCACTTTCAAGATCACCAACTCGCCGCCGAGCGCCTTGGCCAGAACCTCCGCCTCGGCCAGCACCGGCGTGGTGGTGTCGGAAAAATCCACGGGAACGAGAATGGTTTTCATAAATGATTTCCTTGCTGGTGAAATCGTATGCCCATTTGCGAATGGCTGCCACTGCAACCTTCCCTGGGTGCCACCGCGGGGTGCGGAACGACGATCGCGCCTCCTATTGGCGCTGGACGCGCGAGGAAAGGGGCGCGATGGCGCTCGCGTCCTCCGAAGCCTTGCCGGCCAACCGGATCGCGAGCTACGACCGCCAGACCTTTCTCACCGACCTCGAATACGGCCGCCTAAACCAAGCCGTGCAATGGCTCGGTTGGTCGCCCTAGTGGGCGCCGCCGCCGGAACACGCGCAGAACTGGCTGAAGGAAGCGCTGCCTTCCGCGGAGATTCTCGGCATCTGAGGCGGCGCGTGCCTCCTTCGTTCGCGCTGCTGGGCGCCACGCGAATCGTGAGCGCCGGGGCTTTTGGTGCGGGCGTGATGGCCGCGCGGGCAGGGGAATTTTCCGCCGCCCTTGACCGCCCGGCGCGCGCCGCTAGCCTTCGCCGCCCATGAGTTCGCTGAACAAAAAATTCCCGCGCCTGCTGCCGGAACCGATTCGCCAAGGGATGAAGGTCGCCGACCTCATCGACACTACTTTCAAGGCCTACAACGGAGGACGCCTCGCGGAAGCGTGTCGCCTTTTCACGGGCAAGATGATCGCCGGCAACGGCGTGGTCGGCATGTCGCTCACGGGCGCGCTCACGCCGGCGGGGCTGGGTCGCTCGGCCATCGTGCCGCTGCTGAAGGCGGGCTTTGTGGACTGGATCATCTCGACGGGCGCGAACCTGTATCACGATCTCCACTACGGCCTCGGCATGCACCTTTATGCCGGCTCGCCTTTTCTCAATGACGTGGATCTGCGGCGCGATGGGATCATCCGCATCTACGACGTGCTTTTCGATTACGACGTGCTGCTCGATACCGATGCCTTCGTGCGGCAGGTCATTCAGGGCGCGGAGTTTCAGCGCACCATGGGCAGCGACGAGTTTCACTGGCTGCTCGGGAAATATGTCGCCGCCCGCGAGCGCAAACTCGGCCTCAAGGAAACGAGCGTGCTCAGCGCGGCCTACCGCTATGGCGTGCCCGTTTTCACCAGCTCGCCGGGCGACTCGTCCATCGGCATGAACGTGGCCGCGATGGCGCTGCGCGACTCGAAGCTGCTGATCGACGTGAACCGCGACGTGAACCAGACGGCGGCCATCGTCTATGCCGCGAAGTCGGGCGGCGCGACCTCGAGCGTCTTCATCCTCGGCGGCGGGTCGCCGAAAAATTTCATGCTGCAAACCGAGCCGCAGATTCAGGAGGTCATGGGTATCGAGGAACGCGGGCACGACTACTTCCTGCAATGCACCGACGCGCGGCCCGACACCGGCGGGCTGAGCGGCGCGACGCCCGGCGAGGCCGTGAGCTGGGGCAAGATCGACCCCGAAACTCTCCCCGACTGCGTGGTCTGCTACGCCGACTCCACGATCACGCTCCCGCTCATCACGGCCTATGCTTTGAGCAAAGCCGCGCCGCGCAAGTGCAAGCGCCTCTACGACCGGCGCGACGCGCAATACGCGGCGCTCCGCGAGCAGTATTTGAAACACGGCCAGGTCGCGAAAATCGAGCACCGCACCGACCTCGACAAGAAGCCAAAGCGCGGCCGCTCCGGGCGCTCGGTCACCGGCACGAAACGCTGACCGATGGCCAAGCCCGACGCCCGCACTTTGCTCTTCGAGCGCATCCGCACGCGCCCGGCGAAGCTGGTCCACGTCTGCGGCGTCCCGTACGCCGTGGACCTCGAGGTCGCCGATGATCCCGCGGACGCCGACCACATTTACCTCACGCTCGAAGCGCCGCCGTACGGTCGGCTGCGCGCCGCGGTGAACACCTTTTCCCGGCTCAACCGCAATGCCGGTTTCGACTCCCGCGTCCTCGTGGGCATCGTCTCCGCGCCCTACGAAAAGCGGCCCGAACCCTGTCTGGAGGAAGTCCCCGGCCAGGACTACGCGCAGCTCGAAGCCATCCTCCCGATCACCTACGAGCACTACGAGCACGAGCCGCTCGCCGCGCTGCTCGTGGAGAAAATGAAGCGCGCCATCCGCGCGGAAGTGTGGGGCGAGCTTTACGCCCGCGAGCACCTCGGCATTCACCAGATTCACAGCCGCCGCGCGAGCTGCGCAGTGACGAACGACCTGCGCAACCGCGACGGCGCGCTCCAGCTCTACTACCCGGACAACGTAGCGGAACTACTGCTCTTCAAATTCTGCGGACAGCCTTAGCGGGGCCGGGGCAAGCGGGACTCCGGTGCGGCCAGGAGCGGCGCATTCAGACCACTTCCACCGGGCACTTCGGCAGCGCTTTGAGAAACGCCGAGCCGTAGCCTTTCGTCAAAACGCGCGGGTCGAGGATGACGACGATCCCGCTGTCCTGCTGCGTGCGGATGAGCCGCCCGACGCCTTGGCGCAGCTTCAGGATGGCCTCGGGCAGCGAGTATTCCGCGAAGGGGTCGCCGCCCTGCGCCTCGATCAGTTCCAACCGCGCCTCGATGAGCGGGTGATCCGGCACCGCAAAGGGCAGGCGGGTGATGATGACATTCGACAGCGCCTCGCCGGGTACGTCCACGCCGCTCCAAAAACTCTCTGTCCCGAAGAGCACATGCCGGTCGTTCTTTTTGAACTCCGAGAGCAACCGGTGCCGCGGCAGGCCCTCGCCCTGCACGAGCAGCTTGTAGTCGAGGTCGTCCAGCCGCTCGCGCAGCGCGGAGGCCAGGGCGCTCATCGTTTTGTAGCTGGTGAAAAGGACAAACGCCCGGCCCTTCGAGAGCCCGACGAAGTGCTCGATGCGTTCCGCCAACGCCGCCTCGTAGCCGGCGTCGCGCGGGTCGGGCATCTTGCGCGTGATGTAGAGTCGCATCTGCCGCTGGTAGTCGAACGGGCTCCCGATCTGCCGCGCCTCCACCTCCTCCGCGCCCACGCGCGTGCGAAAATACGACAACCCTTCGCCGCTCCCGGGGTCGCTGGCTCCGGCGACCGAGAGCGTGGCGCTGGTCATCACGCAGCAGTGGTCCTCGCGGAAAAGCAGCGCCCGCAGATGCGCCGCCACGTCCACCGGCGCGGCGTGCAGCGCGTGGTATTGCTGCGTCTTCCCTGAGCGCTCCACCCAGTAGACGTGATCCTCCGCGTCCTGCTTGAGAAATGTCGCGATGCCCCCGCGCGCATCGCGCAACCGGCGGCCGAGGTCTTGCAACTCCGCCTTCGCCACCTCGTCTTCCACGCCCTTGAGCGTTTGCACGACCAGCGTCTGGAGTTTCGCCAGTTCGCCGGTCAGCGAGTCCTCCACGAAATCCGGCTGCCGCACGCGGAACTCGCGCCCCTTTTTGAAATCCGCCCGCGTCCCGACCTTGTCGAAAAAAGTGTCCACGTCGCCGAGCAACGCCGCCGTCGCCTTCACCCCGTCCTGATTCCGATGCACCTGAAACAGCCCCTTCTTGGTGTCCGGGTTGTAAAGCCGCCGCAGCGCGTAACGCAGGCCGTACTGCGACACGCCGAGCCCGATCATTTTTCCGGCCACACCCTCGACCGTGTGCGCCTCGTCGAAGATCACGAAGTCATTCGCAAACAAATACCCGCTGCCTTCCTCCTGCTCGGCGAGCCCGCCGAGGTTCATGAAAAAAAGCGTGTGATTCATCACCACCACGTCCGCCGTGATGAGCCGCTTGCGCGCGGCCTGGTAAAAGCACTTCGGATTCGTCCCGCAGCCTTTCGTGGTGCAGATGTGCTGCTCGCTGCACACCTGGCTCCACACGCTCGCGTCCGGCTCCACGGCGAAGTCCGCCAGTGTCCCGTCCTTCGTCGTCTGCGCCCACTCCCAGATACGGTCCAGCTCCGCCTGCTCCGGCGAGGTGAACAGCTCGCCCGCGTGTGCCCGCGCCCGCTCCAACCGCAGCGGGCAGAGGAAATTCGCGCGCCCTTTCCACAGCATCGCCTCGAACTCCAGCGGCAGCACTTTCTGCAAAATCGGGATGTCTTTGTAAACGAGCTGCTCCTGCAGATTGATCGTGTAGGTCGAGATCACCGCCTTCTTTTTCTGCTCCAGCGCCCACAGCACCGCCGGCACGAGATAGGCCAGCGACTTGCCCACGCCCGTCCCTGCCTCGACCACGAGATGCCGCTCCTCGCTCAGCGCCCGCGCCACCGCCACCGCCATCTCCTGCTGCTCCGCGCGGTATTCAAAATTCTTCGCCTGCGCGAGCAGCCCCGTCTCGGAGAAAATCTCCCGCACTTTGTCGGCGAAAGGCGTCGCGCCGGTCTGGTCGCTGATCGAGATCAACGGAGTTGCTTCCCGAGTTTGTTGTAAGCCTCATGCGTCCCGATCCAAAACCACGTCCAGCACTCGGCGTCTTTGCGCGCCACGGCCCGATAGTGCTCGCCGATCCGGGCCGACCAAAGCGAACCGTGGAATGGCTTGAACCGCAGGGATGGATGAGAGGAATCCTCGGCGAAGAGCGAAAAATTCTTCTTCGCCAACCTCTGAATATCCGCGGGAAGACGATCAAAATGTAACCAGAACTCCGCCGGTGCCCGCGACCTCACGGTAGTTCGCGCACCCTTCCGGCCAGAATGTCGTGATCCACGCGCTTGAGCATCTCATCAAACACCCCAGCCTCGGCATCCGCCTTCATCTGCCGGTCCCAGTCGTCATCTTCCCAACCATGCAGGAGTGCCGCCAGTTCCGCCTTTTGCTCGACGGTCAGCTTCATCACTTCTTCTTTCAGTTCGGCGAAACTCATGCGGCGAAAATAGCGCCCCGGTTCCTGCGCGCAAAGCCCAATTCCGTGCTTTCGCTTGGCAAAGTCGCACGCGTCCCGATTTACTCCGCCTCCGCCTAAAATGAAGCTCCTCGACCGCTACGTGCTCCGCAGTTTTTTGGAGCCATTCCTCATCTGCACCGGCGGCTTCATCGCCATCTGGCTGATGTTCGACTACAGCGACAAGAGCAACGACTTCATCCAGGTCCGCGCGTCGTTCCCACAGGTCGCCGGCTATTATCTCACGCAGCTTCCGGCTCTGCTGCTCTACGACCACGCGATCGCGATCGGCCTGCTCCTCGCGCTGCTTTACTCCCTGAGCACGATGTCGCGGCGCAATGAAATCATCTCCATGATCACCGCCGGCCAGAGCGTCGGGCGGGTGCTGCGTCCGCTCTTGGGGATTGGCGTCCTGATGAGCGGATTTTGCCTGTGGCTGAATTGGGAGCACGCCCCGCAGGCCGCCGGCATCCAGAAGACCGCGATCAAGCGGATGAAGCCCGGAAAAAAGGGCGAGAAGTCCATCGTGACCGCACACGTCTTTCGCAACCGCGCCGACGACCGCACCTGGTACATCCAGAAACTCCGCCCGGGCTCCAATCACCTCACCGGCGTCCACATCACCCAGCAGAGTGCCGACGGATCGATCATCCGAAAGTACTACGCCGACCGTGCGCTCTTTGATCCCGCCGCCCGCTCCTGGAAGCTCATGGACGGCATGATCGCCCACTTCACCGCAGCCGGCGACATCGACACCACCGACCGCCTTCCCAAAGGCGGGCACATCCTCCCTGACTGGAGCGAAACGCCGTGGCGCATCGCCAGCTCCCAACTCGATCCCGCCGGGCTGTCCGTGCCGGAACTCCGCGCCTACCTCCGGTCCAATGTCGATTTTCCCGCCGCGCAGCTGGCCCCTTACCGCGCCCACCTGGCCGACCGCTTTGCGCTGCCCCTTTTCTGCCTCGTCGCCGTGCTCATCGCCGCGCCCCTCGGCATCGTCTTCAGCCGCCGTGGCATCCTCGGCAGCCTCTTCGCGGCCCTGCTTATTTTCGTTGCCCTCATCCCCGCCCGCTACTTGCTCATGGCTTTGGGCAAAGGTGATCGTCTCCCGCCATTCCTCGCCCCCTGGCTGCCGCACATCGTCGGCCTCGGCATCGGTCTCGTCCTGCTGTGGTTCCGCTCCACGAGCCGCGATGCGACCAGCCTCTTTCGGAAAAGCGCCGTCGCTCCGACTCCGCTTGCCGGCTGAACCCACCGTCACCTGCCACCTTTCTCATGAGCCTCACACCCGAATGGTCCATCCAATCCCGCGCCCTGCAATGCGCCGCCACCGGCACCCCGTTTCAGGACGGCGAGCCCTTTTACACCCTCCTCTACCACGACAAGGACGGCTACCGCCGCGAAGACCTGAGCGAAGCCGCCTACCAGGCGCGCAACGACAACATTCAGCCTTTCTCCCTCTGGCGGTCGAAGTTTGAAACGCCGCCCGCCGCCCCGCCCGAGCCGCTCGCCAAACAGACCGCCGAGAATTTGCTCCGCAGCTACATGAGCGAAAACTCGCCGACAAAAATCAACGTCTGCTACCTCCTCACCGTCATGCTCGAGCGCAAAAAGCTGCTCAAGGAAATCGAGACCAAGAAGAGCCCCGACGGCCAGCTCACCCGCATCTACGAACACACCAAAAGCGGGGAAGTCTTCGTCATTCCCGACCCCCAACTCCGCATGGACCAGATCGCCCAGGTCCAGCAGGAAGTCGCCGGCCTGCTCGGGCCGGGGTAGCGAGGGGTTGGTGATCGGCGAATGGTGAATTGTGTTCCGCTGGCCAGCCTTCACCGATCACCGATCAGTCGCCGGTCTTCGGCTCCCCAAAGGCGAACTCCACGCCCCATGAGCAAAACGAACCCCCGCTGTCCGCGCCTTTCTTTCCGGTGGCTGCCGCATCGGCGGCGAGGTCGCGAAATACCCCTCCATGCTCCAGGCGCATCTCGGCTATCGCACGGACACCTTCACCTTCGCGGCGCTCGCCGGGGAATCGCGGGTGGTCAATTTCACCGACCGGGCCGGCGAGCCCGGGAAAACCATCCCCGCCATGCACCCGCTTCCGTCCCTCGCCCGGTCATGAAACTCCACCTCCCTCCACTCCTGTCGCTGTTGTGCGCGAGCCTGCTCGCCGGCTGCACCACCCCCAGCCACCTCATCTTTCACCAAAGCACGAGCCTCGGCGTGGATGCCTCGGCGAACGCGGACACCGGCCAGGTCCTGGCCCTGACCGTCCCCACCGAGCGTCCCTGAAGAACCCCGCCATGCGTCCCCACTCCCGGCTCCTCCTCGCCGCCTTCGGCCTCACGGCCTGCGCGCCCCGCGCCCTCGATTTTCACGAGACCACGAAAGTCGCCTTCGCGGCCGCCGACAACACCTCCGACTCCCCGCTCGCGAAAAGCTAAAGGGACGCGCCCCGCCCCGCCCGGCGCCCGCTCTGCATCCACCACTCGTCATCTCCGCCGGCCAGCGCCCCGCCTTGATCCCTCCACCGCGTCCGCCACCCGCGTCCGCCTTTTCCAAAAATCCGTGTTTCAAGATTTCGCCCGGGCGGGTTAGTTAACCGCACACGAAAAAACTTATGGATATTACCCGCACTGCTTACGGAACTTGGTCCGGTGGACGCTTCATGCACTTTGGCGAGCCGCTGGGCGAGGAACGCTTCATCGCCGCCATCCGCCACGCTTACGAGCGCGGCATCCGCACCTTCATGACCGCCGACGTTTACGGCAACGGGGCCGCCGACGAGATGCTCGGTCGCGCGCTCGCCGGCCTGCCGCGCGCGAGCTACGCGCTTGTCGGGATGATCGGGCACGACTTTTACAGCGGGCAGCGCGACGGCTCGAAAGGCTACCCGCGTTTCACCCACCCGCAGCTCCGCGCGGCGGGCGACTACGCCAGCTACGTGCGCATGGCCACGGAGAAGTCGCTGGCGCGCTGCGGGGCGGACCACTTCGACTGCCTGATGCTGCACAACCCCGACTCGATCGGCTACACGAGCGACGCGGTTTGGCAGGCGATGGATAAACTGCGCGAGGCGAAACTGACCGACCGGCTCGGCGTGGCCCCGGGGCCGGCGAACGGCTTCACGCTCGACCTGATTTTGAATTTCGAGCGCTTCGGCGCGCTGCTCGACTGGGCGATGATCATCCTGAATCCGCTCGAGCCGTGGCCCGGTTCGCTCGGCCTGCCGGCGGCGGAAAAGCACGACGTGAAACTGATGACGCGCGTCGTGGATTACGGCGGACTTTTCCACGACGACGTGAAGCCGGGACACCAGTTCGGCGAGCGCGACCACCGCACTTTTCGGCCCGCCGGATGGGTCGAGGCGGGGAGCAAGAAACTCGACGCCATGCGATCCGTGGCGGAGCGGCACGGGCTGACGATGCTCCAGCTTTCCTGCCTCTGGAATCTCAGCCACGCCCCGATCCGCAGCGTCATCCCCACGATGATTCAGGAGGTCGGCGCGGACGCGAAATCCATTGAGGCGAAGATTGACGACCTCGCCGCGCTTCCTGAGCTGAGGCTGAGCGCCGACGAAATGGCAGAGCTGCGCCGCATCGGCGAAAACACCGGCTGCATGGTGCTGAAAGGCGGCAATCCCGAGCACACCGGGGAGCCGCTGCCCGACCGCTGGAGCCTGACCCACGACCTCACCCTCACCGCCCAACGCTGGCACATCGATCCCGCCACCGCCCTCGCCTGCACGCACGCGAAAGTGGCGTGAAGCCAGTGGTTCGCGGGCGTGAAGCGCGCGGCGTCCCGGAGGACCGGCCCCGCGCCTGACTCCGCTGCTCCGCCGTATATTTCCGCGTCATGTCTTCTCCGCTTCCATCCACCACGCCGCCACCGTCCTCCGACCCCGTGGTGCGCGCGGAAGGCGTGCGGAAGAGTTATGACGGGCGCGAGATTTTGCACGGGGTCGGGCTGCGGTTGGCGGCGGGGGAGCGGGTGGCGCTGATGGGGCCGTCGGGTTCGGGGAAGACGACGCTGCTGAACTGCCTCGGTGGCGTGGATCGCATCGATGCCGGGGAGATCGAGCTGTGCGGGGAGGCGTTGCACCGGCTCGATCGCGCCGGGCTGGCGGCGGTGCGGCGGCGCTGGCTGGGCACGATCTTCCAGTTCTTTCATCTGCTGCCCACGCTGAGCGCGGCGGAGAATATCGAGTTTCCGCTGCAACTCCTCGGCGTGGCGCGGCGGGAGCGCGCGGCGCGGGTGGCGGAGCTGCTGGAACGGGTGGGGCTGGCGCATCGCGCGCACGCGCTGCCGGGGCAGCTTTCCGGTGGCGAAATGCAGCGCACCGCCATCGCGCGGGCGCTGGCGCATCGGCCGCCGGTCCTGCTCGCGGACGAGCCGACGGGCAATCTCGACTCGGCGAGCGGCGCGCGGATTCTGGAGTTGCTGCGCGAGCTTTCGGAGGAAACGCGGACGGCGCTGCTGCTCGTGACGCACAGCGCGGCGGCGGCGGCGATCTGTCATCGCGTGCTGCATCTGCGCGATGGCGCGGTGGTGGCGGAGGACGCGCGGGCATGAGCGAAGCGGGTTTGCTGCGGCTGCTGCTCGTGCGGTTTTCGCTCCGGCACTGGCGGCGCGGACCGGGGCAGGCGCTGCTGCTGGTCACGATCCTCGCGCTCGGCGTGGCGGTTTATTTCTCGATCCGCCTCGCGAACCGCGCGGTGCTCGCCAGCTTCGAGCGGTTCACCGAAGTGATTTCGCGCGAGACGGATTTTGTCCTCTCCGCGCCCGCCGGCAGTCTGCCGGAAACGCTGCTGCCGGAGCTGCGCGCGCTGCTCGGCGCGCGTCCGGTGCATCTCATCCCGGTGGTGGAAACAACCGCCGCCCGTCCGCGTCGCGATGCTTCCGCGGAGCTGGGGAGCGGCGAAAGTTTCCGGCTCGTCGGGCTCGATTTGATCGGCCTGCAAAACCTGCGCGAGGAAGACGCCGCGCTCGAGCCGGTGCGTGATGAATGGGCGGGCGGGCTGGCGAAACCGAACGCCGTTTTCGTGAGTCGCGCGCTCGGCGCGCGCGTGGGCGGCACGCTGGAGGTGGTGCTCGACGACCGTCTCGTGACGCTGGAAATCGCGGGGCTGATTCCCGAGCGGAGCAATGCTCCGGCGGCACCGCGGGCGCTGCTCATCATGGATCTGCCGGCGCTGCAGGAGCTGACCGAACGGCGCGGGCAAGTGGATCGCGTGGAGTTGTTCATCGAGTCCGGCGCACAGCGCGCGGAGCGTCGGACGGAGGTGGCGGCGCTGCTCGGGGCGGC
>CAIQUL010000220.1 GCA_903874975.1 uncultured Chthoniobacter sp. | reverse complement strand
GGGTTTGATGATGCCTGCTTTTTCCAGCGCGATGGCGGGCAGCGAATCGCCGAGCCACTGCTGGTGATCGAGGTCGATGCGCGTGAGGACGCTGACCGCGGGCGTCACCACATTCGTCGCATCGAGTCGTCCGCCGAGGCCCGTCTCGAGCACTACCACCTCCACGCCGCTTTGCTGAAACCAAGCGAGCGCCAGCGCGGTGGCGATTTCAAAAAAGGTCGGCGCGTGATCCCACTGCTCCACGAGCGCGCGAATCTCCGTCAGCCCGGCGGCGACTTCGTCCTCGCTGATCATCTCCCCATTGATCCGCATGCGCTCGCGAAAGGTGACGAGGTGCGGCGAGGTGAAAAGCCCGGTCTTCAGGCCGGCGGACCGGCAGCAGGCGTCGAGCATCGCGCAGACGGAGCCTTTGCCATTGGTGCCGGCGACATGGAGGAACTTTGGCGCTTCCGGCGCGGCCACACGGATGCCGAGCGCGTTGGTGAGCCGCTGGATGTTTTCGAGCCCGAGCTGGATGCCGTGGAGTTGCGTGGCGTAGAGCCAGGCGACGGCCTCGTCGTAATTCACTTCGCGGGTGCGAGGTAGCCGAGCAGTTCGCTCAGCGTTTCGCGCATCTTTTTTCGATGCACGATCATGTCCACCAGCCCGTGCTCTTCGAGGAATTCGGCGGTCTGAAAATCCGGGGGCAGATCCTGATGCGTCGTTTCCTTGATGACGCGCGGCCCGGCGAATCCGATCATCGCTTTCGGCTCCGCGAGGTTGAGGTCGCCGATGGTGGCAAAGCTCGCGCTCACGCCGCCGGTGGTGGGGTGCGTGAGGACGGACAGGTAGGGCAGCCGTGCCTGGGCGTGCAAGGCGAGCGCGCCGCAGGTCTTGGCCATCTGCAGCAGGCTCAGCACGCCCTCGTACATGCGGGCGCCGCCGGACGCGGAGACGATGATCACCGGCAGCCGCTGCTCAGTGGCGCGCTCCACGCAGCGCGTGAGTTTTTCCCCGACCACCGAGCCCATCGTCGCGGCGATGAAATTGAAATCCATGACCGCGATGGAGACGCGCTGGCCGTCGATCGCGCCGAGGCCGCTGATCACCGCATCCTTGAGTCCGGTCTTTTTCTGGTAGCTCTTGAGCCGGTCGGTGTAGCTCGCCATGCCGGTGAATTTCAGCGTGTCCACGGACACGAGATTGGCGTCGTGCTCCTCGAAGGAGCCGACATCGAGCAGCATCTCCAGCCGATCGTGCGCGGTCTGCGTCATGTGGTGGTCGCACTTCGGACAGACGCGGAAGTTTTGCACGAGATCGAGGTTGTGGATCATCTCGGAGCAACTCGGGCACTTTTGCCAGAGGCCCTCGGGGAATTCGCGCTTCTTGTCGGAGTTGAAGGATGGTTTTGAAAAGATGCCCATAGGTCAGGAGGTCGGTAAAAAAATCAACCGCGCGCCACGGTCACGACGCGGACGGAAGCCGCGCCGGCCGCGCGGAGCACGCGCGCACATTCATCCACGGTGGAGCCCGTGGTAAAGATGTCGTCCACTAAAACGAGATGCCGATTTTGCACGGCGGAAGTGTGGCGCACGCGGAAGGCGTTGCGCAAGTTTTCCATCCGCTCGTGACGGTCGAGCCGCGTCTGCGTGGTGGTGTAGCGGATGCGGTCCAGCGCGCGGAGCAGCGGAGTGCCGGTGCGCGCGGCCAGGAGTGCGGCGAGCACGTCGGCCTGGTTGAATTCGCGCTCGCGAAAGCGCGCGCGGTGCAGAGGCACGGGGACGAGCGCGTCGATGGGTTGCGCGCGGATGCGCTCGTCGTCCAGCGTCTCGGCCAGCCAGTCGGTGAGCGGATGGCGGAGGTAAAAGTGACGGTCGTATTTGAAGCGATGCACGAACTCCCGCACCACGCCGCGGCTCAGGTAGCGCGCCACCGCGCAATCGAAATGCAGCGTGCGGTCGGCGCAGTTCGCGCAGGTGAAGGCGCCGTCGATGGCGCCGGCGAACGGCTCGGAACAGCGCCGGCAAAACGGGGCGGCGATCTTCTTCGCGGTGCCTGCGCAACCCGCGCAGAGATGCGCTCCGCCGGGCGTGTCCGCTCCGCACGCCGCACAGTGCGGCGGGAAAAAGAGCGAGGTCAGCGCCTCACCCGCGCGCCGGAGTGTCGTGCCGATTTTCATACGCGAGCCAGAGTCGCACCGCGAGCCACGCCAGCAGCAGGACGGCCACGGGCGCGAGACCGTTTTCAAAACGCTCGCCGACCCACGGGAGGTAGGCGTCGCGATGCTTCGCTTTCACGGAAAACTTCGCCATCACGGAGAAGCTCATTTTGACGAAGACGATGCCGGCGTGCAGGCCGATGCCGAGCCACAGGGCGCGCGTGCGCAGCGTGGCGTCGGCGCACATTCCGCCGAGCACGAAGAGCGTGGTGAAGCCGGCGAGCAGAGTCATCGGCTCGGCGAATTGGTGGAAGGTGTGCGGGATGAGATCGAAGCCGGACAGCCAGCTGATGACTGGCGGGTCGTAGCTCTCGTCGGGCTTGAGAAAATGGACGATGGCGAAGAGCGCCGTGACCCAGAAGAGCGCGACGCCGGGGCGCAGCGAGCGGCGGAGCAGGCCGAAAATCCCGCCGCGGAAAAGCGCCTCTTCCAAAAATCCGACAGTGATGGCCGAGAGCGCGACGACGGGAATTTTGCCCCACGCGATTTCGTCGCGGATGCGGTAGATGCCGAGCTGCACGTAGGCGAAGGCCAGCGCCGCCACCGCGAGCGCCGCGAGGAGAAACCCCGCGAGCAGGTGCTGCCGCCAGCGGGGATCGGGCGCGAGGCCGAGGTCGCGCCAGTTGCCGATCCGGAGCGCGCGGATCGTGGGCCAAAGCAGGAGCAGCGCGGCGAGGAGCGCGGCGCGATTGAAGAATTTCTGGAACTTGAACTCGGCGAGCACCGGGAAGATCCCGTGCCCGGCCAGCCACTGCGCCGCCCAGTAGAGCGGCGGCGCGAGCAGGGCGCCCAGAACGATGACCGCGGCGAGGTAGCCGAATATTTTGGCGAGGTCTTTCAAAGGCCGCGCATCTTTGCCACGATGCTCAGGCCGATCCACACCAAAACACGATGCGCAATACCCACATTTGGAAAACCACGACCGCCGATGGCGAGAAACGCGAAGTCCGCGCGGAGAAATTCGGCAAGCGCTGGCGCGTGCAGGCCAAGGTCAAGGGCGACCCGGCGTGGACTTACTACGACGACCCGCCCGTGGAGGATTTGATCGAGCTGCGCGATGTGCTCTTTCGCAAATACCAGCGCAAGCATCTCTCGTATGAAGACCTCGCGGCGGTGGAGAAAATGATCACTGACCGTGGCGGGGCGTGGGCGACGCCGCGGGAGACGGAGGACGAAGGGTGAGCGTCCCCCGCGTCGCCTGAGGCGTGTCCGTGCGGTTGGGTTTGGTCTTTAACGCAGAGGCGCGGAGGACGAAGAACGGCGAGCGCACCAACTCTCTCCCGCTTGGCCAAAGAATGGGCTGCTCCGCAGCGGGTGAGGTCGGCGACAGGAAGGTCGCCGCTCCTGGACGCCTTCCGGTTCATCCCGCCCCAAACATCACGCTCGCGTGCTCGATTCCTCAGGAAGACCGTCAGCGGAAAGTCGCGCAATCCGTGAAGCGCCGGCAGCTCGTGATGGTGTTGGCCATGAGCATGGCGATGGTCATGGGGCCGACGCCGCCGGGGACGGGAGTGATGGCGCGGCATTTCGGGGCGACTTCGTCGAAGGCGACGTCGCCGGTGAGCCGGTAGCCTTTGGGCAAGGCAGGGTCGTCCACGCGGTTGATACCCACGTCGATGACGACCGCGCCTTCGCGCACAAAATCCGCGCGGACGAACTCGGCGCGGCCGATGGCGGCGATGAGGATGTCGGCGGAGCGGCAGACGGCAGCCAGATTCCTGGTGCGCGAGTGCGCGACGGTCACGGTGGCGTCACCGCCGGGGCCTTTCGCCATGAGCAGAAGAGCCATCGGTTTGCCGACGATCATGGAGCGCCCGAGGACGACGACATTCGCGCCCGCGGTCTCGATGCCGCTCTCGATGAGCAGCCGCTGGCAGCCGAGCGGGGTGCAGGGCACGAAGCCGTCGGGATCGCCGAGCGTGAGTTTGGCGACGTTGAGCGGGTGGAAGCCGTCCACGTCTTTGCGCGGGTCGATGGCCTCGATGACGGCGCGCTCGTCGATGTGCGGCGGCGGCGGCGACTGGACGAGGATACCGTGAATGGCGGGGTCGGCGTTGAGTTGCTGGACGATGGCGATGAGGTCGGCCTGCGAGGTCGTGGCGGGCAGTTCGTGCTTCACCGAGTGCATGCCGAGTTCGAGGCACATTTTGTCCTTCGACCGCACGTAAGCGCGGGAGGCCGGGTCATCGCCCACGAGCACCACCGCGAGGCCGGGCGTGAAGCCGCGCGCTCGCAGCTCCGCGACGGCGACGCGCGAGGTGTCGTGGGTCTTCTGGGCGATGGCTTTGCCGTCGATGAGAGTCGGGGAATTTAGCATTTAAGATTTAGGAAGTGGCGAGCGCCGCCCGCGGGCAGTTCTTAAATCATAAATCATAAATCCAAAATCTCCTCACATTCCATGCTGCGGGCGCATCATTCGCTCCAGCCGCACGCGCTGGTCTTCGAAAAGTTCCTCGTCCGCCGTGGCGGGGACTTCGTGCAGGATGTCGAAGGTGATGTGGACCTTGGAAAAGGGCTTCGGGATCATGAAGCCGTCCCACGTTTTCAACTGCCAATAGCTCGAATAAGTGACGTGGATCGGGAGGACGAGGCCGCCGGTGACTTGCGCGAGTTTCACCACGCCGGGGCTGATGCGGTAGCGCGGGCCGCGCGGGCCGTCGGGGGTGAGGGCCATGATGTAGCCGTCCTTGATGGCGCGTCGCATGGCCACCAAAGCGCGCGGGCCGCCACGCGAGGTGGAGCCGCGAATCGGGCGGATGCCGAAGCGCTCAATGAAGGCCGAGATGATCTCGCCGTCCTTGCTCTCGCTGGCCAGCGCCGCGCCGAGTCGACCGGGGAAGTAGCGCTCGAAAAGGTGCGGCATGACGAAGAGTTTGTTGTGCCAGAAAGCCCAGAGGAGCGGCTTCTGCGGCGGGGTCTCGAGCACGCCCGCGCGATCGACGAGCCGAAAGCGCAGGGTGAAAATCCACAGCCGCACGAGGCCTGCGCCGATGGCCGCGAGGAGGCGGGCTTTTTTCTCGGGGGTCATGAGTGGGGAAAATCCGAAATCCGAATATCGAAATCCGAAACAAAGAGGATCAAAGTTTGAAAATTGGGAAAGCGGGGCGTCGTGCGCGGGAGCGTTCTGTTTTGCCTCCATTCCATTCCTTCGGATTTGTTTCGGATTTCGATATTCGGATTTCGGATTTTCATCCCTCCTCTGCCCAGCGAAACGCGCCCGGCATCGGGAGGTCGAGCTGGTCCAGAATGCGCGCGACGACGGTGTCGGCGACCTGCTCGATGGTCTGCGGACGGCTGTAAAAGCCGGGCGAGGCGGGCATGATGATCGCACCGGCTTCGAGCAGCGTGACGACGTTGCGCGCGTGGATCAGATTCCACGGCGTCTCGCGCGGGACGAGGATGAGCTTGCGGCGTTCTTTGAGAAAAACATCCGCGGCCCGCAGCAACGTGGACTCGCTGGTGCCGGCGGCGATGCGCCCGAGCGTGCCCATCGAACACGGACACACGACCATGGCATCGAACCGTGCCGAGCCGCTGGCGAAGGGCACGTTCATCGTTTTGTCCCCGTGCTGCCGCACGCCCTCCGGCACGGTGAGCGTGCCGATTTCCTCCGCGATGACCTGCTTCGCGTAGCCGCTGAGGATGAGATGCACCTCATGCGCCGCGCAGTCGATTTGCGCGAGCAGCCGCTGGAGATAGATCGCCCCGCTCGCGCCGGTGGCGGCGATGACGAGCTTCATTTACAGATACCCCGCCGCGTGCATCCGCCGGGTGAGGTCGCCCTGGCGGGTGAGGAGGTCGGCGTAGAGTTCCTTGTTTTCGGCGTGCGGTTTGGCGCGGGTGGCATCGTCGAGCTTCACGATCTTGGCCGTGAGGTCGCGGAAAGTGACGGGCTTGCCCTGGGCGGCGTGGCAGGCGTAGGCGGCCTGGAGCGCGGCCCCGAGCGCGGCCCCCTCGGCGGATTCGAGGCAGATGGTGGGCACGCCGAAAATATCCGCCGCAATCTGCCGCCAGATGGCGCTCTGGCTGCCGCCGCCGGTGAGGCGGATTTCCGTGGGCTGGATGCCGAGTTCGCGGAAGCGGTTCAGGCCGTAGGCGAGGCCGAGCGTGACGCCCTCCATCGTGGCGCGGGCCATGTGCGCGGGGTTCATCGTGTCCGTTTTCAGGCCGTGAAAAACGCCGCTCCCGCCGGGGAGATTCGGGGTCCGTTCGCCGTTGAGATAGGGAAGAAAGAGCAGACCGTCCGCGCCGGCGGGGGCGCTGGCAACGTTGGCCTCGAGTTGTTCGTGCGACCAGCCGAAGAGCTTGCGCACCTGCTCGGTCGCCACGGTCACATTCATCGTGCAGACCAGCGGCAGCCAGCGGTCCGTGCTGTCGCAAAAGGCGGCGACCTCGCCGTGCGGGTCGATCACCGGTTTGTCGGCAAAGGCATAGACCGTGCCGCTGGTGCCGAGGCTCACCGTCACGACGCCCGGCTGCACATTGCCCGTGCCGATCGCGCCCATCATGTTGTCGCCTCCGCCGGCGCTCACCGTGACCTCGCCCTTCGAGAGCCCCCACGCTTCGCGATGATTCTCGCGCAGCAACCCGAACGCGCGCCGCGAGCTGGCCGGCGCGGGCAGGGCGTCCGCGAGTTCCGGGTCGATGAACTCGATCAGCGGCTCGCACCATTTTTTCTCCCGCACATCGAGCAGCCCGGTGCCGGAGGCGTCGCCAAACTCCATGCCGCGTTCGCCGGTGAGGTGGAAATTGATGTAATCGTGCGGCAGCAGCACGGTCGTCAGCGCCTTGTAATTCTTCGGCTCGTTTTGTTTCAGCCAGAGGATTTTTGGCGCGGTGTAGCCCGGCAGCATGGCATTGCCGGCCAGTTTGATCAGCCCGGCGGCCCCGCCAAATTCCTCCTCGAACTGCTTGCACTGCTCCGCCGTCGAGGTGTCACACCACAGCTTGGCCGGGCGGATGACTTGGCTCTTTTTGTCGAGCGCCACAAAGCCGTGCTGCTGCCCGCTCACGCCGATGGCTTTCACCTGATCTTTGCGCTTGCCGAGCTTTTGTAAAACGGTGCGCACGGTGGTGTCCACGGCGTCGAGCCAGGTCTGCGGCTCCTGCTCGAGATGCCCCGGCGGCAGGCCTTCGATGAGCCCGTAACTCTCGGAGGCCGAGGCCAGGATTTCGCCGGACTCGAGGTCGAGCGCGATGGTTTTGGTGCTTTGCGTGCCGCTGTCGATGCCGAGCGCGATCATGGTTTTATAGATGGGATGGTTGCGGATTGGATTTGCAGTCGCCAATCAACGGGCGGGAAGGCTAAGTGTGAAATCCGAAATCTGAAATCTGAAATTTTCCCCATGCTGACCCGGCTCCTCCACACCCGCTATCGCGTGACCGATTTGGCCAAGACCGCGCACTTTTACAAAGAGGTGCTCGGCCTCGAAGAGACCCGCCGGCACACGTCGCCGCGCGGTTCGCAGCTCGTTTTTTTCAAGGCACCCGGCAGCGAGGAGGAGATTGAGATTTGCCAATTCGACGGCAGCGGCCCGGTCAATGTCGGCTACGACATTACGCATCTCGCCTTCGAGGTGGACGATCTCGCGGCCTTTGCCGAACAAGCGGCAGCCAAGGGTTTCCCGCTCTCCGACGGCCCCACCCGGACCGGCTCGGGCAGCATCATCGCCTTCATCGACGCCCCTGAAGGCTACGAAATCGAACTCATCCAACGCGCGCCATGATCCGCGAAGTCCAGGCTTCGGAAATCCTAAATCGTAAATCCTAAATGGACTTCGACTGGCTCGACGCCCCCTTTGACCTGCGCAAGATTTCGCCCAAGGAAATCGAGGAGTCCTTTGAGGATCCATTCAGCCTGCGCCTGCTGCCAGACGGCACCGGTTCGGCGAAAACTGCGCGCTATTTCAACCTCGGCAAGTCGATGAGTGACCGCGGAGTCTTCGCGGTGTTTTGGACGGATGGGAAAAGCTACCGCGTCATTCTCGCGCGCGACATGACGCCGGAGGAAGTGACCTTTTATGAGCGCAAAAATTCCGAACTCGGTTTCTGACGCACGGCCATGAAAGTCATCACCAACTGGTCCGAGGTTCCGTCATTGGAAAGCGAGGAAGCGGAAGCCGCGTTTTGGGCCGAAGCCCGCCTCGACGGACGGCTCATGAATGCCTCGCTGCTCAAGGTCGACAGTCGCGAATCCACGACTATCACGCTGCGCTTCGACCCCCGGCTCCTCGCCCGCATCAAGCGCCTCGCCCGCTCCCGCTACCTGAATTACCAGAGCATGATGAAGCAGTGGTTGAGCGAGCGGCTGGAGAAGGAAGGGTAGGGCAGTACGGCTGAAAACTGGCGTGTATGATGGACGGAGCGGCGCTGGCGTGCTGCCATCGCGCCGATGAACCCCGAAACCCAAGCGACGCAAGCAGCCGACAAGGCGCACGCCTGGCACCCGTTCACCCAGCACCGGGACTGGGGCGCGCCGGAGCATGAGCCGCTGGTGCTCGTGGAGGGCGAGGGCGCGCTGCTGCGGGACAGCGAGGGGCGCGAGTATATCGACGGCAACTCCTCGATCTGGACGAACCTCCACGGTCACCGGCATCCGCGCATCGACGCCGCGATCCGCGCGCAGCTCGACCGCGTGGCGCACACGTCCTTTCTCGGCTTCACGCATCCGCCCGCCGCGCAGCTCGCGCGGGAGTTGGTCGCGCTTTGGCCGGCGGATTCGCTGACGCGCGTGTTCTTTTCCGACGACGGCTCCACGGCGATCGAGGTGGCGCTGAAAATGGCGGCGCAATTCTGGCAGCAGAGCGGGCAGGCGAAGCGCACGCGCTTCGTCGCGTTCACCGGCGCGTACCACGGCGACACGATGGGCGCGTCGAGCCTCGGCGGCATCCCGGCGTTTCACGGGAAATTTTCCGCGTGGCAGTTTCCGGCGGAGCATGTGGCGACGATGGACGATCTCGCGGCGCTGGATCCGACAAGGATTGCGGCGGTCGTCATCGAGCCACTGCTCCAAGGCGCGGCGGGCATGCGGCTCTGGCCGCGCGGGATGCTCGCCGAGCTGCGCGCGTGGTGCGATGCCACCGGGGTGCTCCTCATCCTCGATGAAGTGATGACCGGCTTTGGTCGCACCGGCACGATGTTTGCCTGCGAGCGGGAGGACGTGATCCCGGATTTCATCGCGCTCGCGAAGGGGCTGACCGGCGGCTATCTGCCGCTCGCGGCGACGCTCACGACGGAGCGGATTTTTTCCGCCTTCCTCGGCGGCCCGGAGCGCACGCTCTACTACGGCCACAGCTATACCGCGAACCCGCTCGGCTGCGCGGCGGCGCTGGCGAATCTCGCGATCTTCCGCGAAGAGCGCTTGCTGGAAAAACTGCGCGGGCAGATCGCGCATTTCACGCGGCTGCTCGACGGGCTGCGCGCGCTGGGCGAGGTGCGGCAGTGCGGATTCATCGCAGGGATCGAACTGCGGCAGGAAAATGGGGAGCCGTTCCCGCCGGCGCGGTTGACTGGCGCACGGGTCTGCCAGGCCGCGCGGAAACACGGGCTGCTCACGCGGCCGATCCACGATGTCGTGGTGCTGATGCCGCCGTACTGCATCACGAAAGCGCAGCTCGTGCAGGCCGTGGAGGCGGTGGTGGTGGCGGCGGCGGAGGTAAAGTAGCTCGGACTTCAGTCCGAAATGCCGGGGAACTTTGGACTGAAGTCCAAGCTACTTTGAGCGGGGCGCACCCGGTGATTTACGGCCGTATCTGCCGCGACTACTTTCCTCCCATCAAAACCATCGCTCTCCTCTCCGTCGTCGCGCTTGCCGCGGTCACCCACTCCGCTTTCGCGAAGATCAAAACCGAGGTCGTCGAATACAAGGACGGCGACACGGTGTGCGAAGGTTTTCTCGCCTACGACGACGCGCACGACAAACCGCGGCCTGGCGTGCTGGTGGTGCAGGACTGGACCGGGGTGGGGGACTACGTGAAAGGGCGCGCGCAGCAACTCGCGGAGCTGGGTTACGTGGCTTTCTGCGCCGACATCTACGGCAAAGGCGTGCGCCCGACCGATCCGAAGGACTGCGCCGCCCAAGCGGGCAAATACAAAGGCGATCGGCCCGCGCTGCGGCAGCGGGTGAAGGCCGGACTCGCGCAGCTCATGAAAAATCCGCTGGTGCAAAAAGGCCGGGTCGCCGCCATCGGCTACTGCTTCGGCGGGACGACGGTGCTGGAGCTGGCGCGCAGTGGGGCGGACGTGCAGGGAGTCGTGAGTTTCCACGGTGGGCTCGGCTCGCCGACGCCGGACGACGCGAAGAACATCAAGGCCAAGGTGCTCGTTTGCCACGGCGCGGATGATCCGTTTGTGAAGCCCGATGAGGTGGCTGCGTTCAAGGACGAGATGGTGAACGGCAAGGTGGACTCCAAATTCATTGCGCATCCGGGAGCAGTTCATTCGTTCACCAACCCGGCGGCGGGCCGCGACCACAGCAAGGGCGTGGCCTACAACGCGGCGGCGGACCAGGAATCGTGGACGGCGATGAAGGCGCTCTTCGCTGAGATTTTCGCGAAGTGATGGCCGGCGCTACGTGCGCGTAAACTTCGCGGCGAAGGCGCCGTCCACGCGATCAACGAACGGCAGGGTGCGGCGGCTTTCGACGAAGCGGAGGTCGGGCACGGCGGCCAGAGCGCGCTCGACGACCTGCTCATTTTCCTCCGGCTCCAGACTGCACGTACTATAGACCAGAGTGCCGCCGGGCTTGAGGAGCGAGGCGGTGCGCCGGAGGAGGGCGAACTGCTGCGCGGGCATGCGGATGAAGTCTTCGTCGGTGAGCCGCCAGCGCACGTCCACGCGGCGGCGAATGACGCCGGTGTTGCTGCACGGGGCGTCCACGAGGATGCGGTCGAAGCTGGCGGGCGTGAGCGGCGGGCCGGCTTGCATGCAGTCGTGCTGGATGACCTCGGCAATGGTGACCCCGAGTCGCGCGACGTTTTCGCGAAGCCGGGCGACGCGGCTTTCGTATAAATCGCACGCGATGATTCGCCCTTCGTTGCGCATCAATTGGGCGAGGTAGGTGGTCTTGCCGCCGGGCGCGGCGCAGGCGTCGAGGACGGTCTCGCCGGGCTGCGGCGCAAGGAGTTCGCAGGCCAGGAGGGTGCTCGGATCCTGCACGTAGCAGAAGCCCTGGGTGATCGCGGCAAAGGGGAGTTGCCCGACTTTGATGGCGAGCGGGTGGGCCGGCGACGACTCGGCGCCGGGGAGGCTGCGGAGGAGTTCGGCAAAGGGGATGCGGAGTTCGTTGGCGCGGACGTGGAGGTCGGCGGGCTGGTTGTTCCACGAGCAAAGCAGTTCGGTGGCCTCGGGGCCGAACGTGGCGTTCCAGCGCGCGAGGAGAAATTCGGGATGCGAAGTGGAGATCGACGGGCCGGCGCTGGCCAGGGCGCTTTCGAGCGCGGGTTTTTCGCGGAGGGTGCGGCGGAGGATGGCGTTCACCAATCCGCGGGCGCGGCCGGCGAGGTTGACGGTTTCATTGACCGCGGCGTGATCCGCGGTGCGCATGTGGAAGATCTGGTAGAGCCCGAGGCGGAGGACGGCGCGCGTCTCGGGATCGATGGCCCCGTCGCGGAGCAGGCCGATGAGGAAATCGAGCCGGCTCAGATTGCGTAGGACGCCGAAAAACGTCTCCATGAAAAACGCGCGGTCGAGGGAGGAGAGCGTTTCACGTTCGAGGGCGGTGTGGAGGATTTCGTCGGAGAAATGCTTGCCCTTTTCCCATTCGAGGAGTGCGTGGATGCAGGATTGGCGAGGGTTGGTGGGCATGGCGGAAAAGGATGAAGGATACGGGATGAAAGCGGAAGTGGCGGCATTGGCTCCATTCCACAAAAAGAAAACGCCCTCCGCGGACGGAGGGCGTTTTGAAGCCGGGTGGCGATGGGCTACGGACGACCGACGGCGTAGTAGTCGAAGCCGAGTTCGCGCATCGTCTCGGGGTTGAAGAGATTCCGTCCGTCGAAGATGAGCGGGGTGTGCATCTGGGCCTTCACTTCGGCAAAATCCTGGTTGAGGAATTCTTTCCACTCCGTGGCGAGGAGCAGTGCTTCCGCGCCCTTCACGGCCTCAAGTGGGGTGGATACGAGTTTTACTTTCGCGGGGTCGATCAACTTCCACTCCACGGCTTTCTCTGCACCCTTCGGATCGTAGGCGGTGACGTGCGCGCCTTCGGCGACGAGGCGGTTGACGAGCTCGATGGCGACCGAGTTGCGAACGTCGTCCGTGTCCGGCTTAAAGGTCAGGCCCCAGACCGCAATGTGTTTGTCTTTCAGCACCCAGAGGGATTCACGGAGCTTCTTGATGAAACGATCCAGCATGCCCTCGTTGATGCGCTCGACTTCCTCAAGGAGCGCAAAGGGCGTCCCGAGCTGGCGGCTGATGGCGATGAATGCCTTCACGTCCTTTGGGAAACACGACCCGCCGTAGCCCAGGCCGGCATTGAGGAAATTGCGGCCGATCCGTTTGTCCATGCCGATGCCGTCGGCGACCATTTCCACGTCTGCCCCGGTGGCTTCGCAAATCGCGGCGACGGCGTTGATGTAGCTGATCTTGAGCGAGAGAAAGGAGTTCGCCGCGTGCTTGATCAGCTCGGCGCTATTGATGTCGGTGACGAGGATCGGCGCCTTGAACGGCTCATAAACCTGCTTCATCAAATCGGTGGCGCGCTGGCTGGAGGACCCGATGACCACGCGGTCCGGGTTCATCAGATCGGGCACGGCGCAGCCCTCGCGGAGGAATTCAGGATTGCTGACCACATCAAATTCCGCGCCCTTGTTGTAGCGCTTGATGGTTTCGGCGACATTTTCGCCAGTTTTCACCGGCACGGTGGATTTATCGACCACGACCCGGTATTGGCCGGGCTTGAGCACGCCGGCAATCTCCCGGGCGACACGCTCGATATACGTGAGATCGACCGAACCGTCGGGTTGGGGCGGCGTGGGCACGGCGATGAAAATGATCTGCGAATGATCGACGCCATCCTCAATCGAGTTCGTGAAACGCAGGCGCTTGGCGCCAACGTTCCGGTGGACGAGGTCTTCGAGCCCCGGCTCATAGATCGGAATTTTTCCCGCCTGAAGGGCATCCACTTTCCGCTGGTCGTTATCCACGCAAACGACGTGATGGCCGACTTCAGCGAAGCAAGCGCCTGAGACGAGGCCGACGTAACCGGAGCCGATGATGCAGAGTTCCATTATAGCAGTTTTATTGGTTGTTATTATTTAGGCTTTGGCAAAAAAATTCGTGGAATAAAGGCGAGAGCCTCCGACAGCGCAAGGACGAACAGTTTGCCCGCTGAAAGCACATCGGTGGCCAGGGGTCACCGGTTCTTGCCGCTGCCGCTGCCGCTGGAGATGGCGTTCGGGTCGAGTGAGAAGGGGATGCGGATATTCGGCAGATCTTTCAGGGTAAAGGTGACGAGCACCCCGACTTCGTTGACGCCGCGATTGTCGCGCACGCTGAGGCCGAGGGAGGTCACCCAACTCGAAAGGTCGCGGTGGACTTGATAGACTTGGTTCTCGAGCACGCTGTCGTTGAATTCGTATTGGTCGCGGAAGCTGAAAGCCCAGTTGTCATTCACGCGGTAGTAGCCGCCGAAGCTCACGAGATTGCTGTTGGGGAACTGGTTGTTCCCGTCAATGAAGCGCTGGCCGAGGTTCACGCTGAGCGACTTGTTCACCATCAGATTCAGCGCCGAATTCACCTCCGTGAAGCCGGAGTCGAGGAGCGGGAATTGCGCATCGAGTTGGAACGTCATCCACGGCAACGGGGTCCAGCGGACGCGGTTGAAGAGATTGGAAAACGTCCCCGTATCCGCGAGCACGGAGTAGCCGCCGAAGTTGGGCCGGTCAAAATTCACGTCGAGGAAAGTGTCGATCTCGAACCAGTTGAGCGTGTCGTTGTCGCGGCGGGTTTGCAGGCGGTTGCGCACGCCGAGGCGGAGGATCGACCAGTTGTCGAGCGAGTCGATGGTGTTGAACTGCGGGAAGTCGATCGGCGCGAGTTGGGTGGAGCGGTTCAGGCGGTCGAACTGGAGGATGCGGCCCGGGTCTTTGTCCGAAAAAACGAACGAGGCGTTCAGGTAGGGCTGCACCACATGGCGCATCCCGTCGAGGCCCCACATGCGCGACTGCACATCTTCGTAGGCCTTGGAAATCTTGAACGATGACTCGAATCCGGCCGTGAGCGCCGGGCGGAAAAGTGCTCCGCGGGCGCGGAGGAGCTGGTCCACCGTGGTCACCGTGGAGACGGTTTCCGGTGCGCCGTTCAGCCCGGGCGTGGTGACCTTCTGGGTGCTCGTGACGGCTTCGGTGAAACCGCTGTCGCCATAATAGGTGGCGCGCACGCCGAACCGCGGAACGAACGACAGGAAGCCGAAGTAAGTGCCGGGCAGGCTGAGCTGGTGGTAGGTATCGGCGCGGAAGGTTTCATAGTCCGGGAACGCCGAACCCTTGGCAAAATTGCGCCGCAGAAAGCCCGCGCTGGTTTCGCCGTCGTAGAAAAACGGGCTCTGGAAAACCGGCTGCCGTTTCACGTCGAGCGCAAACTCCGGCAGGCGCTCGGTGCCGTCGAATTCGTCATTGATCTGCTCCCGGCCCATGAGCGTGAGCGTGTAGTTTTCATCCCATTTGGTGATCGCCAGCAGGCTGTCCGGGTTCGGGTCCAGCCGAAACTCCCCCTCGTCGAAGTCCTGCAAGTAACGTTGGTCGCTTAGCTTGTTGATGTTCACCGTCGTGAAAATGTCCTCCGTCCAGTAGGTGCGATCCTGCAGCGTCACGCGAAAGCGGCTGGGGTCGATCCGTTCGCGGCTCAGCCCCGTCTTATTCGTGCCCGGATTCGCATCCTGAATGTAGTAGCTCAGAAAGCGCCCCCAGTTTTCACCGCCCTGCACCTCGCGCTCCTTGCGCTGCTCCTTCGTCTCACTGGCCGAGCGGAGGAAAGTGCCCTGCCTTTTCGCCGCACCCCAGCGCCCCTCGAGGCCCACGCCCACGCCGCGATCCGAGAGCACATCGAGCCGGAATTTCCCCGCGATGTGCTCGGTCAGCGGAAAGCTCGACTCGGTCAGCAAATAGGCGCCCCACGCGCTGGTGTAGCCGGGGATGAACATGAATCCCGAATCCTGATTCAGCGACTGGTAGAGATACGGATACCAAAAAATCGGCGTGCGCCCGACGTAGAGCCGGACATTGGAGAAAACCACGCGGTCCTTCGTGTAAATGCGCACCGTTTTCGCGCGGAGAAAGTAGTCCGGCTTCGAGGAGTCGCTCGTGGTGAAAAGCCCGTCTTTTACGAGATAGGCGTTGGTTCCGAGCGTCGAGAGATGGCCCCCGCCGAAGCGGAACGGCGTGGCTTCGCCCTGGAAATCGGCGGTGCTGAAAACCTTCGTCTCCAGATTGTAGAGCGCCCGCTCCGCGGTGAAGAGACGGCCCTCGCGATACATCCGCACGCCGCCGGAGAGATACACGTCGCGCGTTTCCGGGTTGTACTGGCCGTAGTCGCAGTAGATTGCCGTGTCCTTGTAGCGGATGACCACGTTGTCCTCCGCGATCGCCAGCCCGTTTTCCACCCGGGTGGACTCCGAGGTGATCTCGATCGGGATGTCGCCGAAGCTGCCAAACTGCGCCTGAGCAGCCCCGAGGCCGAGGCTGGCGAGAGCGAGTGAGAGCAGCAGTTTTTTCATGGAAAGGAACGCGGAGGCTAGGGGTCGGCGGGGAAAATTGCCAAGGGGAAACGAAAGCGCGGAACGCTGAAAAAGCGGCAGCTCCCGGCGCGGCTCCGGGCGGTGCCGAAGCGTGCTCCCGGTCATTCGCCGCCTGGCCCGCGGCTGACCTGCGCGGGACGCTCTGGTATGCCTGTTTTCTCCCTCCTCGCCCTCGTCGTCGTGCCCGTGCTCGTGGGCGTCGGGATCGTTCTCGGCGCGGTGGCCGTGGTTCTCACGTTCGCGTTGGTCGCGGCCGGTGTGGTCTCGTCGTCCGTCATGATCGGCGTCTGGCGCGGCCAGGCGCAAGCGGGGCTCCGGGCGTTTCTGCTCCAGCTCGGCGTGCTCGCCGGCATCCCCGCGGGCATGCTCTGCGCCTGGATCGGCACCGTGCTGTGGCAGGAGATCGAAAGCGCGCTCGTGGTGACTTTGGTCGCGGGCGGATTGGCCGGCGCGCTCGGCGGCGTGGTCGTGGCGCTGATGCTCGACTTCGTGGCGGGTCGCGTGCGGCGCTGGCTCGGCGCGCCGCTCGAGGGCGCGAAGCGGCGGGAACTGCCGCACGTCTAAGCCCGATCTCGACAGCCGCCGCGCGCCGTTTTACAACGCGCGCCCATGTCCAGCAGTCTCCCGCTTTCCACCGCCGCCGCCCTCTCCGGCGGGGCCGCCCGCCTCGCCGCCTCCAAGGTCCTCGTCGGCCTCGACGGCTTCGTCGATACCATCCTCCACGTCGTCGCCCAGCGGGAATCCGCCACGAAATACACGCGGCTCACCCGCATGCGCGATTTTGCCTCCCGCATCGATGCCGCCGCCGGGTTGAGCGCCAATTTCGAGTTCGTCACGCAGATGGTGAAGCTCGGCGGCAATGGCCCCATCATGGCCCACGCCCTCGGTCGCGCCGGGCTGCCCACCACCTACATCGGCAACCTCGGCGCGCCCAATATCCATCCCATTTTTGCGCCGTTCGCCCGCGAGGCACGCGTCATTTCCATCGCCGAACCCGGCTACACCGACGCCATCGAATTCGAGGACGGTAAGCTCATGTGCGGCAAGCACGAGAGCCTCAAGGAAGTGAACTGGGCGAATCTCCTCCGGCATCTCCCTGAGGAAAAACTTCTCGCCATCTTTCGCGAGTCCGCGCTCATCGCGCTCGTGAACTGGACCATGCTCACGCAGATGTCCGCCATCTGGACGAAGCTCGCCACCCGCATCGCCCCGAAGCTTGGCGGCGAAAAGCGCTGGCTCTTTTTCGATCTCGCGGATCCCGCGAAGCGCTCGCGCGAGGATCTCGCCGCCGCGCTGCGGCAAATTGCGCGCTTTCAAAAGCACTTCCGCGTCATCCTCGGCCTGAACCTCCAGGAAAGCCGGCAGGTCGGTGAAGTCCTCGGCTTTCCTGCGCCGGAGGAAACCTACGGCACCGTGGCCCAGCACGCCTCGGTGCTGCGCGACGCGCTGAAGGTCGATACCGTCGTCATCCACCCCACGCACTTCGCCGCCGCCGCGGATGCCAGTGGTGCCGCGCACGTCGTCGGTCCCTTCACCCCGAAACCGAAAATCACCACCGGCGCGGGCGATCACTTCAACGCCGGCTTTTGCGTCGGCCGGCTCCTCGGCCTCGACCTCGCCTCCAGCCTGCAAAGCGGCGTAGCCACCTCCGGCTACTACGTCCGCCACGCCGCCAGCCCGTCGCTCAAGGAACTGGTGAAGTTTCTCC
>CAIQUL010000219.1 GCA_903874975.1 uncultured Chthoniobacter sp. | reverse complement strand
GGGTTTTGAACTCGGCGGTATATCGCTTGCGGGGTGCTAGATTCATGGGTTTTCGTTTCTGTAGGTTATTTGGTCCAGAAATCTAGAGCACCTCACTCTGCGTCCTCTGCGCCTCTGCGTTAAAAAATCCCCATCCCGCTGCTAGGATTAGTGGTTAGCAGTTCGCACCTAATCACTAATCACTAATCACTAATCACTAATCACTAATCACTAATCACCAATCACCAATCCCTCCCCTTACAACTCCGCGATCTTGATCTGGCGATACTCGCACTTCATCTCGACCGCCGGGTGAATCTGTAGGCCGAGCGGGCTCGCGCCGGAGAATTTCGCATCCGTGTATTCCGACGCCTTCCGGCCATTGATCCAGCAGGTGAAGGTGTCGCCCTTGGCCTCGATGCGAAAGGTATTCCATTCGCCGTCGGGTTTCAGCAGCGCCTTGGCTTCCTTGGCCTGACCGGCCTCGGGATACCTTTCCTTTCCGCCGGTGTACCAGGAGCCGGTCATATCCACCTTCAGACCGCCCGAGACGCCGAGTTGGAGCTGGATGTGCGGTTTCCGCATTTCAATCCCGGTATCGACCCCGCGGGGCGTCGTGGACTTCCAGCGCACGTCAAACTCCAGCACAAAGTCGCGGTATTCTTTCTCGGTCCAAAGGTAATTGCCTTTCTTCGCCGCGTCGTTTTCCCCGATGAGGACGCCATCCTCGACGCGCCAGTAAGCCTTCGACGCCTCGGCCTTGAATCCGGTGAGATCTTGGCCGTTGAAAAGCGGCGCGAACTTGGGTTCTTCAGCGGGGCCACGGGAGATGGCTGTGAGCGAAAGGATCAGGGCGAGAGCGAAGGGTCGAATGGTCACGGTGCGGAGGCTATTCCCCCGCTCGGTCAGAGGAAAGCGGATTTTCCGCGCTCGTGCTTCGCCGGGTGTGATTCAATGTGATGCCGTGCGCGATACACGCAGTGTCCCGGAGGAACGATGGAAATTAGCCACCGGATCGCGGAGAAAATGAATCCGTCCCGGCAGAGGCGTTGGGATTTAAGCTGGAAGCGGTATGGGGATTTTTAACGCGGAGGCGCAAAGGACACAGAGTTCCGGAGCCATGGCGGACCTGAAAATGTTCACCTGCTGGGTGCGCCTGTGGAGCCGCGGACTTTTCCCCATTCCTCTGCGCTCTCTGCGGCTCTGCGTTTTCCATCCCCTTGCCGCATTGCGGTTTAACCGCGACGTCCGTCCGCAGTCCCTCCGGGACTCCAGAACTCGCTGCAGCACATTTAACCACACCCCTCCGCGCGGGCTACTTATCGCGGTGCTTCCGACCGGCGATACAGGACCGGGTTGAGCGGCGTGGCCACGGCTTCACCGATTTGCGCGCCGGGCATCCAGCGGGCCCAGTCCGCTTCGTGGTTCTTGTGCCGGGGTGCGGTGAGTTTGATGCCATCCTCGATGTAGATCACCGTCATGACGGCGCGGGAACGGTCCGAGGTATTGGGTGAGGCGCGGTGAAAGGTCCAACCGGCGTGAAAGCTGACTTCGCCGAGATCGAAGGGAGTTTCATCCACGGGAAAATCCTTCAGCTTGAAAGCCATCTGCTTTTCGCTGTCGTCCCCGATGGGCAGTTCGCGGCCTTTGTCAAAGATCTGGCTGCCGATGCTGAAGGCGAGCGGCCCGAGGGCGAGCGGGGTGGCCTGAAGCGGCACCCAGACCGTGCAGGTGTTGCTATTGCTCAACGGCCAGTAGAACTGATCCACATGCCAGGGCGTGACCCCGCCGCCCGGCTCCTTGTAGAGGGCCTGGTCGTGATACAGGCGCACGCCGGCCACACCCATCAGTTCGGCGGCGATACGGGCCAACCGCGGGCTGAAAGAAAATTCGCGCACGGTTTCGTCCTGCTCCCAGATGTTCATGATCTGGAGGAAGGCTTTCCCGTAGGTGTCGCGCTCGGCCAGCGGCGTGTGGTCGGTATTCAGTTCCACCACCTTCCTGGAAATGACGCTGCCGTAAAAGGCGATCACCTCGGGCGAGAGCACTTGCTTGAGTTTGACGTAACCGTTCTGGCGATACGCTGCGACGGCCGCCGCCGGTAAGGCCAAGGGTGCCGCCAACTGCTCGCGCAGCGCCGCGCGGTTCGGTGTAAGTTCGGAAGTCATGGCGTCCAGCATGATCGGATGGAGGAGTAAAGTCGCGCGCTTTGAATCACGCCGGGCCGGGGCGGCATGCCGCCGGAGGTCATGGCTCGCCTTGCGGGTCGCGAGGCTGCGGGCACCTTTACTGCGGCACGGCGCGGATCGTTTGGTAGGCTTCCAGTTCTGGCCGGCACGGGGTGGCGCCAAAGAGGGCCTTCGCGTCGGAGATGAGGATTTGATAAATGCGGTCGGTGACCATCGCAGGGTCGGCAAAAACGGGCATTCCGAGCGTCACGGACTTTTGATCGGCGCTCACGGTCACGCTCTTGATTTCATTGGTCCACTTTTCGTTCTCGCCGGAGCCGTAGCGCTGGGAGTCCGTGTAGGTCCAGGACTGGATTTTGATCTTTTGCTGCAAGATTTCCGACGTGGCTTCTTTCGACAAAGCCGCCGTGAAGTGCACGGTGAGGCCGGTTTTTCCCGTCTTCACCGAGCTGATCTCGGCGGGGACGGTGGTGCCGTCCCAGGAGATGCGTTGCAGGCTGGCTTCCTTGCCGCCTCGGGAGCCCCAGCCGCGTCCGGTTTGCCCCAGGAGCAGGGAGCCGTCGGGCAGGAAACAGGGCCGCATCACACCCGAAGCCAGTCCTTTGGCGAAGATCATCGCGGTCCCCTGATCGGTGGAGCCGACCTTTTCCGTGGCGACGCGCACCACCGTGGAGAGCGTCTGGTCGCCGATGAACATCTGTCCGGCGAAGGGTCCAAACTTGCCGACGGTGTCCCACGCGGGGCTGCCGGGAGAGTTGGCATATTTGCCGTGCGGCAGCCAGAGCGCCGAGCGGTGGATCTTGTCCTTCCACTTGTCGAAGGCGATTTCCGGGGAATCCGGCGTCAGGCCGGGGAGCGACACGAGCGAGGATGGGTGCCCGTAGAAATCGCCCTTGTTGAGGAAGCTGATTTTCGACGAGCCCATGTATTCGCCCTGGTTGTCGGCCAGAACGATGCGGCCATCGGGGCTGGTGCTGAGGCCCGCGGGACTGCGCACGCCCGGGGCATAGGGTTCAAATACGCCGGCCGGAGTGACCCGGCAGGCCCAGCCGCGGAAGCCACCCATGCTGCCCATGAAAGGCCCGCCCGCCCGGTAGGACGCCTTGGCATTGCCGGTGTGGCTCAAGTTGAGCAGGAAGTAGTAATTGCCCTCGGCATCACGCACCGGGCCGTGGGTGTATTCGTGGTAGTTGCCGTGGAAGCCGTAGTCATCGCACACGGTGATGAATTGGTCCGCGCGTCCGTCCTTGTTGGTATCGCGCAGGCGGGTCAGCTCGGGTTTCTGCCCGATGACAATGGTATCCCCGGCATCGTCCTCGATAACCAGCCCGAGGCACTCGTAGGTGCCTTCGGCAAACTGCTCCCACTGCCGGTTTTTCAACCGCCAGATGCCCGCCGTGCGGGTGCCGAGCACGATCGTGCCGTTCTTCGCAACCGCGATCGCCGTGGGCTCGAAGAGTTGCTTCCGTCCGTAGGTATCCGTCGGAGCCATCCACGACTCGGCCTGGTAGCCCGGCGGCAGGGTCGCGGTGGCGGGCTCGACCTGCAAAGGCTGCGGCCCGAGATTTTCCGCCACAGCGAGCGCCGTCCGCCCGATGAGGCCTTCGCCAAATTTGATCTGCATGCGTCCCGAAACCTTCTCGCCCGCGGGCAGCGTCCATACGCCGTCGGCCAGCTTGCCGCCGTCCACGGTCACGCCGCCCAGCCCGGCAGCGCGCACTTGAAACGCCTGCGGGGTTTTCAGGCTGCCGGAAACCTCGACGACCAGCCAGCCTTCCGGCGTGAACGTGATGCGCTCGTTGATCGTGTTCTTCCCGACCCGGAAGGCGAAGTCCGGCTCACCCGACGCGGCCAGCGAGTAGCCGAGAAACGCGGAGTCCCACGCGGCCAGTTCTTTGAGGAAATCGCTACCCTTCCAGAGATGTTTGGCTACGGCAGCCTCGTCGCCCACATCCGGCTCCTTGAATTCGAAATCAATGGGTTTTAGGTCCGCGGTCAGCGGCACCAGCAGCGGCGTTTTATCCAGGAGAATCTTCGCGCCGGCGGCGGGAGCGGAGCCGGGGTGGCCGCGGCCCTTCATCTCCGATTCCATGTTCAAAAATCCGCCGCCCCAAACCATCCGCACCGAAAACATGCGCGGATCAAAGGTGTAGTTCATCCCGTTTGGCAAACCCACGTGAATGGCGCGCCCGCTCGAGGTATTCATCGGAGCGCGATAAACCCGTGGCCGTTTGGTCACGATGACCTCGCCGGGGCGGTCCATAGCGTTCTTCGCGACCTTCACGTTGAGTTCGCCCATGACGACTGCAGGTCCCGCGTTCGGCGCGTCCCCGGCATTCCGGAGGAAATGCCAGATGGCTTCGAGGTCGGCATCCGTGACCGACTCCGTCGGATACTGCGGCATGATCGGCCCAAAGGCGGTTCCCTTCGTCGGCCCGCTCTCGGCGATCTTCAGGAACTCCGTCGGCTTTCTGACCGACTGCATGAAATAGTCGCGATCCCCTTTGGCCGTGGCTTTCTTCCCATCGGCGGTCGTCCCCGCAAACTCCCGCGGCGTGTTGAGGAAGAGGTTGTAGAGCGACGGGCCGGTCTTGATCGAGTTGTCGTCCTTGGTGGTGACGTGGCACTCGGCGCAGCCCCAGAGTTGGAACGTCTTGTTGCCGTGTTCCACCATGTTGACCTGCTCCGCACAGAGCTGGCTGGCGGGGAGGGCGGCGAGGATGAGGGCGGCCGCGAGGCGCGCGGTTTGGAAAGTGGATGCGGTCGGAGGTGCGGGGATCATGCGGGTTGGTGAGGTTGGGTGATGCGGCGGGATAAAGCCGGGAAGCTGCGGGAACTTAGGAGGCTGTTGCAAATCATTTCGCTTCCGCTGTGCGCGTCGAATGCGGCCGCGTCACGGCTTCAACGCGATGGCGTGGAGGTGGGTCATCGTGGCGATGTAGAGCGTGCCGTTCGCGGCGGTCGCCGTGGCGCTGATCGGCTTTTTGAAATCCACCATCGCCAGCACCTTCTTCTCGCGGCCCGCCGCCATGATCCAGAAGTCGCCTTTGCGCGAGCCGATGAAAACCTTCCCATCCGCCACCAGCGGCGAGGCCCAGAAGTCGCCGACGGTGTCGTGGACCCACACCGCCTCGCCGGTCGCGGCATCCACGCAATGAATGTGGCGGGCGGTGTCCGTGGTGAAAACCAAGCCGTCCGCCACCGCGGGCGTGGACATGGTGTGGCGTCCGAGCGGATACGACCAGACCTTCGCCTGGCTGGTGATGTCGCCCGCGCCGGCGGTGCGCACGCACTGGAGCCACGCTTCGTTTTTGCCCCAGAAAATGTCCCCGCCTCCGCCGACAAACAGGCGGTCGCCGAGCACCACCGGCATCCCGTAAATGTTGCTCGGCCCCTGCTGGCGGTTGCTGAGAAAGCGCGGCACGTCTTCCTTCGGCGCGGTGGGATCGGGGTCGTAGCGCCACACCGGTTGCAGCTTCGCAACCTCCCCCGCGGGCGGCGCTTTCGCCAGCGGCTCAAAGGCGCGCACGATCCCGTCGCCCCCGCAGAAGATGATCGCGTCGCGCCCGCCGACCTGACCGAGCGCGGGCGAGGACCACGTCGCGTGGAAAATATTCGGCGCGATGCCTTCGCGCTCGCGCGCCACGTAGCGCCCGGTCTTTTTCTCCAGCACGATCAGGCTCGGCGCGTCCGGCGTGCGGATGACCTTGTGCGAATTGTCCACGCCGGTGCCGGTGTTCACGTAGAGGAAATCGCCATGCACGAGGACAGAGCTGTGCGCGCCGTCGTGCGGCCAGATGCCCGCCTCGGCCGGCATGTCGAACAGCCACAAAATATCCGCATCCTTCGGCCCGACCGCCTCCCCCGCCCCGGCGCTCGCCGCGAGGATCGGCGTGAACGCGGGTGGCGGCGCGGTGTGCGGCGTGCGATGCCGCGCCTCGTCCTTGAACGGCCCGTCGTTGCCGTTCGCCATGCCTTTCACATCGAGACACACCACCGCGTGGCGGTTGGTGACGTAATACACGCGCTCGCCTTCCACGGTCGCGGGCGACGACATCCCCTCCTCGGGCCAGTCGAAATATTTGTCCTCATGCCGCTTTGGCACCACGAGCTGCCAGAGCATTTGCCCGTCCTTTTCATCGAGGCAAAGCAGCACGCCGCGGTCGCCCATCTGCGCCGGGTCGCGCGGCGCGCCGTTGTTCGTGCCGAGGTAAATGCGCCCGCCCGCGACGACCGGCGTGGAATGGGAATGGGTCCCCAGCGGCACGCTCCACTTCACATTGCGGCCCGTCTCCAGGTCGAAGGAATCCGGCAGCCCGCGCTCCGCGGACACCATGTTGCGCGTCCACGCCTGCCCCCACTGCGGCTGGTCCGCGGCGGGCAAGCTGGCGGCTGCGAGCAGGCCCAGCAGCGGGGCGCAGCGGAGGAGGAAACGCGGGACGTTCATAAAATGGGCAACAGGAAGGCTGAAGGATGACCCCATTTCAGCACCTCCTTCCTCTTCATCTTCCCTAGAAGTCCGGAAGAAGAAGGGGAATTCACGCCCAGGTCGCCAAGGCTTCGAACGAACTTTCCCTTCGCGTCCTTTGCGACCTTTGCGTGAGACATTTTCAACTGTCCCGCAACGGTCAGCCTACTTTTTCGAAACTTCGAGCAGCTCCTCGTGCGTCCACGGCGTCTTGCGGTCGGCG
>CAIQUL010000218.1 GCA_903874975.1 uncultured Chthoniobacter sp. | reverse complement strand
TACGCCCGCGAGCGTTTTCTGGTCGCTCCAAGTTTTTGATTCAATTGGTATCCAATCGAGTCCTCTGAGCGTAGCGCCTATGTGTTGAAGAGTTTCAACGCCGCCATTTCATCCAATCCATGCTGACAGATTTTCTCCAGAATCAGGCCGCTCACTACGCCTCCGGGGCCATGACTTCGGAGGAGCGCGAACCTTTTGATCTGCTCCTCGAGTTTCACGGTGAACTTCGCGATTTCGTTGCGGGCTTGGTAGAAGTTGGTGCAGCGCTGACCTTGGCCAGCTTGCCCACCGGGGTCGTTGGCGTCCCTTCCGGCCTGAAGGCGCGCATTACCAGCCAGCTCGCCGACCGCCCGCAGCGCTCCACGCCGGAAGGCATCGTGGTGTCTGGCCCAGACCGCCTCGTGGAGTGGGTGAACCCAGCCTTCAGCGCCATGTGCGGCTACTCGCTCGACGAACTCCGCGGGAAAAATCTCGGGCCCATGCTCCAAGGTCCGAAGACGGACGGGGCGACAGCGGAGCGGATGCGCCAGGCGGTGCATACTTATCGCTCCTGCCGTGAGACGATTCTGAACTACCACAAGGACGGCGCTCCCTACTGGGTTGAGGTCTGCATTTCTCCAATCCTGAACGAAATTGGCGAGCCGCTTTGGCTGATCGCCAGCGAGCGTGAGTTGACCGACCGCGTCGCGGCCTGATTCGTTACACCTGCGGATCGAGCAGATCGCGGAGCCGCATCATCCCGCGCCGGATCCGCGCTTTCACGGTGCCCAGCGGCTCGTTCAGCCGCTCGGCGATTTCCGTCTGCGTGAGCGAGGAAAAGAACGCCAGCTCGATGGCTTCGCGCTGATCTTGCGTGAGTTTCTGCATTGCCTCGCGGACGAGCTGGCCCGTCTCACCCGAAGCCATCGCATCGAAAGAACTGCGGTCATCGAACTGCTCGAAGGTCTCAGACTCCCGCTGCACCTCGTCCTGCAGACGATTGCGCCGCTGGGTCGAGCGCAGGCGGTCAATGGCCTTATTCCGCGTCAGCGTTACAGCCCACGTCAGCGGCTTGCCCCGGGCGGGGTCATAAAGCGGTGCCTTTCCCCAAATTTGGATAAACACATCCTGGAGCACGTCCTCGGCTGCCTCCCGGTTGTTCAGCACCCGGTAAGCCGTGGAAAAAAGGACGCCGGAAAAGCCATCGTAAAGCTCTTCGAAGGCGCGGCGATCGCCCTGCGCGATCCGACGCAATAGCGCGATCTCGGCGTCCAATTGTTGGGCGGCATCGGTTTCCATAAGCTCCGAGCATGACGGAACCGCGCGAAGCCGACAACAGAAACCCGAAATTCGCGTCCGCCGCCGCGGCTCACACGAACTAGCATCCCAGCAATCAACCCGGCAAATTCCGCCATGAAATCCACGCAACTTAAACTTCTCAGCAATCTCTGCCTCATCCTCGGCTTTGCTTCGATCATTGGCTCGATCGCGATCTGGTTTCTCACCGGCGGCCAGGCCCCCGAGACTCAAGCGCACGCCGAGCGTTTCGGCATCTTTGTCGGACTGTGGGCCCCGACGTTTTTCATCCTCTCGAATCGCTTCGCCCGCTACGCGGAAAAAGCGGCGTGACGTTCCAGACGCCGGTTGATGAGTGGAGGACGGGCGAAGTAGCGCAGGTCATGCTGCCAGCGCCCGAAGAGCGCAGACAGGATTGTCCGCACAACGGCGAGCGACAGGGATCTTCCTTAACCGGCTGTCAAACGCGCATCAGCGGAAAAACCGTGACGTCCACTCCGCGCGACATGATGACGTGGTCGGGAGCACGCCCCGTGGGCGCGAAGCCGTCGAGCGGCAGCAGATTTTCATCCCAAGCCGTCACGTCCGCTCGGCACAGCGGATACGGCTCGTGGAAAACCGCGCCGCGCCGCAGCCCATCGGGCGCGCTGCAATAAAGCCGGTAGCGCTCCACGAGGAAGAACTCCAGCGAGCCCGGCGCAGGCTGCGCCAATTCCTCGCCAGGGGCGTATTCAAACTCGCAACGCGAGCCATTCGCCCGCGACCCGGTGCGCAGCGATTCGTAACGAATGCGACCGTCCGCCGGGCGGCTCGCTTTCATTTTCGCGTGCTCGTAGGGCAGGTGGAAAAATCGCCGCGCGATTTTCACCGCGAGCCATTGATTCGCATCCAGCGAATAGAACCACACGCCCGGCACACCCGCGCGGTCATGCACGTAGGTGCGCAGATTCAGCTCCAAGAAATCCAAGATGCCAGGCACAGCGGACAGGAAGCGCGGGCGGATCTTCCGCATGAAAAACGGGACGACGCCGAGATAAGCCTTGCCGTCGAAAGTATCCACGAACAGCCCCTCCGGCAGCGTCGCCTGAATCACCGCCGCAGAATATTCCCAATGGAGGAAAAGTAAGTCGCTCCATTGCTGATACATGACCGGACGGCCCGTCGGCCGCGCGCACGCCGCGAGACGCTGCGACTCGTCGGGAGCGCGTGAGGTGGCACCAGTGGTAGTCATTGCCACGCAGCCGGAATGAAATGGTCGTTGGTGAAATGCAGCATGCGAGCGGTGGACTTTACGTGATCCGCGATACGCTTCGGGTGATTGGACGGGAACAACAAAACCGCCTCCGTGTGGCCGCCCGCGTTGGTCAGGAGATTCGCTTGTGGCCACTGACGCCGCGGGGCAGCCTCCTCGCACTGCGACCCAACCGGGTCGCGCATTCTTACCTTCACGCCGTGCCATATTTTCTCATCGCCCTTCAATTGATCGTCGCCCTCGGGATTCTGAACGTCTGGCTGCTCCGCCCGGGCAAGGCGACGCCTTTTCGCGGGGGCGAGGCGAAGAATCTGCGCGAGGAGTTTGCCGCCTACGGGCTGCCATTTTGGTTCATGTGCGTGGTCGGTGTGCTCAAGGTCGGACTGGCGCTCGCGCTCATTGCCGCCATTTGGATCCACGGCGTGGCCCAGCCAGCGGCGATTGGGCTGGGAGCGCTGATGCTGGGGGCGTTCGTGATGCACCTCAAAGTGAAGGACCCGATCAAGAAAGCCCTGCCATCCATCGCGGTGCTCGCGATGTCTGCCGCCATCGCGCTGCTGTAGCCGCCGGGTTTCAATCAGAACGCCGCCAGACTCAGGTAGGCATTCAGCGCGAGATAAAGAAGTGCGGGGAGCCTCTGGAGCAGGGTGTCCTTGATTCGGATGCGGACGCCGACTGCGACCAGCATCATCAGCGCCAGCCCGACTGCCGCCGCGCGCCCCATCCACGGCTGGCTCAGGCCGGCCAGCAGACCAATCGCCGCGCAGATTTGCAGTCCGCCGACCAGCGTGCGCTGCGATTCGAGCCGGTAACGTTCGAACTCCCGCTGCATGGGCGGATACCAAAAGCACGCCGAGCCGTAGCCGAGGAAGGAAAGAGCGGAGAAAAGGATGAGGACTGAGTTCAAGGGCGCGAGGATACGGTGTCGGTGCTCCGCTGCATACCGCTGCATACCCCAGTCCTCCAGCGGGCATTGCGGCGCGCGAGAGATTTGTGCGCCTCCCGTTGTTTCCCGCGCGAACAGCCTGAAGCATGAAACCCAGAATGGACCCGACCGAACAAACCACGGACGTGCTGGTCATCGGCGCCGGGATGGCGGGGCTGATCGCGGCGGCGGAATTGCAGCGCGCGGGTCGCCGCGTGGTCGTGCTCGACAAAAGCCGCGGCGTGGGCGGTCGGCTCGCAAGCCGGCGGTTCGATGGCGCGACGTTCGACCACGGGGCGCAGTTCATCACCACGCGCGACCCGCGCTTCGCCGCCGTGCTCGAGCAGGGTCGGCAGGACGGGGCGATGGAAGAATGGTTCCGCGGATTTGCGGGCGCTGCGGACGGTCACGCGCGCTGGCGCGGAAAGCCCGCGATGTCCGCCGTGGCCAAGCATCTCGCGCTCGGACTCGATCTCCTTTTGGAAATGCCAGTGGTCGCATTGCGCCAGGCCGGGGATCGCTGGCGCGCGGAAACCACGACGGGCCGCACTTTCACCGCCGGAGCCGTGGTGCTGACGCCACCCGTGCCGCAGTCGCTCGCGCTGCTGGACGCGGGCGGCATCGTCGTCGCGCCGGAAATGCGGGCGCGTCTCGCGGCCATCAAATACGAGCGCTGCCTCGCCGTCATGGCCGTTCTCGATGGTCCGTCGCACATCCCTCCTCCCGGCGGCCTCGCGCCCGCCGACGGACCCATCGCGTGGATCGCGGACAATCAGTTGAAAGGTATATCCGCCGAGCCAGCCGTGACCATCCATGCCACGCATGCGTTCAGCCTGGAGCATTGGGAACGTGACCGACAAGAGAGCGGGCGAGCGCTGCTCGGAGCAGCGGCGGAATGGCTCGGCGCGGGAGTGAAAACGTTCCAAGTCCACGGCTGGCGCTACAGCAAGCCGATGCGGGTCGATGAAGAACCCTGCGTGCTGGTGAGCCAGTCGCCACCGCTCGTCCTCGCCGGGGACGCCTTCGCCGGCCCGCGCGTCGAAGGCGCGGCGCTATCGGGTTGGGCGGCTGCGGCGGCGATCCTGACGAAGCACGAAGATTCGCTCCGCGCTTCTTGAGCCTTCGCTAGAAGGCGGGACGCCAAAGCAGTCAAGGGCTTCAGCCCGTTCCGGCGTCCATCGCGATGCGGTGCGTCGCCGGTGTTCCGGCAGTTGGACGGGCTGAAGTGAAAGTGAGGCCGTTCGTCCTGCATTTGTCAGGCATGTGCGGAGCACTAAACCGCAGTCCTTTCCCTCGCTCTGCGCGGCGTCGGCTGATACGTCTTAGCCGCTCACGCACATGAAGGAAGCCGCCGCCCGCATCAAAATCAACAAGCTGCTGGAAAACGCGGGCTGGCGTTTCTTTGCGGACGCAAAAGGCCCGGCGAACATCCAGCTTGAACCCAGCGTCACGGTGAAGACGCAGGACCTCGACGCCCTTGGCGAGGATTTCGAGAAATCCAGCACGGGATTCATCGACTTCCTTCTACTCAACGAAAAATCTTTCCCCTTCATCGTCCTTGAAGCCAAAGCCGAGGACAAAAGCCCGCTCGTCGGAAAAGAGCAGGCACGCAAATACGCCAAGTCCCAAAACTGCCGCTTCGTCATTCTCTCCAACGGCAACCTGCATTACTTCTGGGACCTCGAACGCGGGAATCCGTATGTCATCACGGCGTTCCCGACGCCGACCTCGGTCGCCGGCTACCAGAAGACCACGCCCGACCCGAAACGCCTTATTGAGGAAGCCGTTGAGGATGACTATGTCGTCCTCACCCAGCGCCCGAACTACGCCACGGAAGCCGCTTGGAAGAACGAAGCCGAGCGCGCGCGCTTTATCGAGGTCAACGGGCTTCGCTTCCTGCGTCCTTACCAGAAGAAAGCCATCGTCGCCATCCAGCAGTCCATCAAGAAAGGCAGTGACCGCTTCCTCCTCGAAATGGCCACCGGCACCGGCAAGACGCTCACCGCCGCCGCCATCATCAAGCTCTTCCTCCGCACCGGCAACGCCCGCCGCGTCCTCTTCCTCGTGGACCGGCTGGAACTCGAAGACCAAGCGCTCAAGGCTTTCAAGAAGGTCCTCGCGAACGATTACAAATCAGTCATCTACAAAGAAAATCGCGACGACTGGCGTCATGCCGAGGTCGTCGTCACCACCGTCCAGTCGCTGCTCTTCAATAACAAATACCAGCAGCTCTTTTCACCCACCGACTTCGACCTCGTCATCTCCGACGAAGCGCACCGCTCCATCGGCGGCAATGCGCGTGCCGTCTTTGACTACTTCATCGGCTACAAGCTCGGCCTTACCGCCACGCCGTTCGACTACCTCAAGAAATTCGACAAGGAGAAGCCAACCACCAAAGACCCGCGTGAGTTCGAGCGCCGTCTCATGCTCGATACCTACCGCACTTTTGGCTGCGACGAAGGCCAGCCCACCTTCCGCTACTCCCTGCTTGATGGCGTGAAGGATGGCTTCCTCATCAATCCCACCGTCGTGGATGCCCGCAGCACGGTCACCACCCAACTCCTCTCCGACGAAGGCTTCGTCGTTTCGTTCAAGGACGACAAAGGCGACGACCTCGACGAGGCCTTCAAGCAGCGGCAGTTTGAAAAGCGCTTCTTCTCCGAGACCACTAATCAGCTCTTCTGCAAAACCTTTCTCGACAATGCCCTGCGCGACCCCGTTAGCGGGGAGATTGGCAAGTCCATCGTCTTCGCGGTCAGCCAGCACCACGCGGGCAAGCTCGCGCAGATTTTCAATGAAATGGCCGACCGGATGTTCCCCCGCAAATACCAGTCCGACTTCGCCGTGCAGGTCACCTCGCAGGTGGACGGTGCCCAGCAGCACACCATCAATTTCACCAACAATAACCTCCTCGGCTCTGCCAATTTCATCCCCACCTACAAGACCAGCAAAGCCCGCGTCTGCGTCACCGTGGGCATGATGACCACTGGCTACGATTGCCCGGACCTCCTGAACCTCGGCCTCTTCCGCCCCATCTTTTCACCCACCGACTTCATCCAGATCAAAGGCCGCGGCACTCGGAAGCACGACTTCCGCGAACACCTCTTCGACGAGACCATCCGCGAGAGCGTCAAGGAGCCAAAGAAGGTCTCCTTCAAGCTCTTCGACTTTTTCGCCAACTGCGAATACTTCGAGAAGGAGTTCAAATACGACGAGGTCCGCAATCTCCCGAAACCGAAAGCCGAAGGCGGTGAAGGTCCCGATCCGCAGCTACCACCACCGGGCAACTACGAGCACCTCGGCGATGACATCCTCTCCACCATCAAGGAGGAAGTTGTCGGCTACGAGGGCATGAAGATCGACCGCATGTTCTACGAGAAATTTGAGGATATCGTGCGCGAGAACGACTTCATCGCTGCCAGCGTGGAGGCCGGCCAGTGGGACCGCGTCATCGACTACGTAAACAAGGAGTTCTTCGACAAGCCCGCCGAGTTCTACAACCTCGACAAGCTCCGCAAAGCCGCCGCCGTGGACCGCCGTCTTGGTCTCCGAGAAATCCTCGAAAAGATTTTCGGCCTCATCCCACGCTTCAAATCGAAGGACGACTTGCTCGAAGAGGAGTTCTCCAAGTTCGTCGCCGACTACAAGCCCGACGAGGCGGAGTCCATCCCTGCGATCAAGACTTACTTCAAGGCCTACGCCACCAGTGACCAGATTCGCCACATCATCGAGTCCGGCCACCTGACCGACCTCGCCACCAATCCCGTTTTCTCGACCAAAGACTTTCGCGCCGTCCCCGCGAAATACCGCACGCTCATTCCCAACTACATCAAGGACTATGTCTCTCTCAACCAGTTCGCCGCCTGACATTCTATCCCATGAACATTGTTGAAGTAATTACACTCATCAATCAGATGCAGACCGATGGCGTGATCGAACGCTACGCCATCGGCGGTGCCGTGGGAGCCACGTTCCACCTCGAACCCATCTCGACACTCGACGTGGACATCTTTGTCGCCTTCCGGCAGGAACCCGGTTCCGTGCTCATCAGTCCAGAGCCCATTTTCGATTATCTGGCGGCGCGCAGCTACCGCGTGGAGGGCGAATACATCGTCATCGCTGGCTGGCCGGTTCAGTTTCTGCCGGCGACCAGCCCGCTGGTCGAGGAGGCTCTTGCCGACGCCGTCATCATTCCGGTGGGAGAGATTCCCGCGCGCGTCTTCACCGCCGAACATCTCGCGGCCATTGCCCTGCAAGTGGGCCGCGCCAAGGACAAAGCCCGACTCCTCCAGTTCATCGAGGCTGGCGTTCTCGACGCCGAACGCTTCCAAGCCATCCTGGCCCGTCATGGTCTCGTTGACCGATGGACGCAATTCCAACGACAATTCTTAAATGATGATGATAACGCGCCTTCATAATTCATCCTTCATCCTTCCACCTTTGCTTTGGCCATGACCTTCGACCTGCCCCAAATTCTCGCCAGCAAACGCTCCTTCCGGCACACGCTCGCTGCCCGCGACATCACGGAGAAACTGCGGATGCTCGATGCCCTGCGCGAGCGCGCCCTGACCTTGCGCGCCGCCCGGTCCGCCCCCTCAGATTCGACCGTCGTGCGCGAAGACCCTCAATCCTACGGCAAGCCGAAGTCCGACCGTTCTTAATTCATCCCTCACCCTTTATCCTCATGCTCGACACTGATACCAAACGCCGCATCGACACCGCCCGCGACATCCTCGTCGGCAAAGTTCCCGATCCGAAGTCCCAGGTCGAGCAGATCACCATCGCCCTCATCTACAAATTCATGGATGACATGGACGCCGAGTCCGAGGAACTCGGCGGCCAGCGCAAGTTCTTCACCGGCGACTACGCCCGCTACGGCTGGGCCAAGCTCATGGCTCCCTCCCTCGGCGGCCACGAGATGCTCGGCCTCTACGGCGAAGGCATCGCCAAGATGCCCGAAAATCCCGGCATCCCCGCGCTCTTCCGCGACATCTTCAAAAACGCCTACCTCCCTTACCGCGACCCCGAGACGCTCAAGGCCTTCCTCAAAATCATCGATGAGTTCAGCTACGATCACAGCGAGCGCCTCGGCGACGCCTTCGAGTATCTCCTCAGCGTCCTCGGCTCGCAGGGCGATGCCGGCCAGTTTCGCACCCCGCGCCACATCATTGATTTCATGGTTGAGGTCCTCGCCCCGCAGAAAAACGAGACCATCCTCGACCCCGCCTGCGGCACCGCCGGCTTCCTCATCTCCGCCTACAAGCACATCCTCCGCACCAACACCGACGCCAAGGGTCACAGCCAGCTCACCCCCGACGAAAAGGGCCGCCTCGCCAAGAACTTCAAAGGCTACGACATCTCGCCCGACATGGTGCGCCTCTCGCTGGTGAACCTCTACCTCCACGGCTTCACCGATCCCCACATCTACGAATACGACAGCCTCACCTCGGAAGAACGCTGGAACGAATTCGCCGACGTCATCCTCGCCAACCCGCCCTTCATGTCCCCGAAAGGCGGCATCAAGCCCCACAAGCGCTTCTCCATCCAGGCCAAGCGCAGCGAAGTCCTCTTCGTGGACTACATGGCCGAGCACCTCACGCCCACTGGCCGTGCCGCCATCATCGTCCCCGAAGGCATCATCTTCCAGAGCCAGACTGCCTACAAAGAGCTGCGGAAAATGCTCGTCGAGAATTCCCTCGTGGCCGTCGTCTCCCTGCCGGCGGGTTGTTTCAATCCCTACTCCGGGGTGAAGACCAGCATCCTCATCCTCGACAAATCCCTCGCCCGGCAGAGCGACACCATCGGCTTCTTCAAAGTGGAAAACGACGGCTTCGGCCTCGGCGCCCAACGCCGCGCCATCGAGAAAAACGACCTTCCACAAGTCCAGGCGGAGTTGGAAACGTATTTGCAGGGTTTGCGTTCCGGGCAATTCAGGGCCAAAGGCCCGGCCTCATCCCAGCCTGGGGCAACGCCCCAGGAAAACGTCGCCCAACACGCCAAAGGGCTGAAGGCCCGCCCCATCTCCCACGCCGACGATGGATCGGGCCTTCAGCCCTCGGACATTTCTGAACGCGAACCTAGGGCGTTGCCCCAGGCTGGGATGGGTTGCGCCGTTGGCGCACAATTCACCATCGGCCTCATCGTCCCCAAGGAAAAGATCGCCGCGAATGGCGACTACAACCTCAGCGGGGAGCGGTATCGGGAGGGCGACCAAAGATCGTCGACATATCCTCACGTTGAACTTGGCGAGGTGGTGGACATTCTCGACTCACTTCGACGGCCGATTACCAAGTGCGATAGAAAGCCCGGACCATATCCTTACTACGGCGCAACGGGAATTCTCGACCATGTTGAGGGTTTTCTTTTTGATGAGCCCCTCGTCTTGGTTGGCGAAGACGGGGCGAAATGGGGGCCGGGTGAGAACAGTGCATTTCCAGTCGAAGGCAAAGTGTGGGTCAATAATCACGCTCACGTTCTTCGCCCAAAACGCGACCGGTTGATGGATCGCTATCTCATCGAGATTCTGAACGAGGCCGACTTGATGCCATTCGTCACAGGCGTCACGGTCCCAAAGCTCAACCAAGAGAAACTGAGGAGCATCCAAATTCCCCTGCCGCCGCTGGAGGTGCAGAAGGAGATCGTGGCGGAGATCGAGGGCTACCAGAAAGTCATCAACGGCGCCCGCGCCGTCCTCGACCACTACCGCCCCCACATCCCCATCCACCCCGACTGGCCGATGGTGGAGTTGGGAGAGGTCATCGAGAGCAAACCAAAGAACGGCTATTCCGGTAGTCCAGTAGATCACGCCACCAACGTCAAAGTGCTCTCCTTGAGCGCGACTACGTTGGGAAAGATGGATCTCTCGAAGTTCAAGTATCTCGACGAAGCCATCCCACTCGACTCGCCGTGCCGGTGCCGACGGGGCGACATTTATCTTCAACGCGGCAACACCAAGGAACTCGTCGGCACCGCCGCGATCTTCGATACCGACGACGAGAACTACATCTATCCCGACTTGATGATTCGTGTCCGCGCCGACCAGACCAAGATTCAGAGCCACTATCTGCTAACCGTTCTCCAAAGCGGCCCCGTTCGTGAGTTTGTCACCCGAAACGCCGTCGGCGCTGCTGGGAGCATGCCGAAGATCAACCAAGGCATCGTTGAAAGCATTCCCATCCCCCTCCCACCCCTCGCCACGCAGCAAGCCATCGTGGCGGAGATCGAAGCCGAGCAAGCGCTGGTGGCCGCCAACCGCGAACTGATCACCCGCTTCGAGCGAAAGATCCAAGCCACCCTCGCCCGCATCTGGGGGGAAGCCTCGGAGGCCGGAAAATGAACTCATCACCACCATTCATGGGTCGCGCCGTTGGCGCTTGGTTTTTTTCGGGGTCGTTCGTGGGGCGTTGCCCCACGCTGGTATCGGGCGGGCCGTTGGCCCTGGATTTCCGCGCCAACGGCGCATCGCCATCCCAGCCTGGGGCAACGCCCCAGGAACCATCGTCAGAAAACCCATGAGGGCTGAAAGCTCGACCCATCGCCATGCCCCAATCGCTCTCGCTCGTCATCGTCCACGTCATCTTCAGCACGAAGGAACGCCACCCATTCCTCGACCCTGACACGCGCCCGAAACTTCACGCCTATCTCGCGACAGTCGCCCGCAACATTGGCTGTGAGGCGTATCGCGTCGGCGGCGTGGCGGATCATGTTCATCTCGCCATCCGATTGTCGCGCACCGTCACCATCGCGAATTTGGTGCAGGAGTTGAAAACGTCGTCATCGAAATGGGTGAAGGCGCAATCACCCGACCTCGCGGCTTTCGCGTGGCAACGCGGCTACGGTTGTTTTTCTGTTGGCCCGTCAGATTTGGAGCCGCTGCGGGCCTACATTGACGATCAGGAGAATCACCACCGCACCCGGACGTTTCAGGAGGAGTTTCGCATGTTCCTGAAAAAATATGGTGTGGAATACGACGAGGCCTATGTCTGGGATTGACCGATGGGACGGGCTTTCAGCCCTTGGTTCTGTGCGGGCCACGTTTCCTGGGGCGATGCCCCAGGCTGGGATGGAATGGGCCTTTGGCCCTCCGTTGCGCCTTTTGAAAATCCCGCTCCCACCCCTCGCCACGCAGCACGCCATCGTGGCGGAGATCGAAGCCGAGCAAGCGCTGGTGGCCGCCAACCGCGAACTGATCACCCGCTTCGAGCGAAAGATCCAAGCCACCCTCGCCCGCATCTGGGGGGAAGCCTCGGAGGCCGG
>CAIQUL010000217.1 GCA_903874975.1 uncultured Chthoniobacter sp. | reverse complement strand
GCAGTTCCTCGCTTTCCGCCGAGGGCGGCAGGCCGAAAAACTCCAGCGCCGTGGTGCGGTAGGCGACGTGCCGCACGATCTGGTCCTCGTCGGTGCGGACATTGACAAAGCCGAGCCAGGAACCCGGTCCCGGCGGGCGCAGCACGGGCGTGGGCAGGACGTGGACGGGGGTGCGGTTGATGGTCGTCTGCTCCACGTTGGCGTCGTCGGCCACGTCTTTGAAATTCGTGCCGAGGACCACGCGATCGGGCCAGCGTTCGAGCGCCTCGCGGAACGGTTTGTCCCCGAACCGCGGCGCGGGAAAGAGCATGTCGAGGATGATGGCGCGGGCTCCGGCCTGGGCGAGGCGGTCGATGAGCAGGGCGTAAAGCTCGCGGTTCCACGGGAAAGGCTCGCGCATGAACTGGAGGCCGCGGGAGTGCTCGATGTCGTCGGCGAAGACGTTGTCGAGGCTCTTGGTGGCGTCGTCGAGGGCGAGAAAGACGAGCTGCGGATGCTGCGGGGAGCGGCGGGCCGCGCCGTTGGTGGTGAGCCAGTCGGTGGCGGCGAGTTCGGCGCGACCAAAGCGCTGCTCGGTGAGATGGAGCAACGCGATGCCGAGGGTCCACGCCAGGCAGATCACCGCGAGGGTGCGGCGGTGTTGTTTCAGCCCGGATGACATGCGGGGCATTGATAGCGGGAGGTGGGAAGGCGACAACGCCGGAGTTGGCGCGAGCTTCGGCTTCGCGCTTGACGCCCCCGCTCGCGCCGGAAACTCTCCCGCCCATGTCGCACCGAAACTCCCCGGCGTTCCTTGCCGCGTCCCTGTCTCTCCTGGTCGCTGGTTCCGCTCTGGCGGCCACGCCTTACACGCAGGCCACCGTGACGCGCACGGAAAACAAAGTCAGCTACGGCACCGTGAAAGGCGACCGCAGCAACACCCGCCCGGCCGAGCCGCAGGATGTGGTGAAAGCGATGAATTTTCTCCTCAGCGAAAGCGACTCGCGCGCGGAGCTGAAATACGACGACGGGACGATTGTCCGCATCGGGCAGAACACGATCTTCACCTTTGAGGCGAACAGCCGGACGCTGAATCTGAAGAAGGGCACCTTCGTTTTCTTCATCCCGAAAGGGCAGGGGGGCGGCACGATCAAGACGCCGAGCCTGACGGCGGCGATCACCGGCACGGTCGGCAAGGTTTCGGAGAACACCATCGCCATTCTCGACGGCGAGGTCGTGCTCAAGCCCTCGGGCGACGTGGTGCGGGCGGGCGAGTTTGCGCGGCGCAATCCGGACGGGACGATCACCCTTGGGAAGTTCGACCCGCTGAAGATGTTCGAAGGCAAGCTGATGACCTTCAACGGCCCGCTGCCCGGCATCCCGGAGAAGCTCCTCGGTCTGCCGCTGCTCGACATGAAAAATCTCTGGGATCTCGACTCCCTCGACCGCGTGATCAATTCCCCATCGGGCCTCCAACATTTCTTCCCGCCGGCCACGCCGCGTCCGGTGAAAGCCACGCCGGAGCCGAGGGCCACGCCCGTCCCCGCGACCCCGGCGCCTTCCACTCCACCGTCACTGCTACAAGGGGCCAATTCCGGGGGAAGCTTGAACTCCGGCGGCCCCAAGTAACCGCCTGAACCTATTTTTCCCATGAATACGCGCCCATTCCTTTTCGCGGCCCTCCTTTCCACCAGCCTCCTCCACGCTGAGGACGGCAAGACCTACAGCTACCGCTCGGGCCGCGCCGGTGTGCCGCAGCAGAGCAAGCAGGAGGTCGAAGACATCGGCGAGATCAGCGAGTCCACGGCCGGTAGCTCGAAATGGCGGATGAACTTCGCCACGCGCGGCCAATACACGAGCAACGCCGCGCTCACCGGCAACCACGGGAGCGACGACTTCCTGTTTTTGCCGACCTTCGAAGTCGGATACCACACGCCGCTCGGAAAGCACTTCAGCTTCGACCTCTCCACGAAGATCGAGTCCGCGATTTTCGGCGACCGCAGCGACCGCAGCTTCATCGGCTACAGCGCGCTCGCCACGCTGGACTACACCTACAAGGAGGGCCTCCCGCGCGCCTACGTCTCTGTCGAGCCGTACCGCTACGATGGGTTCGACCGCGGCGAACTCGCCACGCAAGCCGTCGGCTTCACCGGCGGTCTGGACTGGGGTCACGGCTTCAACGCCGGGCGCTCGGTCGTGTTCACCGGCTCCAGCTACTCGTATTACCTCGCCGATCCGAGCGTGGACAGCCGCACCAGCTACCGCGCGGTGGGCGGCCTCGCGCACCAGATTCGCACGAACCTCACCGGCCAAGCCTACTACGCGTATCAGTACACGGACTACGCGGACTTCGCCCGGAACGACAGCCGCCACGTCCTCGCGGGCAATCTCATCTACCAGTTCAACGAGCACTTTTTCGGCACGATGAGCACCACCTGGGTGAACAACGACTCCTCACAGGCGCGCGGCAGCTACCAGAGTTTCGGCGGCGGCCTCGGGCTGACGTTGCAGTATTAAAGCCCCGCGCCCCGGGCCGCATTCGCCCGTTCCATGACGACCGCGAACAAAATCACCATCGCGCGGATCATGCTGATCCCGGTGTTCGTGGCCATGGCGCTCTACTACGGGCGCTCGGTGCAGCACGGCTCGCCGCTGGAGTGGCAGCGCTGGATGGCCATCGCCGTCTTCGTCCTCGCCGCGGCGAGCGACGGCATCGACGGCTACATCGCGCGGCGTTACAACCAAAAGAGCCGACTCGGCGAAGTGCTCGATCCGCTCGCCGACAAAGGGCTGCTCCTCAGCGGCATCATCACGCTCAGCTTTTCGAGCTGGGGCTATGAGTTTCCCGTCTGGTTTCCCGTGCTCATCGTGGCCCGCGACGTCGTCATTCTTTCCGGCACGGTCACGCTGCATTTCCTCAACGGCTCGGTCCGCGTGCGGCCGAGTTGGACGGGCAAAATCGCGACCGCGCTGCAGATGGTCGCCATCGCGCTTTGCATGCTCCAGTGGAATTGGTTTCAGAAGACGCTCGCCATCGGGCGCTGGACGCTCGACTTTGGCTCCCTCGATTTGGCGGTCTGGCTCGCGGGCTTTTTTACGCTCGTCTCCGGCTTCGGCTATGTCGTGCGAGGCATCGCGCAGCTCCACGACAAAGGCCACGGCGATCCCAAATCCTGGAAAGAAATCTAAAAATCATGCCTCGCACCGTCGCCATCGTCGGACGCCCCAATGTGGGCAAGTCCGCACTCTTCAACCGCCTCGCCGGGCGGAAAATCTCCATCGTCCACGACATGCCCGGCGTGACGCGCGACCGCATCACGGCGAAGTGCAAGCTCGGCCAGACACCGTTTGAGGTCATCGACACCGGCGGCATCGGCGGCGATGTGGATGCGAGCTTCACCGACCAGGTCCATGCCGAGGTCGAGATCGCCCTCGCCGCCAGCGACCTGCTGCTTTTCGTCGTGGATGGGCAGGACGGCATCACGCCCGTGGACCAGGAGCTGGCGCAGCGGCTCCGGCGCGTGAAGAAGCCGCTCATCCTTGTCATCAACAAGATCGATCACGACAAACACAGCAACGCGCCCGCCGAGTTTTCGCGCCTCGGTTTCCCCGTGCAGATCGCCACCAGCGCCGAGCACAACCGCGGCATGGGGGAACTGCTCGCCGCCATCGAGCGCGGCCTTCCGCCCGAGCACGAGTCCTTTTTTCCGCCAACCGCCAACGCCGACCAGAAGCCGATCAAGATCGCCATCGTGGGCCGACCGAACGTCGGCAAATCCTCGCTGACCAACGCGATCCTCCAGGACGACCGCACGCTCGTCTCGCCGATCAGCGGCACCACGCGCGATGCCATCGACGTGCCCTACGAGCGCCACGGCAACCGCTACGTGCTCATCGACACCGCCGGCATCCGCCCGCGCGGCAAGGTGGACAACGTGGTCGAGGTTTTCAGCGTCATGCGCGCCGAGGCGAGCATCCGCCGCTCGGACCTCTGCCTGCTCGTCATCGACGCCACGATGGGCGTCACCGCGCAGGACAAAAAAATCGCCGGGATCATTCAGGAAGCGAAAAAGCCGTGCGTCGTCGCGATCAACAAATGGGATTTGATCAAGGACCAGACCGAGGACAAAGAGGCGCTCACCGCCGTGCTCGACCGGATGAAAGCCGAACTGTTCTTCCTCAGCTACGCGCCCACCATGCTCGTCTCGGCGAAGACCGGCGCGGAATTGACGCGCCTTTTCAAAACCATCGAGCGCGTGAAAAGCGACGCGCAGCAGCGCATCGGCACCGGCGTGCTCAACCGCCTTTTCACCACCACCATCGCTCTGCACCCGCCCGCCATGCGTGGCGGCAAGCGCTTCAAACTCCTCTTCGTGACGCAGCCCGAGCACGACCGCCCGTGGCCGATCCCGATTCCCGAGTTCGTGCTTTTTGTGAACGACGAAAAGCTGCTCGACGACAGCTACCGCCGTTTTCTCGAGAGTCATATCCGCGAAAAATCGCCCTACACCGGCTGCCCGATCCTCTTCCACTTCCGCCCGCGCGAAGCCCGCGACAAAGAGAACCAAACGCGCGGCCAGAAATTCGGCCGTCGTCCCGAGAGCGGCGGCAAGCCCGGCCCGCGCGGCCCGCGTCCCAAAAACCGCAACACCAAAGCCGGCAAACCCCCCGCGCGGCTGGGTGGGTAGGCACCCAGGAAAGCAGCTTGGACTTCAGTCCAAACGAGCGCGGCACTTTGGACTGAAGTCCAAGCCCCTTCGCGGGCGCGTCCGTTCGGGATGGAGTTTCCGGGTGGAGCACTCGACCCGAGTGCGGTCTGCGGCGACCCGCCGAGGACACCGGTGACCGCGGCGCTCCGGGATTCCCGCGTGAGCTGCCAGTCGCGCGCTCACCAGCTTTGCGGCGGGTCGCCGCAAAGGGCACTCGGGTCGAGTATTCCATCCAGAGTTCGCGGCGGCGCGAAAATGCAGCTTGGACTTTCGTCCAAAATGCAGCGCCCACGGAGCTGAAGCCACCACTGCGCCCCCGCGCCGTTCACGGGCCACGCCCCGAGCGCCCGGGCCTTGCGCCGCGCGCCACCCCGCGCTCTCCTCGCATCCGTGTTTCACTTTGTCGGTCCCACATTTCTTTTGCTCCTCGCCGTCGCCGCCACGCGCGCCGCCGCCGCCGTGGTCATCAATGAAATCCACTACCACCCGAAGGACAAAACCTCGCCGTCGGAATTCATCGAGCTTTTCAACACCGGGAAGACGGAGGTGCCGCTGGCCGGGTGGAAAATCGATGATGGCGTGAGGTTCACCTTTCCCGACGGCGCGCGGATCGCCGCGGGTGGGTTCGTGGTCGTGGCGCAAAATCTGGCGGGGTTCAAGGCGGCGTTTGGCAAAGAGGCGGCCGGTGTCTGGAAGGGCAAACTCAAGAACAGCGGCGAGGCGCTGCTCTTGGAAGATGCGAAGGGCGCGGTGGTGGATCAGGTGACTTTCGGCGCCGGGTTTCCGTGGCCCACGGCGGCGGATGGCGAGGGCGCGTCGCTCGAGCTGATCCATCCCGCGCTGGATCGTTCGGCGGCCAGTTCGTGGCGGAGTTCGGGCTTCGTGCCGGGGAAAAATGAGATCGCCAAACCGACGCCGGGCGAGCGCAATTCCGCCGCCATGGAGGTGGCGCCGCCGGGCATCAGCGCGATCGGTCATACGCCGGTGCAGCCGAAGCCGGGCGAGGCCGTGCGGCTCGCCGCGCGGGTGGCAGCCGCGGGCGGGTTGCGCGGCGTGACGCTGCACTATCAGGTCGTCGAGCCGGGAAAGTATCTCCGCAAGGGCGACGCGGCTTTTGAAAAGGATTGGAGCCCGCTGCCGATGCGCGACGACGGAACCCAGGGCGATGCGCGCGCGGGCGATGGTGTCTTCTCCGCGCTTCTGCCGGGCACGCTCCAGCAGCACCGGCGGCTGATTCGCTATCGCATCGCGGCCGAAGACGCGCGCGGCCAAACCGTCCGCGTGCCCTACGCCGATGACGCGTGCCCGAACTTCGCCTACTTCTGCTTCGGCGGATTTCCCCAGTGGGCGGGCTTTCCCGGCGCGCCGGGCCAGGGCGTGCCGCTGGTTTTTCCGGCGTCGCTTTTCACCACGCTGCCGGCGCTGACGCTGCTCGCCGCGGGCGACGACGTGGCGCAGAGCCAGTGGGACGCCGGTGCGAACAAGAAGGATTTCAGCGGAACCCTGGTGGGTTACGGAAAAGTCTATGACCACATCACGTTCTCCAATCGCGGGCAGGCCAGCACGAACGTGTGCGGGAAAAACAAGTGGGGCTTTCAGTTCAACCCGGCGCGGGAGTTCACGATCCCGGAGAAGGCGGACGACAAAAAGCCGCGCCGCGTGAACAGCCTCTCCATGAACGCCTGCGCGAGCCCGTCGGTGCAGGTGAATCGCGGCATGGCCGGGCTCGATGAGGCGCTGTCGTTCCGCGCGCTGGCCATCGCCGGCGTCCCGAGTCCGCAGTGCCGCTCCGTGCAGTTCCGCGTGATCGACGGCGCGGAGGAGGCGCCCAAAGACCAATACGCGGGCGACCTCTGGGGGCTTTACCAGCTCGTCGAGGATCCCGATGGCTCCTTTCTCGACGAGCGCGATCTCCCCGCAGGAAACATCTACCGGATGGCGGGCGGCCCCGACAAAAAGCACCAGGCCGCCGGGCAGCCGAAGGACAACGGCGACGTGGACGGTTTCATGAATCAGGCGCGCGGCGGGGCGGATGAAAACTGGTGGCGCACGAATCTGAACCTGCCCGCGTATTTCAGTTTTCACGCGATGAACCTCCTCGTCGGCAACGTGGATCTGCGCCCGAACGAAAACCATTTCCTTTACCGCGGGACAAATAACCGCTGGGTGCCGATCCCGTGGGACCTCGACATGATGTTCATCCCGAAGACCCATCAAGCGGGCCACATCGACCTCCGACGCTGTCTCGAAATCCCGGCGCTGCGCCACGCCTACCAGAACCGTTGCCGGGAAATTCTCGATCTTTTCTGCGACGATCCCGGACCGCGCGGCGGCCAGTTTGGCCAGCTCCTGGACGAAGTGGTCTCCATCCTCCGTCCGCCCGGCCAGCGGGCAAGCTGGCCGGAGCTCGACCAGTGCCTGTGGAATCATCATCCGCGCACCGCAGGCCGCGGCGTCTTTTACCGGAACCCCGCGAAGCAGACGATGCGCGGCGGCGAGTTCACGCGCACGCTCGCCACGCCGGACTTCCCCGGCTTTGTGCAATACGTTGCCGACTACGTCATGGCCGCGCGTCCCGCCGCCACGCCATGGAAACTCAACGACGGCATCGCCAGCGGCTACGGCTACGGTCACCTCCTCGCCGAATCCGAGTCCGCCGAAATCCCCGACCGGCCGAAACTCAGCTACACCGGCCTGGCGAACCATCCCGTCAATGCGCTGGCGTTCACGACCACGCCCTTCTCCTCGAAAAAGGGCGGCGCCAAATTTGGCGCGGTGCAGTGGCGACTGGCGGATATTTCCCCGCCGGTCGAGCCAGGGGCGCGGCGGCGCTACGAACTCGAGCCCGTGTGGGAGTCCGCCGAGAGCGCGATTTTCAACGCCGCGCTGCGCCTGCCGATCAACCTGACGAAAGTCGGCGCGACCTACCGCCTCCGCGTCCGGCTGAAGGACAACGCGGGCCGCTTCAGCCGCTGGAGCGAGCCGATTCAGTTCACCGCCACCCCGCCGGTGGGCGCGCCCGCGAAGTAGGGCGTGATGGAAGGTGGTGCCGAAAATCCGTCGTCCCGAAAGGACCGCGGAAATTAGCCAGCATTGGTGGAGCAAGTCCGCGGAAGTGCGTTCGGGCGGGACGCCCCGGCCCCGCCGGTGCACCGGTTTTGATCACACCCCGCGAAGCAGGGGCCTCGCCCGCCTCGCACCGCCGCCCTCTATTTCGCCGCAGCCGCGTAGGCGGCGAAACGCTCGGCGATCTTCGCCTCCGCGGCATCGCCGGCGTGGAGGATGATGCGGTACTGAAAAGTCACGCTCTGCCCAGGCGCGAGTGAGTAGTCTCCGGTGCCGGCGGGCTGCGTCTTGTCCATCTCGTGCTCGCAAAAGGGATTCGCCGCGACGAGGCCGTAGTCGCGGGCGTGCCAGCGCGTGGGGTGCCGGGGATTTTTCGGATGATCGAAAATGGCGATGCCCACGACCTTGCCCTCGACCGGCCCCGAGTAGTCCACCCACGCCGCTTTTTTGCCCCACACCGCCCGGTCCGTGTCGCCCGCGGAGTTGACGATTTTCCCCGCGCCCGGCTTCTTGCCCGGAAGGATGAGCCGCATGGATTCCGCGATGCGCACCGCCATGGTGCCCTCCTTCGTGTCGCCCAAAGTCACGGCCTTTTCCCCGGCGGTGAGCGTCATGGAAAAGTCGATGGCCCGCGCCGCGCCATCCCGCACGCGGAAGGTCTGCACGCTCGTCAGCGGCACGCTGCCATCCGCCGCCACCCAGCGGAGTTGGTCGCGGATCACGCCCTCTTTTTCCCCGCCTTGCACTTCGAGGAATTTCACATGCTCGATCCGTCCCGAGGGCTGCTTCAGCGTTTTTCCCGGTGCCGCTTCCGTCCAGAAATCCACGCCATTCACCGCCCCGTGCGAAAACCAGAGCGAGCGGTGATGCGGGTGGTCGCGCTCCTCGCCGGGAGTTTCCTGCATCGGCCAGTCGCGCGTCATCCGCGCTCCGCCGGGACCGATCAGCGGGTGGAAGTAAACGTGCGGCGCGCCGGTGAAGCAGTATTCGGTAAAGAGCTGTCCGCCGATCTCGACGCGCACTTTTTCCGGGCCCTGTTTCATTTCCACCGCGGCCCAGGCAGGCAGAGTCGCGAGCAGCGGGACGGCGAGGAGCAATGGGAGACGCATAGGCGGCGAGACTAGGCGCCTCCCGGAGCGGCACAAGAAAACACCCGCCCGCATTTCCGGCCCAGCGGCCAAAGGTTCCGTCCGCTGATTTGGAAAAATTAACGGAATCGGATCGGGAGGCCTCCTTCGGCCTGCGCTCTAAATTTCCACCGCCCGCCGCTCCGCGTGGGAGCGCAGCGCGGCGGCAAAAATCTCGTGGCTCGCCACCGCCTCGTCGGGCGTCGCGCAGCCGAAGCGGTCGCCGAGCAGCCCCTCGCGCTCGGCCACGAACGCCGCCCACATCTGCTGGAAGCAATCGCTGAAACCGGCCTCGAAAATCCCGCCGGTGATGACGGGAAAGGCGCTCGCCGCGTGCCCCACGTCATAGCGCTCCCAGACCTGCTCCTTGCGCCGCTCGAAGATCCGCACCGTCTTCGGTTCCTTCGTCGAAAACCGCACCCCGCGCTCCGTGCCAAGCACCTCGATGAACCACGTGTTCATCTCGTGCGGCGCGAGGCGTTTCGTCGAAATGTGCAGCGGCACCTCGGCGCCGGCGATTTCCGTGGCGCAGTGCAGTTGCGCGTTGTCCCACGTGTCGCACACCGCCATGCCGCCCTTTCCGTCCGGGCGCTCGCGGTAGATTTTCTGGAGCTGCGCATACACATGCCGCGGCCGCCAGCCCAGGCGCAGCGGCAAATGCGCCGCGTGCATTCCCAGGTCGCCCATCACGCCGATCTCGCCGCAGAACTTGTTTTGCCGCTTCCAGTTGATCGTCTTCGTCGGGTCCAGATCGCTCGCGTGCCAGAACCCGGAGCGGATCTCGATCACGTGCCCCAGCTCCGCCGAGCGCAGGAATTGCCACGCCTTTTGCGCCCCCGGCAGAAAGGGCAGCTCCGACGAACAGCGCACAAACCGCCCCAGCTCCCGCGCCGTGTCGCGGATCTTCCGCGCCGCCGCGAGATCGATCCCGAACGGCTTCTCGGCGAACAGATCCTTCCCCGCCCGCAGCACGTCCAGATACACCGCTTCGTGCAGATGATGCGGCACCGCCACATAGACAAAATCCACGTCGCTCCGCAGCAGCTCGTGATAATCCGCCGTGAGCAGCCGCACCGTCGGCACCTGCCGGAACCACTCCCGCGTCTGCTCCACGAGATCGCACACCGCCGTCAGCTCCAGCCGCACCGGAAAATCCACCAGCGCGCACCAGCGCCCGATGGCGCTGGCCACTTCGCGGCCCATGAGACCGCCGCCGATGATGCCGACTTTGAGAGTTTTCATTGGGAGAAAATAGGCGTCCGCCCAGCGGGTGAAACGCGGCGCGATTTTCCGCGCTTCGGCGGCGATGTAAAGTAATCCGTCCCTGGCAGTGGCCGCCAAGGAGCCGCAGACCAGTGCAGCTCGTGACGGCGTTCGCGAGTCCGCCAGCGCTATTCCACCGGCGGCTTGGCGCGGAAGAATACCGCGACATTGCCCACCTGCATGATCAGCGCGCTGCCCGTCTTTTCCGCAATCAGCGGCGCGAGGGTTTTTCGCTCATCTTTGAAGTCGGTAAACTTCATTTTCACCAAGCCGTGCGCGCTCAGCGCCGCGTCGAGGCCCTGGAGAAAGGCCTCACTCATCCCGGCATGGCCGAGTTTCGCGACAGGTTCGAGCCGTTGCGCGCGGGCTTTCAACGCGCGCTTTTCGGTATTGGTCAGTGGCTGCATGAGGCGGGACTTTCGCCGCGGACAGGGGCGGAAGGCAATGGCGATTTCTCCCGGAGAATGGGGGCATCCCCCACCCCAGCTCCACGCGGCCGGGAAATCGGCGATTGGAACAACCGCCGCCGCGAAATCTGCGCCCTCTCCGGCGCCATTCCCGCCTTGCGGCTTACTGATTCACCCGCAATCCCTGCAATCGCAGATCGGTCATGGCCGGAGGCGCGGACCGATCGGCGTTGGGCGGGTCGGTGGGCTGGAGTTGCAGGTCCAGTTCGGTGCCTGCCCGGACGACGCGAATGGTCGTCACGTCATCGGCCACGAGGAAAAAAGCGGCATCGAGGACGTCCTCGGGAGCGGCGATCTTGCGCTCTCCGACCTGGAGCAGGACATCGCCAGGGAGCAGGCCGGCCTTTTCCGCAGGCCCCTGGCGGACGATCCCCTCGATGCGCGCGGTCGAGCCGCCGGTCGCGGAATCCGCGGCCTTTACATGCAGCCCGAGCCAGACGGGGCGCGTCTCCCGGAAGCGGGTGAAATCCATCCGCACTTTTTCGGCGGCCTCGATGGGCAGGACAAACGCCGCGCGGCCCGCATCGAGCATGCTCACGAGGATGCCCACGACTTCACCGGCGGCATTGAGCAAAGGTGCTCCGCCCTGTCCGCGCTGGACCGGGACATTGGCGCGGAGGTGCGTGGTCGCGAAGTAGCGCCCGTTATATTTGATGTCGAATCCGCCCACGATGCCGAACGAAGGGGTCAGCGGCAGATCTTCGGGATACCCCATCGCGATAACGGGTGCCGTGACGGCCAGTTCCCGCGCTTTGCCTGTCGCGAGAAAGGGCGTCTCGGCTTCGATTTTCAAGATGGCGATGCCGCTGCGGGCGTCGCTGATCAGCCGCGTGGCGGGATGGCGGGTGCCGCGGAATTCGACGGTGATGTCCTGCGTTTCGCCGCCGACACTGTAAGTCGTGTAGAGGGTGCCATTCGGGTCGATGAAAAATCCCGACCCGGCGAGGCGACCGTGGGTGTCCGATGCTTCGATGCGCACGACGGCCCCGCCGCACTTTTCAAAAATCGCCTGGGTCTGCTGCTGGAAAGCGCGCAGCACTTTGCCGGGATCCTCATCCGCCGCGCAAAGCGTGGCCCCGCCGAGCAGGACCCCACAGGCGACGAGGCACAGCGGCCCTCGCTTAGAAATCGAAGGACGCCGACGGCTCATAACTCACAGGCCGCGCATCCATGACGTAACGCGGCTGACCGGTCACCGGCGGAACTCCGCTCGCGAAGGTGTCGCGGGCGTCGAGTTTCACCGGTGGCGGCGGCTGGATGGAGAAAGGCTCGTCCGTCGCGAACGATTTTTTCGCGCCGATCGGGATGGTGACCGCGACGGTGGAGCCGGTCCCCCGGTCAGCGCCACCCGGAGTCATCAGCCCGATGCCGGCGACACCCACGAGCAGCGCGACCGCCATGGCCCCGGCATAAGAAGCGTGCCCCATGCTGTGCTCGCTGAAAAACGTCTGCACGCGCTCGACGGCGATCTTCCAGAGCGGACGGCTCAACAGGTCGGCGCGCTGCCGCCGATGCACATCGCGCAACAAGCGGTCGAAATATTCCGCCGGTGGGTGTTCGTAGCGCTTCAGTCGCAGGAGGGCGGAGAGTTGTTCTTCGGTCATGGGCTTTCAGTCGTGAGCTAGTGGAATTCGGTGAGAAAATTCTGCAACTGCCGGTGCGCGTAAAACAAACGGGAGCGAACGGTGCCCTCGGAAATGCCGAGGATTTTCGCGATCTCCGCGTGCGGCATGCCTTGGATGTCGAACATCGTGACTACCGCACGGTGGTCGTGGGACAGCTTCTGCATGGACTCGTTCAACCGCTTCTGCAGTTCCCCGAGGTCCGCCTCCCGGACCGGCGTGCTGCCGGCGGTGAGTTCGATGAATTCCTTGTCGTTCTGCACATTCGCATCGATGTCATCGAGGCTGAGCGTGAAACGGCGACCGCGTTTCTTGAGGAAGTTGATCGTCATGTTCGCGCCGATGGAGTGCATCCAGGTGTAGAACGATGACTTGCCGCGAAACCCCGTGATCGAGCGGAACGCTTTCGCCCAAATGTCCTGCAGCAGGTCATTCGTGTCCTCGTGGTTCGAGGTCATGTGATACACGAGGCCGTAGAGGCGCGGGCTGTATTTGACGATGAGTCCGTCGAAGGCCGACGCATCACCCGCCTGAGTCCGGGCGATCAATTCGTCGTCTTGCTTGCGGCTTTGTTCGTCCTGCATCGTTCGCGGTTTGGTAGCAGGCCGGGCGGCTGTTGGGAATCGTGATTGCGCCGGCGCGGGCCAGGGAACCAGGTCGGACGAGGGAAGAGCGGGGGCGAAGGACATGCGGGGAAGGGCGGAATTGCGGGCGCGGGAAACAGACAGGAACCCGGACGGGATGTTCAAAATCGCCGTCGGCAGTGCCCTTTCCCGGATGGAGGGTAACCGGCCGCGGCGGTGCCCGCTCTCAGGCTCCTACGGCAGCCGCAGATCGCAGGTGATGAGGCGGGCGTGGCGTCCAAGCTCAGTTCCCCGCGCCGGGAAAGCTGCCGCCGCCAGCGTCCGACGCGACCGCCAACTCCACCGCGCCGGCATGGCTGGAGGAGCCGGCCCATGAACTCAAGCATGCCACGAAGGGAGCCCGCAAACTGCAGCGCAAGCTAACCGCCGCGCACGCGGTAAAAGAGCGAACAGATTTTCGGGTGCTCGCGAAATGCAAACCGGTATCCCCGCGGAGGCCCCACCCCACTTGAGAAACTGCGCGGCAAACCCAGAAACCAGTCGGCATGACCCCTCCAGCCACCACCTTCGCCCCTACCGGGAGTTCGAGGTCCTTCGCCTGCGCTCAGGATGACGGCGTTTCGTTTGCTCCGCTCCGCCCCCCATCACTCGCCATTCGTCATTCCGTCATTCGCCATTCCCCCTCCCTCCCCGCTGAGGATGAAGTCGGCGATGCGCAGGGCGGCGGCGGGTTTGGCGAGGCGGGCGATTTGGCTCTGCCACTGATGCCAGCCGGCGGCGTCGTGGGCAAAGAGGTCCTCGATCTGCGTGGCGAGCGCGTCGGCCGTGGGGCAGAGGGCGCCGCAGCCGTTTTCAAAGAGGAGCCGCGCGTTTCCCTCCTCCTGCCCGGGCACGACTTGGGTGATGAGCATCGGGGTGCCGGCGGCGATGCTCTCCTGGACGGTGGCTCCGCCCGCTTTGCCGATGAGCAGGTGGTGCGTCATCAGGAGTTCGGGCATGTGGGGGGTCCAGCCGTGGAGCTCGAGCGGGCGACCGGCGGCGGCGGCGGTGAGCCGGGCGCGCAGGGCTTCATCGCGCCCGTAGGCGACGGTGAGGTGCAGGCCGGGGATGGCGAGGAGGCGGGCGACGATGCCGGGGGCTTGGTCGGGGCCGGCATTGATCATGTAGAGGACGCGCGGCGGCGGAGGGGCCGGGCGCGCGGGGCGGTCGCGGGCGAAGCGCGGCGGCACAGGGAAGCCGAGGGTGCGGAGTTTTTCGCGCGGGACGCCAGCGCGGACCATGACTTCGGCGGTGGCGTCGTTCGGGAGGAGGAAGGTGTCGCTCGGCGCGCGATGCCAGACGGAATTGATGGTGATGGAGTCGGTGACGACGGTGTGGAAAGCGAACGGGCGCGCGGCGGGATCGGGGTAAAGCTGGCGGATGAGGTAGGCGTAAAGGGGATAGACGGAGACCACGGCGGCGGGCTGCTGCTCGGCGAGCAAGGCGGCCAGGGCGCGGCGCATTTTTCCCAGAAACGGCAGGAGCAGAGGGACGACCGGGAGGTGGTGGATGAGGGTGAAAACGGCGGCCCAAACACGCGGGGCGCGGTTGATGAGCGCGAGGTAGTCGCGCCGGGAGCGCTCGTAGAATGCGCCGCCCGCGAGGGCAAAGAGGTCGATGATCTGGGCGTCGGCCCCGCGCTCGGTGAGGGCGGCGTGGAGGCCGCGCGCGGCGGCGTTGTGACCCTCGCCATAGCCAGCGGTGAGGAGCAGGACTTTCGGCATGCGCGGGAGTGGACGGATGGAGGCGGTGCTTGGCAAGTGATAATCGCGCGGCCCGCCGGCGGACGCTGGACGAAAGCGCCCTCGACACTTGGAAAGGGCCATTCTACCGTGCGCGGCACCTCATTCCCGCCATGAAAAAATCAGCGTTCACCCTCATCGAACTCCTCGTCGTCATCTCCATCATCGCCATCCTCGCAGGGATTGCGTTGCCCGTTTTCCAAAAGGCGATGGAAAGAGGGCAGGCCACGAATGACTTGAACAATTTGAAACAGATCGGCCTGGGCGTCGCCTCCTACCTCTCCGACAATGATGATACGATATTTTCCAGCACGCCGCCGAGCGGCGGCCAGCAGTGGCCGGCGCTCCTGCAGTCCAAGTACGTGACGAATTGGAAGATGTTTCAGTCCCCTTTCGACAAACGCAAAACCGGCGACCAGGCGAGCCCCGCCACGATGCCGGTGAGCTATGGCGTGAATGCCAACATCCTCACCCAAAGCACCAAGCCCGCCTGGGATGGTAACTGGTCGCGCCAGGCCTCCCCCTCGCAGTTGATCGTCATGGCCGCAGCCATGGACCTCTCGGTCGTCTCGGCCCCGACCTTCAAAGGGACCGGGGATCAGGCAGTGGCGCTGCCCGAGCCTTCCGGAGGGAACAAGCTCGGCACCCACAACGGTCGTTCGCAAATCAATGCGCTCTACGCCGACAGCCATGTCGCCACCCTCCGCTACGGCCCCGAGAACGACACCGATGCTTTCGTCAATAAGGCCGGCGAAACAGGCGTAAAGCGCTGGAAACCGCTCGGTCAGTAAGCCGGGGCGGCTGACTGCGCCCTGGCGGAAATAGGCACCGCCGATGGCGCAGATTTCGCGGATGGACAGCCGCGGGCGACACTCGTGGCCCTCACGAATCGGTGGGTCAAAAACTCCGGACTCCCCTGCCCACCGTCCAACGCCGAGCAGCACTGGAAAATAGGTGGGTTGGACTTCAGTCCAAAGGAACACGGGGCGTTTGGACTGATGGAAAACGCAGAGGCGGAGAGAGCGCAGAGGAATAAAGAGATGGCGGTTGAGATTCAAAAAGCAGCGCCCCAATTTCCGAAAAATAAATGATTCAAACTTTGTTATGGAGACGCTGCAGTTTTCTGCGGGCGGTTTGCCAGCCCCTCCGCTCCGCCTGCCCGGCGACGACTGGTGCCGCGAGAGAAATTCCTCCCCGGCCAGACAGGTTGTCTGTAACGTGCGCGGCGCTTATGAATTTGCGACGCTGCTTTTCTCTCCTCCTCGCAAGCTGGCTGGCCGTGAGCGGAGTGGTGCCCGCGGAGGCCGCCCCGCAGCGACCTGCCAAGGCCAAGGCCATCGCGGCGGGACCGAAAACCGCGAAGCCCGGCCCGGCGCCGGCGCCGGCGGGGCCCGCGCGGATGGAGAAAAAGGGCGCGGTGCAGGTGGAACTGGTGACGGATGTGGCGCAGGCGGAAGCCGGGAAGCCGTTTCTCGCCGGGGTGCATTTCCGCATCGAAAAGGACTGGTATATCTACTGGCAATTCGTGGGCGACATCGGGCTGGCCACGAGCGTGGAGTGGGAGCTGCCGCCGGGCTTCAAGGCGGGGCCGCTCCAGTGGCCGGTGCCACGGACTCATGCGGCGGCGGGCGATTTCCTGAACTATGTCTATGAAGACGAGGTCGTGCTTTTCGCCGAGATCACCCCGCCCGCCACGCTGCCCGCGGGGCCGCTGGCGATCCGGGCGAAGGTGGGCTGGCAGATGTGCAGTGCCGACCAGTGCGTGCCGGCGGAGGTGGTGCTGGGCCTGCCGCTGGAGGCCAGCGAGGTGCGGGTGCCGGATGCGGCGCTTTTTGCGAAATGGCAGGCGCTGGTTCCGCGCGAAAGTCCGGCACCGTTCCGCGTGCTGTGGGACCGCTCGAAGGCGGACTCCTTTGCGCTGCGCGTGGAGGGGCTGGGTGCGCAGGACCAGGTGGAGTTTTTCCCGCTGCCGCCTCCCGAGGTGCAGCCGGATCATCCGACGACCGGCCCGGTGGCGGCCAGCGGCGCGCGGACGATCTCCTTCCCCGTCTCGAAAGGCGGTGCGCCAAATCTGCCGTGGCGCGGAGTGGTGGCGGTGCAAAAGGCGGGCGGCGCGCGGGAGGGTTGGTTGGTCGCGGCGGCGGGCGGGCAGGCGGCGGCGCTGGAGGAAAAGCCGGCCGCGCCGGGCGGCGGCGGGTTGTTGCTGAAATTGCTCGGGGCGTTTCTCGGCGGGCTGATCATGAACGTAATGCCGTGCGTGCTGCCGGTCATCGCGCTGAAAATTTTCGGGTTCGTGGATCAGGCTGGTGAGGATCCGCGGCGGGTCTTCCGGCTGGGGTTGGCGTTCACGGCGGGAGTTTTTGCGTTTTTCCTCGGGCTGGCCGTGGCGGTGGTGCAGCTGAAGTCGGCGTTCAACTGGGGCTACCAGTTTCAAAATCCGTATCTGCTCGCGGGCCTGATCGCGCTGGTCTTCGTCTTCGCGCTGAACCTCCTCGGCGTGTTTGAGATCGCGCTCGGCGGCGGGGCGGCGACGAAGCTCAACGAACTCTCCGGGCGCGACGGTTACAGCGGGGCGTTTCTGCACGGCCTTTTCACCACGCTGCTCGGCACGTCCTGCACGGCGCCTTTTCTCGCCGGCAGCCTGAGTTTTGCGACCACGCAATCCGGGCCGGTGATTTTCCTCCTCTTCCTGGCCATCGCCGCCGGGATGAGTCTGCCCTATTTCCTCCTCACCGCGCGCCCCGCCTGGCTGCGCTACGTGCCGAAACCGGGCGCGTGGATGGAGCGCATGAAGCAGGGCATGGGCTTCGTGATGCTGGCGGTGGCGGTGTGGCTGTTCACGGTTTTCGCGCTGCGCGGGGCGGGGGCGATGACGGGGATGAGCTGGTTCCTGCTGGCGCTGGGGCTGGCCTGCTGGCTGTTCGGCACGGTGCGCGAATCGGTCGTCGCCCGCGCGGCCGTCGCGCTGCTGCCGGTGGCTGGCTACTTCCTTTTCCTCCACGGGAAACTCGACGCCCAACCCGCGGGCGGGGCCGCCGACCAGACACACGTGACCGGGAGCATCGCGTGGGTGGACTACTCCGAGGAGCGGCTCGCGGAGGCGCGCAAAACCGGGCGCGCGGTGTTCGTGGATTTCACCGCCGAGTGGTGCCTCAACTGCAAAGTCTATGAGCGCGTGGTGCTCGGCAACGAGGCGGTGGGGGCGAAGTTTCGCGAGAAAAACGTGCTGCCGCTGCGCGCGGACTGGACGAACACCGAGGACCCCGTGGTGACCAAGGCGCTGAAGAGTTTCAACCGCGTGGGCGTGCCGCTCTACGTGCTCTACCGCCCCGGTGAAACGGAGCCCGTGGTGCTCGATGCGATCACCACCGGCGCGGTGCTCGCGGAATTGGACAAGGTCAAAAAGTGACGCGCGCTCAAAACTCGGAGGAATAAATCGCGCCGATCCACCGTCCCAGCCTCACCGCGGGAAACCGCGATCACTTTCTGCCGGATCCTCTCCGAATGTCTCGGATGCGGGAGCGGGCAGGGAACCAGCAACCAACCAAAACCAAAACAAGCCAATGAAACGTCCATCCACCACCAAAACGCTGCTCGCCGGCGCTGCTCTCGCCGGAATCCTCTCCGGCGGCCTCGTTGCCAAAGCCACCGCCGCCACCACGGCGCAGCCCGGCAAAACCGTCAGCCTCGCCGGCGTCCTCGCCGACCCGGCCAAGCCCGATCCCGACCACGGCTGCGCGGGCAAGAACACCTGCAAAGGCAAGGGCGGCTGCAAGAGCGGCGACAACGGCTGCGGCGGGAAGAACTCCTGCAAAGGCAAGGGCGGCTGCGCCATCAAGGACGGCAAGCCTGTCCATCCGGTGAAGTAACCCACCGCAGTGAAATTCCGGGGCTCCGGCCATTCGTGGCCGGAGCCCCGCTTTGCGGAAAATCCGAAATCCGAAATCCGAAACAAATTTGAAATGCTGGAAATCGAAAAATGGAGAAACGCTCCGCCGTGCGCTTTCTTCATTTTCCCTATTTCCGACTTACCGCCCTTTTGAATTTGTTTCGGATTTCGATATTCGGATTTCGAATTTTGCCCACATGCCTGCCAACCGCTTCAACGCCCACACCGAATACGGCATCGGCCTCGGCCTGCGCATCCCCCATTACGCGCACATCCTGGAGAAAAAGCCGCTCGTCGATTGGTTCGAGATCATTTCCGAAAACTACATGCTGGATGCCGGCCGCCCGCTGCACATCCTCGACCAAATCCTCGAGCAATACCGCGTGGTCCAGCACGGGGTCTCGATGTACTTCGGCAACGCCGCGCGCCCGAACCGCGACCACCTCCGCAAACTCAAGCGCCTGACCAAGCGCACGCAGACGCCGTGGATCAGCGATCACCTCTGCTGGGGCAGCGTGGACGGCCGCTACACGCACGACCTTTTGCCCATGCCCTACACGTGGGAAGCCGTGGAAACCACCGCGCGCAATATCCGCGAAGTGCAGGACTTTCTGGAGATCCCCGTCGCGGTCGAAAACGTGAGCAGCTACGTCGAGTTCCACGTCTCCGAAATGACGGAGTGGGAGTTTCTCCGCGAGGTGGTCGAGCGCGCGGACTGCGGGATTCTGCTCGATGTGAACAACATCTACGTGTCCTCGCAAAACCACGGCTTCGACCCCTACGAATACCTCGACGCCGTGCCGCCCGAGCGCGTGGCGCAGATGCACATCGCCGGGCACACGAAGCACGAGCGCTACATTCTCGACACGCACGATCACCCGGTGCTCGACCCCGTGTGGAAAATGTACGCGCACGCCAGCAAACGCGCCGGCCGCACCGCCACGCTGCTCGAATGGGATGACCGCATCCCGAGCTTCGACGAGGTGCATCGCGAAGCGCTCAAG
>CAIQUL010000216.1 GCA_903874975.1 uncultured Chthoniobacter sp. | reverse complement strand
GTTGCTGCGGGAGCGGGTGGGAAACTGACGGCCGCGCGCACACCGGCTGGGCGGCGGGTCGCCGCCCAGGGCACTCGGGTCGAGTGCTCCACCCGGAGTCCGCGGCGGCGCGGGAGAAAGTAGCTTGGACTTCAGTCCAAAGTTTCCGGGGATTTTGGACTGAAGTCCCCGCTGCTTTCCTCAATGCCGCGTGACTTTCAGCCGGAGGAAATGCGCGGGCTCCGTGCTGGTCGTGACTCTGGCTTTGATGACGCGGGTGGTGCCGTCGTCGGACAGGATCTCCTCGGTGACGGCGGCGGTGAGATTGCGGCGGTAGGTGAGCCAGAGGATGCCAGGTTCGCTGCCGAGCGCGGGCGGCGCATCGGCGGTGAGGTCGCCGGAAACGGCGGGATTGTTCGCGGATGAGCCAAACCTCTGGCTCCGCCAAAGATCCATCGGCGAGTCGGCCACGGTCAAACAGGGCTTTCGCCGCCTCGTAGGAAGCCTCTTCTTTTACCGCCAATGTCGTGAGGGGCTGCCGCAGCGCCAAAGGCATCGCCCCGCCGGGCACATCCGGCCCTTACACGCCCGTTTCCCCGGTGCTATCGTCTGCGCGCCCCTGAGTGCGGTCAGGCAAGCCATGCCCCTGCTGGCGAGGATCAACCTCCATTGACCCAGCGGGAATAGAAGAGGACAAATCGCCCGGTTGTTGGGGTCGAACCTCGGTGGTGTGTGGTTCTGTTGAGCCGGTAGCGTCAAGGCGCTGCGACCGGGACAGAGCGGGGGTGGACGGCCCCTTGCTGGCCGTCGCCCTGTCTTGCTCCCAGGTGGCCCGCGTGCCGGACACGCGGTCGGCCATGTGGCGGCTGGCATCCGCATCGTTGAACATGAACTGCGTGACCACCCGGCCCTCCCGGGGCGTGGTGACGACAAAGTGAATCTGGCCGTCGTTATAGACCCGGGCGAAAATGACGTTCTGCGTTTCCGCGTCGGTGAGGCTGAACTGCGGTTTCTGCAACGTCTGCCGCACGGACAGCGCCCCAGCATACTTGCTCTCGGTGGGACGCGGCTCCCCCTGGGTGGGCCGGCCGAGGTGCTCGTAGTAGCTCTGCCAGTTTTCCGTCGGCCCCGGGGCAAACTTGAACTTGGTCGGCCCCTTGGCCACGTTGACCGCGGTCGTGCTGAAAAACTCCAGCGGGCCGTCGTGGATCATGGCGCGGACCTTCTTCGCCGCCTGAAAGATCGGCATCGCCAGTGGGATCGGCTCCTTGAGCGTGGCGTCGCTTTTCAGCAACTCCGGGTTGCCCTCGCCAAAGGTCTTGCCCACGCGCAACGGGATGGTGCCCAGCGCGAGCTGGCGGGCGGAGGCGTTGGCCGCCTCGGGGAACTTGGCCGCCTCCGAGCGGGCGGCGTCGAGGACTTTTTGGCCGAAATCCCCCAGAGGGTGCTTCCGCAAATAGAGCGCGATGTTTTCATCGGAATAGCCCAGCAGCTTACCGTGCAGGTATTCCCACGCCGGATTACTGCGGGCTTCTTTTAGAGCCTCGATGCGCTCACCCTCATCCACCACCCGCAACGCAAGTTCTGGTTCGTCGAACATCCCCCGCCAACATTTGCCCCCATTCTCGCCGCTTTTTCTCTGTAATCCGCTGTCCGCTTTTGTACCGTCGCCGACAGTCAAACGGCTTGCCGTTGACGCCGCCGGGGCCGTAGTGGAACCTCCCCCAGCCTGGACGGAGTGCGCGCCCCGCGCGCTCTGGAGAAAACAGCGCGTGTGCCTCGAAGCAGTGAACTGGAGGGGTGGCAGAGTGGTCGATTGCGCCGGTCTTGAAAACCGGAGAGCCGCAAGGTTCCGTGGGTTCGAATCCCACCCCCTCCGCCACGCTGATGGGCCGAAGGGCCGCAGACGTAGGACGATTGGCAGATTTCCTGCACGTGGAGACTCTCCCGGATTCAAGATTTCGACTTTTGCCATTTTCTCGTATGCTCGCGCCGACCCACACCAGCCTTTTCCCGATGCCTCCCAACCAACGTGCCCACGCCCGCTTTTCCATCCGGCGCAAGGTCGTGCTCAGTTTCGGGCTGGTGCTGGCGATGCTGGGGATCATCGCCTTCATCAGCCTGCGCGCGACCAGGGCCTTCATCAGGAACGCGGAGTGGGTGACCCAGACGCGGCAGGTCATGGAAACCGCGGAGCGGACGCTACGCTATCTCATGGAAATGGAGGCGGGGCGCCGCGGCTTCCTGGTCACCGGGGACGAGGACCTGCTCGGGGGCTACGCCGCCGCGCAAAAGCGGGTCATCGAAAACTACAACGCGCTCAAGGCCGACACCACCGATACGCCGCACCAGACGCAAAAGCTGGTCCGGTTGCTGACGTTGATTCAAAGGAGCTTTTCCCTCCAGCGCGCCGAGATCGAAACGCGACGAACGCAGAAAGGGAGGGCCGGCGTGGACCTTTTTGCCAAAGGTGAGAGCGAGCACGCGATGCGGGATATCCAAGACCTGCTGGTGGACTTCAATCGCGAACAGCAGGCGCTGCTCGAGGAGCGGGAGAAGTTCACGGAACTCGTGGGCCAGGCGACGACGGGCACGATCACCTTCGGCGGCATTTTCACTTTCTGCGCGCTCGTCTGGGCGTGCGTCCTGATCCTGCGCGACATCGCCGCCCGCCGCCGGGCCGAGGCGGCGCTGGCCTCCGAGCGCAATCTGCTGCGGAGCATCATCAACACGATTCCCGATCACGTCTTTGTGAAGGACCTCAAGGGGCAATACATGCTCGACAACGAATCGCACCGGCAGGCGCTCACCCAAGTCGGCGAGGCCGGCACCGAGGGGCGCACGGTGTTCGACTATTTTCCGCACGAGGACGCCTCGCGCTATCACGACGACGACCGCTTTGTCATCGAAACCGGCGAGCGCATCCTCAACCGCGAGGACGCCGTCAAGGGCCTGGATGGCCGGGACGTCTGGCTGCAAACCACGAAGGTGCCGCTCCGCGATACCAGCGGAAATACAATCGGGTTGGTCGGCATCGCGGCGAATATCACGGGCCGCAAAGCGGACGAGGAGCAGTTGCGGCGCTTCGCCGCGCAACTCGAACAGAGCAACGCGGAATTGAAAAATTTCGCCTCGGTGGCGTCGCACGATTTGCAGGAACCGCTGCGCAAGATTCAGGCGTTTGGCGGGCGCCTGCGGGCGAAATACGCGGAGCAACTCGGACCAAAAGGCCTCGACTATCTCGAACGCATGGAAGGCGCCGCCAACCGCATGCAGGTGCTCATTCAGGATCTGCTGAAACTCTCTCGCGTGACCAGTCGCGCGCTGCCATTCGAGGACTGCGACTTGCGCGCCATCGCGCTCGCGGTGCTCGGCGATCTCGAGGTGGCCATCGAGCAAAAGAACGCGCGGGTCGGCCTCGGCGACCTCCCGGTGATCGAAGGCGACCGGGTGCAGATGCATCAGCTTTTCCTGAATCTGATCAGCAACGCGCTGAAGTTTCAGCGCCCCGGCGAGACCCCGGTGGTCACGGTCTCGGCGCGCGTCTTTACCCCGGCGGACGCGCTCATCACCGGCGCGGCCGTCTGCGAAATCACCGTAGAGGACAATGGCATCGGTTTCGAAGCGTGCTTCGTCGAACAGATTTTCGTCGTCTTTCAGCGCCTCCACACCCGCACCGAATACGAGGGCACGGGCATCGGCCTCGCGGTGTGCCGGAAAATTACTGATAGGCATGGCGGAACGATTGTGGCACACAGTGATCCACCGGGTGGCGCGAAGTTCACAATTACGCTCCCGGTCAAACAACCGACCACCGCAGCCTATGAATAGAGATGCCATGCCGATCACCATTTTGATGGCCGATGACGACGCCGATGACCGTCGCCTAACGCAGGAAGCCTTTGAAGAAGGCCGCCTGATCAATGACGTGCGCTTTGTCGAACACGGCGAGGAACTGATGGACTACCTCCGCCGCCAGGGAAAATATGCGGCACCCGTGGAGGCGCCGCGCCCCGGACTCATCCTGCTGGATCTGAACATGCCGCGCAAAGACGGGCGCACCGTGCTCAAGGAAATCAAAAGCGACCCGATCCTCCGCCAGATCCCGGTCGTGGTCTTGACCACGTCGAAGGCCGACGAGGACGTTTATCGGAGTTACGATCTCGGCGTGAACAGCTACATCGTGAAGCCGGTGACCTTCGAGGCGCTCGTGGATATTCTCCAGACGCTCGAAAAATATTGGTTCGAGATCGTCGAGTTGCCGCCGGTCAAGGAGGCGTAAGCTGAAAGCCGAAATCGGGGGACATCCCTGCTGATTTCCTAGGAATGCTCAGCCCCGCTGAACTCGCCGCGCTGCGCCAGGACTACGCGCAGCGCGGACTTCGCCGCGCGGACTTGGCGTCCGATCCCGTCGCGCAGTTCAACGCGTGGCTCGCCGAAGCGCAGGCGCAGCAAATCATCGAGCCCAATGCGATGACGCTCGCGACCGTGGATGCCGCGGGCCAGCCGTGGAGCCGCACGGTCCTACTGAAAATCTGCGACGCCCGCGGGCTCACCTTTTTCACGAACTACGAAGGAGCGAAAGGGCGGCAGCTTGCGGGGAATCCGCAGGCGGCGCTGACCTTTTGGTGGGGCGCGCTGGAGCGGCAGGTGAACATCACCGGCACCGTCGAAAAGACCTCCGCTGGGGAGAGCGAAACCTACTTTCACTCCCGCCCGGCGAGCAGCCAGATCGGCGCGTGGGCCTCGGCGCAGAGCGAAGTGGTCGCCGGCCGCGCGCAGCTCGAAGCGCAGTTTTCTGCCGCGCGGGAAAAACACGGCGAGACCGAAATTCCGCTCCCCCCGCACTGGGGTGGGTACCGGCTCGCGCCGCAGACCATCGAGTTTTGGCAGGGCCGCCGCAGCCGTCTGCACGACCGCCTGCGCTACACGCGCCAGCCGGACGGTGGGTGGAAAATCGAGCGCCTCGCGCCGTAGCCCTGCCCCGCCGAAAACTTACGCTCCCCCACCCGTCCCGGAGCCACCAGAGAAGCCCCGCGTGGCCGCCGCGTAGATCGCCCGGAGCGGTGCGCCGGTGCGCTCGCCCGCCGCGCGGCAGGATTCAAACTCGGGAGCGACCTGGACCACGCACCCCTGCTTCAACCCGAGCTTGACCGTGACCTCGCCAAACTCCGTGGCCACCGTCTCGAAGCGGCGTTCCAGCTTCAGCCGCGCGACCGTTTCCACCCGCAACCCAAAGGCGCTCGTCTCGCCGAAAATGATGTCCGCGAGCGACTCGGTGTGGGCGGCGTCGCAGAGCACGGAGAGCTGCACGGCGGGGCGGTTCTTTTTCATCTGGATGGGCGTGAACCAAACATCCAGCGCTCCGGCCGCGAGCAGCTTTTCCATGACCGCGCCGGTGATCTCCGGCGAGAGATCGTCGAGATTCGTCTCCAGACGGGTGACGGTGTCGGTCTCGTAGCCGCCGGCCATAGTGCGCTATTCCGCGACGAGTTCGCCGAGTACCGCGCGCAGCACGTTGGGCCGCGAGTCGAGGTGCCGGGTGCCCACGCCGTAGCCGATCTTTTCGCTTTTCATCCGCGGCATTGGGCCAAAGGACGCGCCGAACTCCGCGACGATGGCCGCGCCCGTCGGGGTGATGAGTTCGTGTGGCTCGTCGATCTGGCTGAGCGGGATGCCGACGAGAATCTCCAGGGTGGCCGGCGCGGGCAGCGGGAAAGTGCCGTGCGCGCACTCGATGGTGCCGCGGCCCTCGTGCAGGCTGGAGACGAAAACTTTCTCCACGCCCAGCGCCTCGAGGCCCACACACGCGCAGACGATGTCCGCAATCGAATCGAGTGCGCCGACTTCGTGAAAAGTCACGTCCGCCGACGGCATGCCGTGGATTTTTCCCTCGGCCACGGCGATGCGCTGAAAGATGCCGAGCGCGTGCTTTTTGACGAAAGGCGAAAGCTCGCTCGCCTCGATGAGCGCACGAATCTGGCCGTGACTGCGCCCGTGCGCGTGGTGGTGATGTTTGTGCTCGTGGTCGTGGACCTCGGTGCCTTGATCGTGATCGTGGGCATGCTCGTGCGCGTGACTGTGGTCAGGCTCGGCGGGTTCGTGGTGCGCGGGGCCGTGATCGTGATCGTGATCGTGGCCGCAGCAGTGCTCGTGCTCGTGCGCGGGCTCATCCTGCGCGTGCGTGTGGGTCGCGCCTTCGTGGATGCCAAATTTCACGCCCTCGATCTGCTGCCGCTGCTCGCGGGCGAAGTGCATGTGGAAGTCGCCGAGGTCGAGCTTCGACAGCTCCCATTCGAGCGTGGAAGGTTTCACACCGAGATCGACCAGCGCGCCGACGGTCATGTCGCCGCTGATCCCGGAGAAGCAATCGAGGAAGAGAGTTTTCATAGGAGTTTCAGATTTCAGATTTCAAAGCGGCGGGCGCGCGGAGATTTCCCGCAGACTGACCGCGCCGTCGTAGAGCGCCTTGCCGATGATGCACCCGTAAAGTCCGGGCATCGCCGCCAGTCGCCGCACGTGCTCGGCGGTGCCCACCCCGCCGCTGGCGATGAGCTGGCAGTGCAGCGCGCCGAGCATCTTTTCGGTCTCGGCGAAATTCGGTCCCGCGAGCATCCCGTCGGTCGCGATGTCCGTGTAAATGATCGTCCCGGCTCCGGCGTCCTCCGCGCGGCGCGCGAGGTCCAGCGCGGTCAGCGCGGATTCCTCCGTCCAGCCTTTCACTGAGACCAGGCCGTTCTTCGCGTCGATGCCCACCGCCACCCGCTCGCCGCCGAATTCCCGCGCCATGTCGCGCACAAAATCCAGCGACTCCGCCGCCCGCGTGCCGATGATCACCCGCGCCACGCCGACCTCGATCGCGCGCCGGATCGCCGCCTCGCTGCGCATGCCCCCGCCGAGTTCCACCGGGAAACTCACCGCCTCACAAATCGCCCGCACGGACTCCAGATTGCGCTGCTCCCCACTGAAGGCCGCGTCGAGGTCCACCACATGCAGGTAGTCGCCGCCCTCGCTTTCCCACCGCCGCGCAAACGCCGCCGGATCGCGCGAATACACGGTCTTCTCCGCCGCCTTGCCCTGCCGCAGGCGCACGACTTCGCCGGACATCAGGTCAATGGCAGGTAGAAGGATCATTTCGGGCGACGGGAAAAGGCTGGTGAGTTTGGTGAAAAGGAGCGCGTCACTGGCCGCGCACCGCAGTCAGATAGTCGGCAATCCGCCGCGCGGCAAGAACCGTGAGGACCATCCTCTCTCGCGCCACTGCCACGCCGCGCACCGCCTTACCGGGTCGGCGCGGGTTTGCCGATCGTCCGCAGCTCGGCGGACTGCGTGGTGGCGGCCTCGATCACGCATGAGCATCATTCGCCCCTCTGGCTCCCAAAGTTAGCCCGATCTCCGCTCCTCACGAGCCGCCGCATTGGCTGTTCTCGGAAAACCAAGGCGTCGAGCCGCGCTTTGGGGGCTGGGTCTGCCCCACAGGGGCGCGGATATTTTACCTCGCCGTGATCTTTGGAGGCTTGCTCGACTTGGGTAAGTGCGGAGACACATCTGCCAGAGCTTTGCGGGTCGGGGTCGGTGAGGTTACTGCGCCAAAGGTGCCGGCCTTCGCGGCGGCGGGCGGTGCGCAGGCGCTCTTGGTCGAGGGTGAAGGTAAAGTCCACGCATCGCTCCAACGGCATCGTTCCGGCTACGCGAGGTCGAAAAGTAGCGCCTCCGCGCCGGTGGCCTCGTCGAGCGTGAGCCTCGCCTCGCCTTCCACCGCCACGCCGTCGCCGGCGGTGAGCGGTTGGCCATTGACCGCGAGCTTGCCGCGCATGAGCTGGAGCCAGGTGGCGCGGCTGGGGGCGAGCGGGTGCGTGACCGTGGCGGGGCCGTCGAGTTTCACGAGATACAGCCGCGCGTCCTGATGAATCGCGGCGGAGCCATCGCGTCCGTCGGGCGAGGCGAGTAGGGTGAGCGCGGGATTTTCCCCGGCGCGCGGCGACCACTCGGCGTAGCGCGGCGTGTGCCCGCGGCGATCCGGCAGAAGCCAGATCTGGAGGAGATGCACAGGGTCGGTGCGCGAGGGGTTGAACTCGCTGTGGGTGATGCCCGTCCCGGCGCTCATCGCCTGGAGCTGCCCGGCGGCGATCTCGCGCCCGTTGCCGATGCTGTCCTTGTGCGCCAGCCGACCGCTGACGATGTAAGTCAGGATTTCCATGTCGCGATGTGGGTGCGTGCCAAAGCCCTGGCCGGGGGCCACGCGGTCCTCATTGATGACCCGCAGGCTGCGAAAGCTCAGGTGCGCCGGATCGTGGTAGTCGGCGAAGGAAAACGTGTGGAAGGTATCGAGCCATCCGTGGTCGGCGTGTCCGCGGGCGGCGGAAGGGCGGAGTGTGAGCATGGCCGGAGGGTAGGGGAGGATGCGGGCGGAAGGAAGAACGATGAGGGCTGAGGGATGAAGGGCGGGTTCAGTCTTCGGCCTTTCGCATCGTGCGGATGTTTTTTATAAAGGCTGACCCACTGCCATGACCACCCGTTGCCAAAAAAACGGCAGTTGAGTGAGGATGAAGGAACAGACACTTTGAGCACGCACTCATAGGGGCAAGGCGGCTTTTCACTTCGCCATCCCTTTTGACGACAAGCGCCTCACCGGTGACCAAGCCCAGATCATGGATTTCATGCGGCGCTCGGAGCCCAAGGCTACACCCACCAAAGTCTTCAAACCCAAGCACGCCGAGGTGAGCCTCTACGTGGACGCCGTAACCCAACTGCCGATGACCTGCAACGACGGACGGCTCCTCTGCCGGCTACACCTTCCAGCAGCCGCACGAAGAGCGCCTGCAGCCACCCGCCGCATTCGTGGCCTTCCTGAAAACCTGCAACGATTCGCTCCGCATCCGCCTCACGCCCCCCGCCGGTCCCGGTGCCGCCGCCGCCCCGAAGTAGTCATGGGCTTCAGCTCAAAATGCGCGGACGCGCACCCGCTCGGCGTCATCCTGAGCGAAGTTTCGCCGGGGGCGATGCTGGCAATGTAGAGGTCGGGGTCGTCTATGACGGGCTGGGTGCCGGGGCCGGAGCGGGCGCTGGGGCGGGAGCGGGAGCCGGGGCTGGAGCGGGGGCGATCGGGAGATCCGCCATTTTGAGCAAGTCCTCCCGCTTGGCCGCCCACACGATGCCGCGGAGGATCAGGCGGCTGACATCGGGACGGCTGAAATTCACGTAGCTATGTCCCGGGATGAAAACGAAGGCCCGTTGGGCATTGGGTTTTTCGTAGGTCCAGATTTGTGGCTGCACCTCGAAGACATCGCCCTTCTTTTTGGGTGTGGGAGACGTGGCGAGCACATGGATGTCGGAGCGCAGGTCCATGTCGTAGTAGATCTCGTCCTTCATCCCAAAATCCGCGATGCCCTGCGTGATCACGTGAGTCTTGTCCACAAAGTTGAGTTCGATCTGACCCTCACGCCACCGGGTCACCTTCTGCCGCCATGATCCTCCGATGAGGTCGCGGTAGTAATCCGCGGAAGCGTCGCCGCCCGCCACATTGGCCGCATGGATGACCACGAACCCGCCGCCGCGCTTGGCGTAGGCATCGACGAGGGCGTTTTCGACCGCGGAGAAATTCCCGCCGACCTGCCGGTGAATGACGACCACATCGGTCTTGGCCAGTTCCTCCGTGGTGGGAAAAAGGTCGCCGCCGGAAACTTCCGCGCCCCGTTCGGCGAGCAGCTTGGTCCAGTCCCGCAGAAAAGACGGGTGGTCGTGGTCGCCCGGGGCGTGGGACTTCGGCCCGGAACGGATGAAGATCCGGATCGGACCCGGTTTGGCGGCGGGAGGGGGCTGAGCCTCGAGGCTCGCGATGGCGAGAAGAAAGGGCAGCAGGAACGACACGGTTGCGAGAAAACCGCGGCGGGGAAGATGTTGGTTAAGTCGGTTCATGGCCGCGATGGTGGCCATGCGCATCCGCAGGTCAAGGCCATTATCCGCGACAGTTCATTTTCCGAAATCCGGGAATGGGAACCGCAGATGACGCCGACTTCGCGGATGGGTAGGCACTGGTAACACGCTATCGCCGGTTTCAAGATTTCGCCTGCAGGCAGCGGTAGAAGGAACCACGGACTGCACAGATTCCGCGGATGCAGAGATGTGCGGACAGGAGACAGCTCTACGCCGGCTTTAGCAGGTTGTTGAAAAACGATGAGTGCCCGGTCTTCTTCATCTCCTGTCACTTTCCAGAGAAGAAGATGGAGATGAAGAACGTGCGGGAATGGGTATCAACAGGTATTTCAACAGCTGGAAACTACTTATCGACGCTGCGCGGTTTTTCACTTGGATTGGGTGGGCTTGCCGCGGTTTGGTGCGGGGTTGGCGGGGAGGGCTTGGGCGAGCCGGGCTTTCACTGCGGCGAGGGCGGGGTCGGCGGCCCGGTTGGTGAACTCGTCAGGGTCGGTTTCCAGATCGTAGAGTTCCTCAAAGTCGTTGCCGTAGCGGATGAACCGGTAGCGCGCATCCGAGACGGCGTGGGAGGCGATTTGCTCCTTGTGGAAAACGTAAGAGGTGAGCGACGTGCGGGCCCGCGGGGCTTTGGGGTTTTTCAACTGCGGGACGAGCGAGGCGCCGTCGCACTGCGCGGGCACGGGCAAGCCGGCGAGTTCGCAGAGGGTGGGGTAAAGATCGGTGAGGGTCGCGGGCTGGCGGGTCTGCTGGCCGTCGCGGCTTTGACCGGGCGCGTGAATGAACAGCGGCACGCGCGTCGCTTGGTTCCAGAGGGTGAACTTCTCCCAGTTTTCCTTTTCCCCGATATGGAATCCGTGGTCGCTCCACAGCACGATGATGGTGTTGTCTTTCATCGGCGAGGCATCGAGCGCGTCGAGCAACCGGCCGACCTGATGGTCCACATAGCTGATGCTCGCGAGGTAACCCTGCATGAGCTTCTCCCATTGTTGGTTTTCGACGACCCACTTGTGCCAGTGGCGGCGATCGGCTGCATGTGCGTCGGCCAGGTCGTCGGCCTGGATTACGGGCAGTTTCACTTCGGCCAGCGGATGCAGGTCGAACCACTTCTGCGGCACTTCAAAGGGGATATGTGGACGGAAGAGGCCGACGGCCAAAAAGAGGGGCTTGGGCTGCGGTGTGCGCATTTCCCCAATGGCCCAATCCACCACCATGTGGTCGCCGGTCTTTTCATCGGGCACGCTCAATGGGGCGGCCCCGAAAAGTTTCGTCGGACCCAGTGGCCGGCCCGGACCTATACCCATTTCCGCGTCGGACTCGAACTTCGCGCGAACCCAGTCTTTCGAAATCGGGTCGAGCGGGTCGCCGCGGTAGGCGTCCCACGCAGAGGGATCGTTTTGCGAGTCGCCGGGTGTCCACTGCAAGGTGTGGAAAATCTTCCCGCCACCCACGGCCCGGTAGCCATGATCGCGAAAGTGCTGGGAAAGGACGACCGCATCCTTGAGCACGGGCGACTCTTCGCGCCAGCGCGGCCCGTGGGCACCGAAGAGATTGACGTAAATCCCGGACTTTACGGGATGCACCCCCGTCATCACCGCGAGACGCGAGGGATGGCAGGCGGGCGCGGCGCAGTGGGCGTTGGCGAAGGTGACGGAACGTTTCGCGAGCCGGTCAAAGTTCGGCGTCTTGATGCCGGGATGATTGGCCAGCGGTGAGATGTAGTCGTTGAGGTCATCAATGGCGATGAAGAGGACGTTGGGCCTGGCTGGTGCGGGCGGCGCGGCGTGCAGTGCAGGCAGGCTGAAGCACAGGAGAAATAGAAAGGCGGGCGTGAGACGATGGGCGGGCATTGGTTGCTGGAGAATTGCGATGTTTACTTCGGGTGGGCGCACGCCGCAGTAGGCGAGCAAGCGGAAGAGCGGGACACCGGAGCTTCCACCTATCCCTCCGTGTAAATGGATTTCACTTTCCAGCTCTTGAACTCCTTAACCACGATATCGCCGCCGGTGCTGATGAGCTGGATTCCCTGATTAGCAGGAATGAAATTGCCCGCGGCGACTGCGGCCTGCCGGTCATTGACGAAGACCTCAATCAGGTTTTTGTCGATGAACACGCGCAACTCGGCGCGCTCGCCGGCTTTCAATTCGAACGGTGCTTTCACGTTGCCTACTTGGAGGACTCGATTCGCTGTGTCGATGACGATGGGGGTTCCGTTCTTGCCATCCTTGTCGCAGCAGACCTCCAAACCGAAGGCCTTGGCGGTGCCAGGTTCGATGGACAGGCTGAGTTCGAGGGCATCTCCACGGATGTCCTTCTGGACCGCCGGCGCATCGCTTTTCACGACGAGGTCCCGGGTGCTTTTCTCATCGTGACGCAGCTTCTCCAACTCGCGCAGCGGCTTGATGCGCAGCACGCCGTCGTCGGGCAGGCTCAATTCACGCGGGAGCGACTGCACGCCGGTGGGGGCGAACGGCAGCTTGAAAACCCACGCCCACATCACGCGGCGACCGTCCGGCGTGAGCACGGATTCCGGCGCAAAGAAGTTGTTCCCGTTCCAGCTCATCAACGCGTGGAAGTCGGGGAGAAACTTCTCGTCCTTGAAGTCGCCAAGATAGTAACGGCAGCCCAAGGTGTGGCTGATGCAAAGCAGCATCCACTTGTTGCCGATCTTGAAGAAGTTCGCGCAGGATATGTCTTCGCCCTTCGGCACGCCCAAGTTCTCCGGATAGGCATCGTGCAGGAGCGCCCCGAGGGCCTTCCACGTTTTCAGGTCAGCCGACTTCATCAGGCTCGGGTTCTTTCCCCCGGTCAGTGCGTAATAGGTATCGCCATTGAGCCAGCAGTCAGGATCCCACTGTCTTGCCTTCGCCGGCGTCCCATCTTCCTCCAGAGCGACCACCGCTTCCGGTTTGCTCCACTTTTCGAAGTTGTCGTCCTGCGGATAGGCGACCCAGTTTTTCCCCGATCCCTGACCGTGATAGATCATTGCGGGCTTTCCTTCCTTGGTCAAAAAGCCGGTCCCGCTGAACATTCCATGCCCGGTGGTCTTCGGGGTCAGCGTCGTCGGATGCCACTTCCAGTGCACCATGTCCGTGCTGGAGACGTGGGCAAAGACAAAGCCTTTGTTCTTGTAGATGTAGTGCAGGTGGTAGCGACCCTTCCAAAAGAAGATGGGGTTCGGATCGCCCGGCATGGCGGGTCCCGGGCCGGGATGGATGAGGTGATAGGTCAGCCAATCTGCCGGGGGATTCGCCGGCATCGCGGGAGTTTCGAATTCGCTGGCGGGGGCCGGTTGATCCTGCGCCGTGCCGAGCGGAGCAAACGCCACGAGTGAGGCGACTGCGAGGACGGCGATTCTTGGTGAAGTCATCATGGGCATGGGAGTTGGATGGCGGCGGGTTGAGTGGAGGGCTCGGAGATTGGCGAAACACGGGCGCGAGGCCACTAGAAAAATGCGCTACCACTGTCGCCTGCCGGCGTAATTCTCATTTCTTCCGGACTTCCACTTTTCCAAGCTGCCAGCGCACCGCTTTTCCGCATAATCTCCCGGCACCATGAAAACCTTACTCGCGCTCACCTTCCTTCTTTCGTCGTGCCTGCTCGCCGAAGAGGCCGCACCCGAACCGACTCGGCTGAAACAACTCGATGCCTATTGGGCCGAGGTCTCCCGGTCGGTCGGTGCAGGGGACTTCGCCGCTTACGAGGCCACCTGCCATCCGGAGGGAGTGCTCATTTCCGGTTCCAAGAAAACCAGTTCCCCGCTCGCCGACGCCCTCAAGCGCTGGAAGAAGGAATTCGACGCCACCAAGAGCGGCGCAATGAAAGCCCGCGTTGAGTTCAAGTTTTCCCAGCGCCTCGGCGACGTCACCACGGCCCACGAGACCGGCATGTTTCTTTACTCAGCAGTCGGCTCCGACGGAAAGGAGACACACGATTACGTTCACTTCGAAGCCCTGCTCGTGAAACGCGACGGTCGCTGGAAGATTCTGATGGAATACCAGAAGTCCAAAGGCACCCGCGCAGAATTCGAGGCCCTCTGACTGGGGCCAGCGCCGTCGTGGGCCGGACATGTTCGCCAATCACTATCCCCAGCATGGCGAATTTCTTACGCGGGAGGAGAAGGCCGAGCGGGCGCACTCCTTCAAGCACGGCAAAGTCCGGCGCAGCAAGCTCGAGCAGTGGACCGCGCGGCTGCGCCGCAGGCCAAGGGGTGAAACTCAAGGTCACCTTTGAGGCGGTGCCGGATGGCTGCTGGGTGAGCGCTCAGGTTTTCCGGGTGGTCCCGGCGCTGGCAAGCCGATTCACCCGCACCACAAACTGCGGAGATCCGCGCTGTAGCCTGTAGGGTTCAATCCGCGATTGGTGACTACTTCTCCGCGGAGGTGGACTTCATCTTCCAGGTCTTCAGCGTCTTCACCTCGATGGCGCCACCTTTGCTGAAAAGATTGATGCCCGTATTCTCCGCCACAAACGGAATGGCGGTCGCCGCAGCCTGGCGGTCATCGGCGAAGACTTCCACGAAGGTCTTGTCGATGAAGACGCGCAGAGTGAGGTCCTCGCCTTCCTTGAGCGCAAACGGGGCGACGACTTTGCCTGCCCGCAAGCTCTCCGATTTTTGCCTCTCGTTCCCAAAGTTAGCGCTGCGCTCCTGCGTCGCTTGCCCTGGACTGGCTTGTTTCAGGCCCTCGGCCTGAGCCCGCGCACTGGACTCACATTTAATCACGCCCTCAGAGAAAGCCGCTGCCGAATAGTGCTTGGCAAAGCAGAACCGACGGCGATGTTCGGGCGCTTTGCCGCAACGCATGAATCTCGCAAGAACCGAACCTCGCCTCCGCGCGGCCTGCTTTCAAAACAGCGAGGAACGCTCCACTGATTCTTCTTCCATCATCGTTCAGCCCGCACTCTCCGACGCCCGTCCCGGTTCTGATCGTCCCCGGTGTAGCGGGCGCGAGGGCACACTCCTTGCAGTTGTGATTTTCCGGGGCCTCCTTTCGTTCTCCGTGTTCGTCTGCGCGGGTGCTGGCTGGGCGCGGGTGGAGGCCCCGGCCGTCGCGAGGCCCGCGGCGGTGGTGGCGGAGGATTTTCGCAAGAACATCAAACCGCTGCTGGAGAAGCACTGCTACGACTGCCACGGCGACGGCGAGAGCAAGGGCAAGCTCGCCTTTGATAAGCTCGGCTCGGACACGGAAATGCTGGCCAAGAGCGACGTTTGGGTGGCTGTGCTGAAAAATGTGCGCGCCGGTCTGATGCCGGCCCGCGGGCCCCGCCTCCCGGCGGATGACGCCGCGCGCCTCGTCCACTGGATCAAGGCCGGCGCGCTCGGCCTCGATCCGGCCCGGCCCAACCCGGGCCGCGCGACCCTTCGCCGCCTCAACCGCGCCGAATATCGCAACACCATCCGCGACCTGATCGGCGTGGACTTCGATACGACGAAGGAATTTCCGACCGACGACTCGGGCTTCGGCTTCGACAACATCGCGGATGCGCTGACGGTGTCGCCCTTGCTGCTGGAGAAATATGTGAACGCCGCCCGCGCCATCGTGGAGCAGGCTGTGCCCACGGTTCCGCGCATCCCGATGGAAAAGCAGCTCGACGCCCCCGCGCTGTCCGCCGGAAACGAGCCCTCGATGGTGAGCAAAGCCGGCCAGCTCATCCTGCCTTATTATAAAGCGGCTGCGCCCACGCACGCACTCCAGGTGGAGAAATCCGGGAAGCACCGCCTCACGCTCAACGTCGCGGCGGCGGATAACTTCCGGGACAACATTTTCGATTACAACAAGTGCCGTTTGGTCATCAAGGTGGACGGCGACGTGGTGCTCGAGCGCGAGTTCAGCCGGGAAAACAACCGGCTGTTTCCCCTGGAGTTCGAGCGCGTGCTGAAGGCGGGCGCGAACGTGCTGACCTTCGAGGTCGTGCCGCTGGAGCCGGCCCAGCCGCAGACACGCGCGCTGCGTCTGCGGATCGAGGGGCTGACGGTGCGCGGGCCGCTGGAGCCCGGGCACTGGATCGCGCCGAAAGATTACGCGAAATTTTTCCCCAAGCCCGTCCCGTCCGACCCGAAGGAGCGCGCGGCCTACGCGCGTGAACTGCTGGGCAAATTTGCGGCCCGGGCCTACCGGCATCCGGTGGACGAGGCCACGCTCGAGCGGCTGGCCGGGCTGGCGCAAAGCGTGGACAAAACTCCCGGCCAGACTTTCGAGGCCGGCATCGCCCACGCGATGGTGGCGGTGCTCGCCTCACCGCGTTTTCTTTTTCGCGACGAGGGTGTCGAGGCGCTCCCGCCCGGCGACACCGACCCGCTGGTGGACGAGTTTGCGCTGGCTTCGCGGCTCTCCTATTTCCTCTGGTCCACGATGCCGGACGAGGAGCTGCTCACGCTCGCGGCCGCGGGCAAGCTGCGCGCCGGGCTGGACGCGCAGGTGCGGCGGATGCTGGCCGATGCGCGCTCCGCCGCGCTGGTGGCAAACTTCGCGGGTCAATGGCTGGGGGCCCGCGACATCCCCGCCGTGACCATCAATGCACAGGCGGTTCTCGCCCGCGAGGCCGTGCCCGGTGTGCCCGTGAAGAGCGGTCGTGGCGGCCCGCCGAGCGCGCTCACGCCGGAGCTGCGGCTGGCGATGCGGCAGGAGACTGAGCAATTCTTCGCGCATATCATGCGGCAGAATCGCCCGCTCACCGAGTTCATCGACAGCGACTACACTTTTCTCAACGCCCGCCTCGCCTCGCACTACGGCATCCCCGACATCGCCGGCGACGAGCTGCGGCTCGTGCAGCTCCCGCCGGACCACCCGCGCGGCGGCGTCCTCACCCACGGCACGGTGCTGGCCGTGACCTCGAACCCC
>CAIQUL010000215.1 GCA_903874975.1 uncultured Chthoniobacter sp. | reverse complement strand
TCAAGTCGATGATTTCGAGTCGGCCTTGCTGGGAGATGGCGTGGTCGCCGTCGAATTGGAAGTGGTTTGCGCGGTCGTTCGGGACGGGGAACGGGAAGACGTAGGATGGATCGTCGGCGCGCCGCACGACGAGGGATTCCGGGCCTTCGGGTTTTTCTTTGACGGCGAGGATGGTGTAGGACCCGGCGACGCGATGGAGGGTGCCGGTTTCATAGACGGCGACGGCCCTGCCGGCGGCGTCGTAGCGATAGATGGAGGCCACACCCCGCACAAAGCGGCGCGTCTCAAAGAAGGCGGGGAGGGATGTCACGTGGTCGGCGATCCGGACCCTGACGGCTTCGGTAATGCTGCCCTTGGAAATGGGCGCGCCCCAGGCCTTGCCGTCCTGGCTCACGTGGAGTTCGTAATCGGCGATCATGCCATTGTTGTTGATGATTTTCGCCGGCAGGTAGTGCAGGCCGCCGAGGGTCTGGGCGGAGCCAAGGTCGATGGTGAAGTAGTGCGGGTGCGGCGTCTGGCCATTCATCCACTGGGAGTGCCACCAGGTATTGGGGTCGCCGTCGATGGCGTTGCGGGGCTTGGCTCGGAGGCCGGCGTTGGGTTCGTGATCGGCGGTCGCGGTCCAGCCGTCGCGGGGCAGGCGCTTGTGATCGGGGCCGAGCAGGTAAAACTCCCCGGCGGAAGCGTAGTCACCGGTGCCACCGGAGCTGGAGAGCGTGGTGAGGCGAAAATACCGGGCCGAGGTGGGTGCGAAGCGGACTTCGTAGGCACCGCCGGCGATCGGGCGGACGTCCGCACCCGATTGCCCCTCCGGCCTGGTGTCGATCTCCTGATGCGCGACGGTGTCGCCGGTGGTGGGGTCGAAGGTAAAGTGCTCGAGATTGCCCGCGGCGGGGGCGCGGAAAAGATGCAGGCGCGTGCCGTCCCAGTAGGGATTCTGGCCGTGGGCCGGCACCAGCGTGTTCTGCCAGGCCTGCTGGCCGGTGGCGAGGTCGAGGGCGACGAGTTTTTCGCGTCCGTCGTGAAAAAGGATGTGGGTGCCGAAGTGGAAGAAGCGCTCGTGGTTCACGGGCACGGGCGCTTCCCAGAGCGTCACTCCGGTCTTGGCGTCGATGGCCAGGACGCGGCCAAACGGGAGGTGGGGGACTTCCTTTTCCCGCAGGAGGAGCGTGTTGCCGGCAAAGTGCAAAGTGGGGCTGCTGGTATTGAGGAAGCGCCGCCAGCGGATGGTGCCGCGCTGGCTCACGTCGAGGCACTCGATGAGGCCGTCGCTGATGACGTAGGCGCTGCCGGGGCTGACGCCGGGGGGCGGGAGCGCGAGCGTGGCGTCGGGGCGCGAGAGCGACCAGGCGCGCTGCATGGGCAGCTTGAGCGGGCCTGCGGCCGAGGCCAGCTCGGGGCCGAGGGGCTGGCCCACTTTTTGGCGCGGGTCGTCCATGGGCCGGTCGGAGACGACGTAGAGGTCCTGGCCGGAGATGGTGAAAGTGAGGGCGCGTTCGGCCTGGAGCGCCCAGGGGCGGCTTTCGAGCGGTTCGCCGGTGCGGGCGTCGAGCCGCACGAGGACGTCGCCTTCGCCGAGGTAAATGGAGTCCGCGATGAGCTGGGAACGGTCGAGGGTGCGCCCGGTCAGACTCCGGGACCAGCGGGTTTTTCCCGTGGCGAGATCGAGCCCGGCGAGGGTGGCGACCCCGCGCAGCACGAGGATATCCTGCCAGATGCCGAGCGCCTCGGCGGCGCGGATGAAGGGATTTTCCCAGGCGAGAAAGCCGGTGCGCTGGTCGAGGGCGATGACGACTCCGGAATCGCGGGGCAGGCAGATGACATTGCTGCCGGCGATGATGGGGGCGCTGCCGAGAAACTCCGAGCTGGTGCGGTGCGGGCGATAGTTGTGCGCCCACTCGATGCGTCCGTCGCGCACGTCGGAGCGGAAGATTTGCCCGCTGTTCGTGCAGGTGTAAACCGCGCCGCGATGGACGGCGACGGGGTTGCCGTAGATGGCGCTGGCGGCGCCGCGGAAATCGCCGGCAAACCGGTGGTCGCTGAGCTTGGTCGTCCAGCGGGCCTGGCCGGCGGCGGGGTCGAAGCAGACGAGGTTCAGGTTCGTGCCATCTTTGGCCTGGATTTCGTGGGAGGAGTCCCATTGCATGAAAAAGAGGTGGCCATCGGCCCGGACCGGGTCGCCCGTGGGCACCGAGAAGCGCAGCGGCTGCTTTTTTCCATCTTTGGAACGCTTGGGTCCCTGTCCCCGGCGGTCGTTCCAGGGGTTTTCACTCAGGACCGTCCAAAGCGGATCGCCGCTGGCGAGGTCAAAGGCGGCCAGACCGCTGGGCAGTTCGGCCACACTCCAGCGGGAGAAAAGCGTGCCGTCCTCGATGAGGCCGCGGTAGTAGCCGGGCCAGTGGTTCTGGGGCGGGACGGCGGAGCGGTGCTGGAAGTGCGCCCACACCGGAGCGGCGGGTTTGGCGGCGTCGTAGGCGGCGATGACGTTGCGCGCGCTGGCCACGACCCGGTTGCCGGCCACCTGGAGATCGACACCGAAGCCGGACGAGGAATCACTCGTCGGCCACGGAGCCATCGGCGGGAGGTTCAGGACGTGTTGGCGGAGGGGCTGGAGCGACGGCGCGACGACAAGCGGCACCGGCCGGAGGGTGGCCTGGAGGGCGGCGCGAATTTCCGCGCCTTTGGTCGGGCGCCCCATCCACGGGTAGGTCTTGCCGGGCTCAAAGGCGGAGGTTTGCGCGAGCACTTCGGCCGCTCCGCCGGAGAGGGCGCGGGCGGTCCAGAGGCCGGTCTGCGCGGCGTCCCGGAGCGCGGGATCGGAGGCGTGGAGGAGCACTTCCTGAAAGCTGCGCCCGGCGGACTCGGAACGCCCGTCCCAGAGCGCTTCGTTGGCGAGTTTCAGCAGGAGCGCCTGGGCCGACCGCGACCACGGGAAGCGGCGGGCTGCCTTGAGGATGCCCGCCTCGGTGCGGGCTGCGGTGTCCGCTTCGCGGGCAAATTGCGCCTCCTGCTCCTGGCGCAGGGCTACGAGTTCGGCGGCGGGTTTGCTCTGCAGGTGCAGGTCGAGCGCCCGGTTGGAATCGAGCAGGCCGCTGCCGCCGCGCCACGGCACGCCCTCGCCGGCGGCGAAGGTGTAGCTGAGGAGGCGGTCCACGGCGGCGACGCCGCCGCGCGGGGAGGGATCGGTGATGGCGCGCCAGCGTTCATCGGGATCGTCGGGTGCCAGCAGGCTCAGCGGGCTGCCCACGGGCGCGACGGGCGCGGGAGCGGGCTCGGGCGGGAGCCTCCGCGCCCAGGCGGGCCGGGCGACGAGGGGAATGTTGGGCGTGGCGATTTCCGTGGCGATCCATTCCCACTCGGCGCGCCTCTCGGGGTCGGAATGGTCGGGATCGTAGTCCAGTTTGAGTTCCGCGATGCGGGCCTCGGCCTCGGGTAGCTCCATGCTGCGGAGGATGCGGACCTCCGTCATGCGCCAGAAAAGATCGTGTTCATTCTCGGCGCGCAGGCGGGAGATGGTCTCAAAGGCGTCGAGGTAACGGCTCCTGCCGACCGCGAACTGACTGGAGGCGGCGGCGGCGGAACGGATGAGCGTGGTGTTTGCGGAAAGGGCACCGAGGCGTTCGAGGGCCAGCAGGCGTGCCGTGGCGCGGGTGACCCACGGACGGTCGGCCAGCATCGGAGTTTTCGGAGACGGGAGGTTTTCGCTCGCGAGGATCTTTCCGTAGCACGCCGCGGCCAGGTCGAGATCGCCGGGATGCTCCGCGGCGAGGGCGGTGAGGAGGCGGTGCCCGGCTTCCCGCTGGCCTTTCGCGTAAGCCTTGAGCGCCTCCTCCCAGCGGG
>CAIQUL010000214.1 GCA_903874975.1 uncultured Chthoniobacter sp. | reverse complement strand
TTCTGGTTCCACCCGCCGCCCTGATGGAAATACGCGAACACGAACAGCACCGTGAGGAAGAGGACGAGTTCGAGACGCGTGAGGCGGGGCATGGGGAAAATGACGAATGACGAATGAAGAAGGACGAGGGAAGTCTGAATGTCGAAGCGCCCGTGATTCGCTCATTCGAGATTGGGCATTCCTTCGTCCTTCTTCATTCGTCATTCGTCATTCCACTCCCATGCTCGCCGCCACGGGTTCCGCCGCCGCCTTGTACGGCCCGCTTTCCGCAGCGGAGATCGCGCCGCCGAAAATCCAGATCAAGCTCGGCATGGACAACTTCGCGGTGCGCGCGATGGGCTGGAAAGCGCCGCCGCTCCTCGACTATGCCGCGGCGCTCAAACTCGACGCGCTCCTCATTTCCGACCTCGACGCCTTTGACTCGCTGACCAACGCCGACCTCCGCGAAATCGCGAAGAAAGCGCGCGGGCTCGGCATTGATCTTTTCGTCGGCTGCAATCTCGATTCCGGCAATGCCGCGTGGACGCTCGAAGACCCGCTCGAAGTGCTCGCCATGCTCGGGCCGCTGACCATTTGCTCCTCGCTGCGCGACGACATGATCTGGGAAACGCCCGACGGCGCCTCCGTGCAGTGGACGGCCTGCGGCGAGGGGCTCATCGACTGGAAAAAATACGCCGCCCGCTGGGCCGAGCTGTGCCCCGCGGTGCCGATGATGATCGAGACGATCTCGGGCTTCGCGAAAAACTTCGCCCACAAGAAGGACGACTTCTGGCAGCACTACGACAAGCGCCCCGAGCGGCTCGCCGCCTTTGAGGCGCTTGCGAAACGCGGCCAAGTGCTCCCGCCTTTCAAACCCGCCGATGGAGCCGACAGAAAGCTCGCCGAGCAGGACTACCAAAAGGGCGAACTTGAACGGTCGATCAAGTATCTCCGCGAGCAGATCAGGCTTGGGACGAAGGGGTAGCCCGCTTCAGTTGCCCGACAGGTCGTCGGGCGCTTCCGCCACGAGCTGAAACCACGGGCCGAAGGTGCTCGTGACCTCGCGCCAGAGCCGCGGGCACCGCTCCAGATCCAGCATCTCGCGCGCGGGCTTTTGCAGGAGCCACGAGGACGCCGCGATCTCCGCCTCGATCTGGCCCGGGCTCCAGCCCGCGTAGCCCACGAACGCGCGCACCACGGCCATTTCCGCCGCCGCCTGCTCCGCCTCGTCGATCACCAGATGATGCCGGCACTCCATCCGCTCCGCCTCCGCGCTCCAATGAAACGACGCGAAAATGAGCTGATCGGTGGACACCGGCCCGCCGAGAAAAACGGGCACCCCGGCGAGTCTGCCGAGATCGCGATCCGGCAGAAACTCCGCCACGGTGCGGCCCGACGGGCGGTTCAGCGTGAGGCCGAAAGCACCATCCTCCACGCTGTGTGCCGAGAGAAAGAGCACGGATTTGGCAAAATTCGAGTCGCGCAGATTGGGGTGCGCGATGAGTAGCGAGCCGGCCAGGCTGATCGAGGAAGAGCGGGATTCGCGCACGCCGGGAGACTAGAATTCGGCGACCAATTCGCAAGCCCGAGTCGGTCTGTCTTTTCGCGTGTCTCGCCGCCTTCCTTTGTTACCTTCTGCCCCCGACATGCCGAGCACCGCCACATTTCTGACCATCGCCGGACGCGAATTTCGTTCGCGCCTGCTTCTCGGCACGGGCAAATTTTCCTCGAACGCGACGATGGCCGGGGCGCTCGAATCCAGCGGCTGCGAGATCGTGACCGTGGCGCTGCGCCGGGCCGATCTCTCGGGCAAAGGCGACCCCTTCGCGAACATCCTGGATTTCATCGATCCGAAAAAATACCTGCTGCTGCCGAACACCAGCGGTGCCATGAACGCCGAGGAAGCCGTCCGCCTCGCGCGCCTCGCCGCGGCGGCGGGTCTGCCGCAGTGGGTGAAGCTCGAAATCCATCCCGACCCGCGCTACCTGCTGCCCGATCCGATCGAGACTTTGAAAGCGGCGGAGATCTTGGTGCGCGAAGGTTTCACCGTGCTGCCCTACATCAATGCGGACCCGGTACTGGCCAAGCGCCTCCAGGATGTCGGCACCGCCACGGTCATGCCGCTCGGCTCGCCCATCGGCAGCAACCGCGGCCTCGAGACTCGCGCGCAGCTCGCGATCATCATCGAGCAGGCCACCGTGCCCGTCGTCGTCGATGCCGGCCTCGGCGCGCCGAGTCAGGCCGCGGAGGCGCTGGAAATGGGCGCCGACGCCGTGCTCGTGAACACCGCCATCGCCATCGCCGCCGATCCCGCGCGCATGGCCCGCGCTTTCAAAGCCGCCGTCGAAGCCGGCCGCGAAGCCTTTGAGATCGGGCTCGCCGACCGCCTTGATGCGGCCTCCGCGACCAGCCCGCTCGCGGCTTTCCTTCGTGTTGTTTGATCCCCTCTTGCCTGCCGGAAACACCCGCCTAATCTCCTCCCTGTGGACTACACGAAAATCATCACCGTGGAACCAGGCAAACGCAGCGGTCAGCCGTGCATCCGCGGTCTGCGCATGACGGTCACCGATGTGCTCGACTACCTCGCCGGCGGCACCACGCAAGAAGAGTTGCTCGCTGAATTCCCCGACCTCACGGACGAAGATATTCGCGCTTGTTTCGCGTTCGCTGCGGATCGCGAACGCCGTTGGATGAATGTGCCGGCGTGAAGCTGCTTTTCGACGAGAATCTGCCGGGCTCTCTCCCGCAGCATCTGGCCGATCTCTTTCCCGGCAGCGTCCACGTTCGAGATGTCGGTTTGAAGCAAGCGGCGGACTCCGTCATTTGGGAATTCGCCGTGACTCAGGGATTCGTGATTGTCTCGAAGGACAGTGATTATCGCCCGATGAGCGCGCTGCGCGGCCATCCTCCAAAGGTCATCGACTTGCGCGTGGGCAACTGCACGACCGCTACGGCGGCGGATTTGCTGCGGAGATATTCCGCAACGATCCACACGTTTGTTTTGGACAAGACGAAGTCGCTACTGTCTCTCCCTTGAAACCGCCCATGCCCCTCCTCGAAGTCAAAAATCTCCGCACCTGGTTCCCCGTCACCGGCGGCGTGCTCCGCCGGCATATCGACGATGTGAAAGCGGTCGATGATGTGAGTTTCACCATCGAGCCCGGAACGACCGTCGGGCTGGTCGGCGAAAGCGGGAGCGGCAAGTCCACGATTGGGAAAACCATCCTCAAGCTCGTGACCGCGACCAGCGGGCAGATTCTTTTCGACGGGCGCGACATCCTGCCGATGAGCGAGAGCGAGTTCCGCCCGCTGCGGCGCGAGATCCAGATGATCTTCCAGGACCCGTTCGGCTCGCTGAATCCCCGGCACACCATTTTCCAAATCGTCGGCGAGGCGCTCGAGATTCATTTTCCCACAATGAAGGGCGGCGAGCGCCGCGACCGCGTGACCGAGTTGATGAAACAGGTCGGGCTGAAACCCGAGATGATGGAGCGCTACCCGCACGAGTTCAGCGGCGGCCAGCGGCAGCGCATCGGGATTGCGCGGGCGCTGGCGGTGAAGCCGAAATTCATCGTCTGCGACGAGCCGGTGAGCGCGCTCGACGTGAGCGTGCAGGCGCAGATCGTGAACCTCCTGCAAGACCTCCAGGCCGAGCTGGGGCTGACCTACCTTTTCATCGCGCACGACCTCGCCGTGGTGGAGCACGTGAGCGATCACGTGCTCGTCATGTACCGCGGCCAGATCGTGGAAAGCGCCAGCGCCGACGCCATCTACGCCGACCCGCAGCACGACTACACGAAGAGGCTTTTGGCCGCCGTGCCGAAGTTTGCGTGAGCCGCTTTCGCTCTGACTTCCGATGACTCCCCTGATCAGAAAACTCCTCGGCATGAACTGGCTGATCGTCGGCCTGACCTTCGGCCTGGCCATCCTCGGGATCATCGCCGTGTATGGCGCCACCGCGTTTCGCGATGACGACCTGTCGCAGGGCTACTGGCACAAGCAGGCCATCTGGGTCGGCATCGGCGTGGTCGTTTTCGTCATCGCCAGCGTCATTGATTACCGCTGGGTGAAATGGGCCGCGCTGCCGATGTATCTCACCAGCGTCGGCCTGGTGATCCTCACCTACACGGGTTTCGGCGTGGAAGTCGGCGGGGCGAAATGCTGGCTGCGGCTGCCCGGACTCACCTTTCAACCATCGCAGATGGCGGTCGTCGCCGGCATCCTCACCGTGGCGCTTTTCCTCAGCCAGTTTCGCAAAATGCACCCCTTCGTGAAACTGTGCATCACCGGGGCTATCGTCGGCGGGCCGATGGTGCTCATCCTGAAGCAGCCCGATGTCGGCATGACGCTCGTCTGGGTGCCGGTCATCATGTCTATGCTGCTGCTCAGCGGCATCCCCAAGCGCTACCTCATCACCCTCATACTTATCGCCGCGTGCGTCACTCCGTGGGTCGTGAACCTCGCCCTCAAGAACTACCAGCGCGCGCGCATCGTCGCGTTTATCGACAACGAAATCGACACCAAGGGCGCGGCGTGGGCGATCAACCAATCGCTCATCGCCATCGGGTCGGGCGGGTTGTCGGGCAAAGGCTTCATGGCCACGGGCACGCAAGTCGAGCAGGGCTTCATCCCCGGCACCACGGTCCATACCGACTACATTTTCACCGCCATCGCGGAGCAGTTCGGCTTCATCGGCGGGTCCATTCTTGTCGCGCTCTTTGCGGGACTCGTCCTCTCCTGCCTCATGACCGCCCACCAGGCCGCCGACGACATGGGCCTGCTCATTTCTGTCGGCATTGCCGCCCAGCTTTTCTTTCACGTCTATCAAAACGTTGGCATGACCATTTCGCTCATGCCCATCACCGGTCTGCCGCTGCCCTTGATCAGCTATGGCGGCACCTTCGTGGTCGTGGTGATGTTCGGTCTCGGCCTCGTGAACAGCGTCTGGGTTCACCGCAAAGCGCTCGGTTAGCGCGCCGCGCCGGGTGGCTGGGACTTCCTTCCAAACGCGCCTGTGTGGTCGGTCGGGGCCAATGAGCTTTCCGCATCGCGCGTCATCCTGAGTGCCTGAACACTCGGGCGCGATTTTTGGGGCGGGATGAACCGGCGTGCGCAAAAGGAGCGGCGTGCTGTGCGCCCATCGGGGAGATTGGGCGCTGCGCGCGCAGGGGGGGCGGCGACAGGAATGTCGCCACTCCTTGACGCCTTCCGGTTCATCCCGCTCGCGGGTTTCGTCCCTCAGGCTGACGGGTGGCTGCTAGCGCTGCGAGAGCAGCAGGATGAGCATGCTCACGGCCAGCGTCACCGCCCAGAGACCCCATGAATTTTGCAACGCTGTCCGGTCTTCGCGGCGGCTGGCGGCGAGCGATGCGGTGATTTCCTGAGCGAGGAGCGCGACGGCGGCCCGGCCTTGCTGCACGGCGGCGAGCGCGTGCGGCTGGTTCATCGGCGCGATGCCGGCGTCGGCGAGCACTTGGCCGATCCGCCGGTAAGGATCGCCTTTAGCCTTTTCCAGACTCGCGATCTCCTTTTCGACCGTCTGCTTCTCTCGTTGAAAGTCGGCAACTTCTTTCTTTCGCGCCAACCCCGCTTCAGCGAACGCCGCCTGTTGCACGCGGAGTTTCTCGTCCTCGACGGCGACCGCTGCGCGGCCTCGGGCGAGCGCTTCCTGGAGCGGGCGGAGTTCACCGACGAGGTGTTGCTGGCGGAGCCGGAGGTCGGCGAGTTCGGTCGGGATGCCGGCGGTGCGCTGGCGCAGGCGGCCCAATTCGGTGCGGTCGTCCGGGGTCAGCTTCGCGCCGGCGAGCAGTTCGGCGTGTTGGCGGTCGGCGTCGGCCAACTCGCGCTCCAGCGTGGCGACGCGCTCGGCGAAATTGTCCCGCAGCCGCTCGCGCTCCGCGCATTGGCGCGCGGTTTCCTCCACGGGCGCGGCGACTTTGACGCGCTCCGCGGCGCGCGCGCAGCGCGTTTCCTCGAACTGCCGCTGCGCCGCCGCGCCCTCGTCCTGGATATGCTGGATGGCGAGGCCGAGCCGCGCGCTTTCGTTGGTGAGCCGCGCCTGCTCGCGCTCGACGTTGGTGAGCTGGTCGATGTGCCGCTGCGCTTCGCCCTCGAAATCCGCCTGCTGCCAGCCGAGCAAACCAAGGTTCGTCTCCGCTTTCGCCAGCCGCCGCGCCGCCACGACCAGCCGCAGCCGGTTCACCAACCGGCCAAGGATGCGCGCCAGTTCGCGGGGAGCTGGCCGGAGGAGGTTCACCTAGTCCTCGGCCGAGCCGAGCTTTGCCAAAATGCTGAAATCCTCCAGCGTCGTGGTGTCGCCGGTGACGGCGTTGCCGGCGGCGATTTGCTTCAGCAGGCGGCGCATGATTTTTCCGCTGCGCGTCTTCGGCAGCACTTCGGCGAAACGGATTTCGTCGGGCGTGGCGACCGGACCGATCATGGTGCGAACGTGTTTTTTCAGCGCGTCGCGCAGTGCGTAGTCAGCCTTCACGCCCTGCTTCACGGTGACGAAGCAGACGACGCCCTGGCCCTTGATTTCATCGGGCCGTCCGACCACCGCGGCCTCGGCGACCGCCGGGTGCGAGACGAGCGCGCCCTCGACTTCCGCCGTGCCGATGCGGTGCCCGGCGACGTTCAGCACGTCGTCGATGCGACCGGTGATCCAGAAGTATCCGTCCTTGTCCCGGCGCGCGCCGTCGCCGGCGAAATACATCCCTTTGAACTCGCTCCAATACGTTTTCTTGTAGCGCGCTTTGTCGCCCCAAACGGTGCGCAGCATCGACGGCCACGGTTTGCGGATGACCAGCTTGCCCATCGTGTTCGGCGGCACTTCCTGGCCGTTGTCATCCACCACCGCCGCGTCCACGCCGAAGAAGGGCAGCGTCGCCGTGCCGGGTTTCGTGGGCGTCGCGCCGGGCAGCGAGGTGATCATGTGCCCGCCGGTTTCCGTCTGCCACCAGGTGTCCACGATCGGGCAGCGCCCGCCGCCGATGACGTTGTGATACCACATCCACGCCTCGGGATTGATCGGCTCGCCGACCGTGCCGAGCAGGCGCAGCGAGGAGAGGTCGTGTTTTTTCGGCCACTCATCGCCCCACTTGATGAACGCGCGGATGGCGGTCGGCGCGGTGTAGAGCACGCTCACGCTGAACTCCTCGATGATCTTCCAAAAGCGCCCGTTGTCCGGCCAGTTCGGCGCGCCCTCGTACATCAGCGAAGTCGCACCCATCGAGAGCGGACCATAGACCACGTAGCTGTGGCCCGTGACCCAGCCGATGTCGGCGGTGCACCAGTAAACGTCGTCGTCGCGCAGATCGAAGACGTACTTGCACGAGATGTGCGCGCCGAGCAGGTAGCCGGCGGTGCTGTGGAGGATGCCCTTCGGTTTGCCCGTGGAGCCGCTGGTGTAGAGGATGAAAAGCGGGGCCTCGCTGTCGAGCGGGACGGGCGGGCAGTTCGCGTCCACGTATTCCAATTCGCGGTGCCACCACACGTCGCGGCCTTCCTCGATGTGGATGTCATTGCCCGCGCGGCGGAAAACGATCACGCGCTTCACCGGATGCCCGCCGTCCTTCAGCGCAGCGTCCACGTTCGCCTTGAGCGGCACGATGGCCCCGCGCCGGTAACCGCCATCCGCCGTGATGACCGCGACCGCGCCACAGTCGGCCACGCGATCCTTGATCGACTCCGCGCTGAAGCCTCCGAAGACCACCGAGTGAACGATGCCGAGCCGCGCGCACGCGAGCATGGCGATCGCCGCTTCGGGGATCATCGGCATGTAGATGAGCACGCGTTCGCCTTTCTTGATTTTGTTCCGCTTGAGGACGTTCGCGAAAAGGCAGACCTCGCGATGGAGCTGCTGATACGTGATGACGCGCCGCTCGCCCGGCTCGCCCTCCCAGATGATCGCCGCTTTGTTTTGCCGCGCCGTGCCGAGATGCCGGTCGAGGCAGTTCTCCGCCACGTTCAGCCGTCCGCCCACGAACCACTTTGCAAACGGCTCCTGCCAGTCGAGCACCTTCAGCCATTTTTTGTTCCAGCAAAGGTCCGCCGCCTCGCGCGCCCAGAATTTGTCCGGCCGCTTCACCGACTCCTCCCAGAGCGCGCGATACTGCGCCATGTTCTGGATGCGGGCTTTCTTGGAAAATTCCTTCGCTGGTTTGAAGACGCGGGTCTCGGACAGTTGATTCGCGGTGTTTTTGCTCATCGGGCGTGTTTTGAAAAAGGAGCGGTCTAGCTACCAGCGGCGCGGGTGGCGGACAATTCAAACTTGGCCGCGCCAGTGGGCGATCCGTTTCGCCAGCGAGCCGAAGCAGAAGATGCCGGCGTAGTCGCCGGCGAGATCGAGCAGATCGAAGCTGCGCGCGGGGAGCCCGTGCTGGGAGATTTCCTCGAGCGTGCAGAAGATCACAAGGCTCACGCTCCCCAGCAGCCAGCCGCGTCCGAAAAAGCGCACGGTGCGCCGGCCGAGCGCGAGATTGAGCAGGCCCGCCGATGCGCCGATGAGGATGAAGTGCCCGATTTTGTCGCTGCCGGGATAGGCGCCGATGAATCGGTAAATCAGGCGGAGCAGCCCGCGGTCGGCGAGGTAGATGATCAGGCCGCACATCAGCACCCAGAGGACGGCCATCGCCCACCGCAGATGGAACCGAGGTGCGCTCATTCGGCAAACTGCAGCGTGCCGAACCGCTCGGGCGTGTGGAAGTTGGCGCGGCCCGCGGGCGACCACGACGACAGCTCGCGCGGCCCACCGGGCGGGCGGTCGATGCGGCAGAAATTCACGCGCCAGCCATCGCCCGGCTGCGGCGGCGCGGCCACGAGACTGCGAAACGGGATCGCCATTTCCGCCGTCCACGCCGCGTCCGTTTTCACCACCGCCGTGCGCAGACCCGCGCAGCGCCAGGCGAAGTCCTTTGCGTAGCCGCTCCGATTCCGCCGAAGGACGAGGTCCAGCACGGCGTTGAGCGGGTTCACTTCGATCTCAAAGTAGCTCGCCAGATCGCCGGTCGGATCGAGAAACACCTCGACGACCTCCTCCTCGTAAAGCGGCGCATCGCGCTCCGTCAGCGTCGCCCACGCGTGCGTGTCCTCCGCGTGGAAAATTACCCGCAATTCCTCCTCCGTCCACGCCACCCGCACGCTCGTCGCCTGCTCCGGCACCGCGCCGGAAACCGTCTCGCGCAACTGCACCGGCGCCACCTTTCGCCACACCTCCGTGTGCCAGTCCGCGGTCACCGCCCCGCTTTCACGTCGCGCACAAATGAGCAGCGGCAAATCCATCGCCCAAGCGCCAAATCGCGAAATCGCCCAATCCCTACAGCGGCGATTTCATCCCGTTGATCGTCGCGACCGCGGCGGCGAACACGAGCATCGCCAGCACGGAGAGACCGATGATGGCCATCCCGACGGGGTCCTTCTTTTCGCCCTTTTTCTGAAACGGCGAGGCGTTCGTGAAATCCGCCGGCCGCACGCTCGACGACGCCACCACCGCCGCGACCTCCTCCGACTCGGGCATGGCCTGCGCTTCGGCGGGATTTTCGGAGACGTAGGCGGTTTCGATATGGCCGAAGCGAATCCGGTCGCCGGCCGAGAGAACCCGGGGTTCGCCTTCGGCCACGTCCTGCCCGTTGATTTGCGTGCCGTTGGTCGAGCCGAGATCGGTCAAAAGGTAATCGCCGTTCTCGGTGAGCGTGAGTTCGGCGTGCTGGCTGGAGACCGAGGCGTCCTCGATTTGCAGGGCATTGTCCGCGAGCCGCCCCACGCTGATCGAGGCTTCCACCAGTTCATGCACGGCCGAGGAGCCGTCGGGGAGTGAAACGAGAAGTTTGGGCATGGCGCGAGAAATTGCGGAGCGCGCCGGGGTGCGTCAATCAGGAAGAAAACGCGGGCCGTGGGCCGGCGTCAGGCGGGCCGGGCAACGCGGTCGGCCAGCCACTCCACGGCCCACGCGCAGAGCGCGGCGGAGTCGGCGTGGTGTTCCGGGGCACGTCCGGCGACGCACACGCCGAAGCCGCGTCCGTAAGCGATGCCATTGATCACGCACACGTCCGTGTGGTTGTCCGCGAGTTGCCATTTGGCCTTGGCGAGCGCGTCCTCGCGGGTGCCATCGAGTTCGTATTTCCAGCCCACAAGCCGCGCCTGCGGAAAAAGTGCGCGCAACTCGCGGATGACCTTGCTTGAGGGCACCAGCGTCAGCGTCACCGCCCCGGCGCGGCTGGAGATTTTCCGCTGCCCATCGCGAGCCCATTCGATCTTGAAATCCGCCAGCGCCGCCGCGTGAAACACCGCGCCGATCTCGGCGCGGTCGGGGAGGGCGTGGAGTTGCGCGGCGAGGTCGTCATTCGTGGTGAAGGTGACGGTCCGCGCCGGCTCCGCGCTCTCCGGCGTTGTGGCGGCCACGCCTTTGAAACACGTCACGGCGTGCCCGGCGCGGGCCAGCGCGCGGGCCAGCCGCGAGCCGAGTTCGCCGGTGGAAAAATTCGTGATGCGACGCACTTCGTCGATCGGTTCGTAGCTCGGGCCGCAGGTCACAATGATCTTCATCCCGCCGACCCTGCCACGCCGTCCGCTTGCGCGTCGAGGCCCGCCCGCCCATGCTACCGCCATGGACCGACCAACCGCCATCGCTGAGATTCGCACCGCCTGCAACGCCCTCGCTGCGGGCGTGACGAGCATTCATCCGCTGCTCCCCGCGCTCGCGGATGAGCCGACCAAGGCGGAAATCGTGAAGGCGCTTTTCGAGCTGACGAAGAACGTGGAGGTGGTGAAGAAACAGATCATGCGCCTCGAAAAGCGCGACGACAGCGCGCTGCTTTAGCGCGGGGGTTCAGCGCTGCTTTTCCACGGCGGTCACGGCCTTTTTCACCAGCCCGGAAAGGCGGTGCCGGACGAGATAGACCTGCGCCCCGCTCACGCGCAGCGCGGCGGGCGCGCGCTTGCGGAATTGATCGGCGATGCGCCAGCGCGTGATGTGCAGCAGCCAGCCTTTGAAGGAACCGGCGGCCCGCTCGTATTTCGTGAGTTTTTCGAGACCGTGATGACCGTCTCCTAGACCACGTCCTGCGCCTCGGCATCGGTCAGCCCGCCCTTGCGCGCGACGCCGTAGATCAGCCGCCAGTAGGCTCAAAAAACTCCTGCCATTTCCGCTGATCGCCGAGATCGGTGAGCCGCTCCACGAGGCTGTGGCGCGTGGCCAGCAGGCGTCCTTCCTGGGTGGCGGGACTCGCACGTTTCATGGGGAGAAAACACTAGGCAACTGCCGCGCGCAGGACTTCCACGGCGCGGTCGAGTTCGGCTTCGGTGTTGTAAAAATGCGGACTGAAACGGAGGTAGTCGCGACCTTCGCGGTCGTGGCGGAGTGAGGCCACGATGTGCGCTTTTTCCAAGGCTGCAAAGAGCGCGGTGCTGCTCGCGGTGGCGTGGCGAAAGGTGGTGGTGCTGCTGGCGTTTGCGCCGTCACGCGGGCCGTGGATGGTGAAACCGAGGGCGTCGAGCTGCCGGACGAGGTGCGCTTTCAACTCCAGCAACCGCGCGGCGACGGCGTCCAGGCCGGTGGCGAGGAGGAAATCGAGCGCGGCTTTCATGCCGAGGATGCCGGCGATATTCAACACGCCGGGCTCGTAGCGCTGGGCGGTGGGGACGAAGACGATGTCGTCCTGGGCGTTGAAGTTCGGCGCGACCACATTCCACGCACCGAGCAAGGTGGGGCGCAGCCGCTCGAAATGCGCGCGGCGCACATAGACGATGCCGATGGCGAGCGGGCCGAGCATCCATTTGTGGGCGTCGGCGCTGAGGAAATCGACGTGGGCCTTTTCCACATCGAGCGGGAAGGCGCCGAGCGTCTGGATGGCATCGAGCGAAAAGAGCACACCGCGCGCATGGAGCAGCGCGCCGATGGCGTCCACGTCGATGCGGTAGCCGGTGAAAAAGTGGGCGCTGGCGAGGGCGACGAGTTTCGTGCGCGGGGTGAGGGCGCGCGCGACGAGGTCGGGCGTGATCGCGCCGGGCGCGGCGGGTTCGAGGTAGCGGACGGTGACGCCGCGGCGGCGGAGTTCGAGCCAGGGATAGACGTTCGCGGGATAGTCGCCGTGGTAGCACACGACTTCGTCGCCGGGCTGCCAGTCGAGGCCGTTGGCAAAGAGCGAGAGGCCGAGCGAGGTCGGGCCGAGCAGGGCGATTTCGTCGGCGTGCGCGCCGAGGAGTTGCGCGCAGGTCTGGCGCGCGCGCTTTACGTCGCGGAGGACGTCGCCGAATTCCTGATGATTTTGCGAGGACTGGCGCGTGTAGTCGCACACGGCATCGGCCACGCCGCGCGGGAGGGCCGTGACGGCGGCGTGCGCGAGGAAGATTTTGTCCCGGCAGATGGGGAAGAGATCGCGGCGGACGGCTTCGTCTGGGAAAAAATTCATGGCTACTCGTAGCGCAGCGCTTTCACCGGATCGAGGCGGGAGGCGATGCGCGCGGGGATGTAGGCGGCGAGCGCGCAGATGACAAAGGCGCTGATGCAGATGGCCGCGACATCGGCGGGCACGACCTCCGCCGGGATGCCGTCGAACTCATAAATGCTCGGCGGAAAGATGACGATGCCGAGGCGCTCCGAGAGCCAGTCGCGAAAGGGATTGCGGTAATGCAGGATGCCGAGGCCGAGGCCGAGGCCGGTGATGTTGCCCAGCGCGCCGACGAACATGCCCTGCGCGAGAAAGACCCACACGATTTGCCCTGGCGTAGCCCCGAGCGCTTTCATGATGCCGATCTCGCGCGTCTTCTGCACGGTCACGGTGATCTGCGTGTTCATCACGGAAAACGCCGCGACCACGACGATGAACATGAGGATGAAAAACATGACGTGCTTTTCCATCTTGATGGCGTCGAAGCGGGCGCGGTTTTCGTCGTACCACGAGACGGTGTTCACCCTGCCGCCGAACTGCGTTTCGATGGCCTCCTGGGTGCGTTCGACCTGATAGGGATCGCGCGTTTTCACGGCGATGCCGTGGACGGTGTCCTTCAGGCCATAAAGCTCCTGCGCCATGTGCAGCGGCATGAGGATGAAGGTGGAGTCGAAGCTGTTCGTCCCGGAACTGAAGACGCCGACGATTTTCATCGGGGCGGGGATGACGATGTCCTCCAGGGTCGGCGCCTTTGCGCCGGGGTTGGCTTGGTGCTTTTTCACCGAGGCCATGAGGCCGCTGATGTTGCCCGGCGCATAAATCGTGATCTCGTCGCCGATTTCCACACCGAGATCCCGCGCGAGGGTGCGTCCGAGGATCACTTCGTCGCTCCCCATCTCGGTCGTGCCGGTGACGAATTTCTTCAAATCCACGAGTTGCTCCTCTTGCGCCACATTGATGCCGCGAATGATCGCCTGGACGGTGCGCGTGGTTTCCTTCGCGTCGTCGGCCCTTTCCACCAGTACCGCCCCGGTCACGTAGGGCGCCGCGCCGATGACCCCTGGCACCTTTTCCAACCCCGGCAAAACCTCGCGCCAGTTCTGCATCAGGTCGCCATTGACTACCCGGAGGTGCGGCTCAAAGCCGAGAATCGCCCGCTGCAACGTCTGGCTGAAGCCGGTCATCACCGACATGACCACGATCAGCACGGTGATGCCGAGCGTCACGCCCAGCACGGAGACGACCGTGATGACCGAGACAAAAGTGCGCTTGGGCTGGAGATAGCGGAGCGCCAGGAAAAGGCTGAAGGGGACTTTCACGAGCGCGGCATGGAAACGCCAAAGCCCGCGCCGACCAAGAGAAATATGCCCGTCGCCAGCAATGTCCGGGGACCAGGTGCCCGGGAAAAAAAGACATTGACGGGGGAGGGGGCCGCCGGTTCACTGCCCGCCATGAAACAGATCATTTCCCTCCTTCTCGCGTGCGCTTTCGTGCAAAACCAATGCTTTGCACTGTCGGGCGGCCCCTTCGACAACAATCAGGGCAACGGCGCAACCGCAGACGGTTCCTATGTCGCCGTGCTTTCCGGAAAAAACATGGTCGGAATGATGCAATTCGGCGTCTCTGGCAGCTCGCCGTCCACTGGACGGTTCGTGGTCTTTGTCGAAGGATTCCTTGCTTCCGGAGTGGCATCTGGAGTTGCCGATGTCTCGTCGAAAACTATCGCCGCAGCGATCGGGGCTGCCGGGGTCGGCGGAGGGGGGGTTGCGGGTGCCGAAGGAATGTTCACCGCCAGAATGCGTGGATTTCCTCAACGGGTAACCTTTGATGGCAAAGGCAGTTTGTTTATTGACCCGGTCAATACTGAAACCACTGTTACCACCGCAGATCTTGTCAATGAAGAGACAGGGGTAACCATCTCCACAACCCCGCAGGTAACGCGCACTGTGACCAAATTTAGAGTAAGGGGCTCAAGGACGACCCGGACTAGCTTTACAACAGGCACCACCGCTGTCTCGACTCCTGTGCCCACCCCGTGACCTCCAGATAATTGGGGTGGTCACACAGCCATGTTCCGGGCCGTGTTTGATTTGTATGAAACGTGGCTCTAGGCGAGTTAGCGACTCGGGGGGGATGACATTGGTTGAGGTTGTCACCGTGATCGTGGTTGTCGCGATCTTGCTGGTGCTTGTTCTGGGTGGACTGGGCAAGGTTCGCGAGCGTGCGGAGGGTATCAAGTGCACGTCGAACATGAGAAACCTGCACGTATCCCTGGCGAGCTATCTCTCCGACCGAAAGAACTGGCCCCAGTGCCCCATCGAACTGGGCGACGAGGGCTACGACGCTTGGTGGCTGACCGAGATGACGCCCTACGGCATTGGCAAGGAGACATGGCAATGCCCAAGTATGGCGGCAAAAGGGGCTGCCAACGGAACGGATTCCGAATTCAAGATGCACTACATTCCCACTCCGTTTGATGAAAATGCCATAACCCCATTCCGGTGGTCCACACAACCGTGGCTGGTGGAGATTGGTGACAATCACGGCAAAGGGAATCTTGTCATTTTCCCGGATGGCAGCGTTCGCTCTTTGGATGAGTTAATGCCAAAGCAGCCCTGAAGCCTTGTGGCTGCGGATGCTGTGCGGGGTTGAGGAAAGTTGATGATTTCCCCCGCGGCGGGAGGAGAAGGCGCGGCGGACGCAGGAGCGTTTTAACGGGCTGCGAGGAAAGCGCGGGCCTTGTCCATCGCCCGGGCGCGGTGGCTGAGGGTGTTCTTGGTGGCGGCGGGGAGTTGGGCGAAGGTTTCGTGGAAACCGGCGGGCACGAACAGGGAGTCGTAGCCGAAGCCGCCGTCGCCGCGCTCGGCGTCGAGGATGGTTCCTTCGACCGTCCCGTCGAATGTGGCCCGAGGTTCGCCGCCCTCGGCCAGCACCAGTACGCAGCGAAAACGCGCGGTGCGCTCCTTGCCCGCTACCCCGGCGAGCGCGGTGAGGAGCTGGGCGCGGTTGTCGGCGTCGGTGGCCTGCGGGCCGGCGTAGCGGGCGGAGCGCACGCCGGGCGCGCCGCCGAGGGCGTTCACTTCGAGACCGGAGTCATCGGCCAGCACCAAGCCGGGAAAGAGCCGCGATGCCGCCAACGCTTTGATTGCCGCGTTCTCGGCGAAGGTTTCCCCGGTTTCCTCCGGTGCGGGAATGTCGGGGTGGGCGTTCAGGTCGCTCACCGCCCAAGCCGGGCCGAGCAGGGCGGCGATCTCGGTGGTCTTGTGGGCGTTCTGCGTGGCGATGAGCAGGCGGGGCATGGCGGGCGATGTTGCCATGTCGGACGCTCGGTTTCCAGCCGAGTTTCGCGCATTTTTTTGGAGGATTCTGGCTTCAAGTACGCAACCTTCTTGCCTCTGGCACCCGCTTTGCTAATGGTGCGCACGCGTCTCCAAATCTTTGGAGGTGCCTGAGTAAACAAACCAATCCCGAGCAGGTTAAATCAGCGCAGTCTGCTCAAAAACCAACAACAACAACGACCAATCATGGCCAAGTACAAACTCGAATACATCTGGCTCGACGGCTACGAGCCCGTCCCCAACCTCCGCGGCAAAACCCAAATCAAGGAGTTCGCGAAGTTCCCGAAACTCAGCGACCTCCCGCTCTGGGGCTTTGACGGCAGCTCGACCCGCCAGGCCGAAGGCCGCAGCTCGGATTGCGTGCTCAAGCCCGTCGCGGTTTACCCCGACTCCACGCGCCTCAATGGCGTGCTCGTGATGTGCGAGGTGCTCATGCCCGACGGCACCCCGCATCCCTCGAACGCCCGCGCCACCATCCCCGATGATTCCGGGACCTGGTTCGGTTTCGAACAGGAATATTTCCTTTACCAAAATGGCCGCCCGCTCGGCTTCCCGGCGGAAGGTTTCCCCTTCCCGCAGGGGCTCTACTACACCGGCGTGGGCTACGATGCGGTGGGCGACATCGCCCGGGAGATCGTGGAAAAGCACCTCGACATCTGCCTCGACGCCGGCATCAACCACGAAGGCATCAATGCCGAAGTGGCCAAGGGCCAGTGGGAGTTCCAGATTTTCGGCAAAGGCTCCAAAAAGTGTGCCGATGAAATGTGGACCGCCCGCTACATCCTCAACCGCGTGTGCGAGCAGTATGGTGTGGATGTCGTCTATCACTGCAAACCGCTCGGCAAGGACGTGGACTGGAACGGCTCCGGCATGCACGCCAACTTCTCCACCGAATACATGCGCACCGTCGGCGGAAAAGAATACTTCGAGGCGCTGATGGCCGCGTTCGACAAGTACAAGAACGAGCACATCGCCGTCTATGGACCGGACAATCACCTGCGCCTGACCGGCCTGCACGAGACCCAGTCCATCGACAAGTTTAACTACGGCATCGCCAACCGCGGCGCGTCCATCCGCGTCCCGCACAGCTTCGTGAACAACGGCTACAAGGGCTACCTCGAAGACCGCCGTCCGAACTCGCAGGGCGACCCGTATAAGATCGCCGGCCGCATCCTGCAGACGATCAATACCGTTCCGACCGGCAAGTCTGCCGCGAAAAAGAAGAAGTAATCCTTTAACCGGCGCTCCGCAGAGCGCCGAAGGACCAATCACCAGCGCCGCTCCGATCCGTCGGGGCGGCGCTGTTTTTTTTGAAAGTGGTTTGGACTTTAGTCCAAAAGGCCGGGGGAGTTTGGGCTGGAGCCCAAGCGACTATGAGACGTTCACGCCGCGCGCAGGACAGCGACCAACAGAACTCACCGCTTCCGATTGCGCCGCGCACCCAGCAGAGTCGCTCCCAATCCCAGACACGCGATGGTCGTTGGCTCCGGAGTCATGGCCCTCTGAATACCGTTCCGGTAGGTGGCCACATTGCCATAACCAATTACATTTCCAAAACCCGTGGTGCTATCCGGTTGGCCGATTCCGGGACCGCTCAAGGTGTGTAAGTTCCACCCGCTCATCTGCCAGACTCCGCCATCAACACTAAATGTCGGGCCGCCGGAATCTCCCACGGCAAGGGCTGCTTCCGTGGCATTCAGGTAATTTGGCAAGCCGGGATCATCAAAGATCGAAAAGAAATCCACCGTGCTCCCCACCGTCGCCGTGGGAACCGGTCCCACCCCCATCCATGGCGGCAGATTCGTGGTCACGTTGGTTCCCCAGCGGATGGAACCGCCGGTGCCCACCCAATCAAAAAGCGTGAGATTCCCTGCTAATTCCGCATCGCTGCTCGTGGCACTACTCGAAGTGCCCTCGGTCCTCTCTCCACGGCCAAAAGTCAGCAAGCTCGTGCCAGCGGTGGGCGTGGTTGCGTCCAAGGTCACGTTCGGCAACGCTGGCAGGACAGGGTCGCCGATTTCCCCTCCGATCCGGTAGAGCCGAAGGTCCTGCGGGCCGAGTGGCACATTCTGCCGTATTAAGTAATTCGTGCCAGCGATCGTGAGCGTCTGGACATTGGAGGT
>CAIQUL010000213.1 GCA_903874975.1 uncultured Chthoniobacter sp. | reverse complement strand
CGCTCCGCGGTCTTCTCTCTGCCCAAAGGAGGCGGGTCGCTGCGAGCTCCGGGTGGAGCACCCGACCCGGGTGCCCTTGGCGGCGACCCGCCGCCAAGACGGTGGGCGCACGGCGGTCAAGGCACCCGGCCATCCCGAAGCCACCCACGCACCCGCGTCTTCGGCGGGTCGCCGCAGACCGCACTCGGGTCGAGTGCTCCACCCGGAATTTGCGGCGACGCGCAAGAAAGTAGCTGGGGCTTCAGCCAAAGGACGGGACTTTGGGCTGAAGCCCAAGCTACATTCCGCGGTCATGAACCGCCTTCTCGCCCCGCTTTTCCTCGCCGCCCTGCTCGCGCCCGCGCTCGCGGACGAAGCCCCGAAGCCGCCCGACCCGCGCTACGAGACGCGCGCGGAGCACGACCGCAATGGCATCGGAAAGTTCTTCATGGGTCGCGAAATCGCGCGCGTCATGGGGCATCAGGCCGCGGATTGGCTGGAGCGCCCTGAGCGCGAGGCCGAGGAGCGCACCGATCTGCTGCTCGAATCGCTGGCCTTTCGCGATGGCGAGGTGGTTGCCGACATCGGCTGCGGGTCGGGTTTCATCAGCCGGAAGATTTCCAAGAAGATCGGCGCGAAGGGCACGGTCTATGGCGTGGAAATCCAGCAGGAGATGCTCGACCTGCTGATGAAACGGATGGCGATGTTTCGCATCGAAAACGTGCAGCCGGTCCTCGGCACCACCACCGATCCCAAGGTCCCGCCCGCCTCGTGCGACACGATGATCATGGTGGATGTCTATCACGAGTTCGATTTCCCGTACGAGATGATCCGCAGCATGATCGCGGGGCTGAAAAAAGGCGGGCGGATCGTCTTTGTGGAGTATCGGAAGGAAGACCCGAAGGTGCCGATCAAGGAGGTCCACAAGATGAGTGAGGCGCAGGTCAAAAAGGAAATGTCCGTGCATCCCGAACTCGCCTACGCCGAGACCCTCCCGACCCTCCCGCGGCAGCACATCATCGTTTTCAAAAAGAAGTAGGCGGCGCGGCGGGTCCGCGCGCTGGGCCGGCCGAAGCTCCGCCCCGCGGCCGTCGCGACCCAACTCCCCGACCCGCTGCGCCAGCGCGTGGGCTTCGCGCTCAGCCAGATTTTCTTCATCTCGGACCGCATGGAAGGGCTCGCGGTCGAGCCCGAGGTTACTGCACCTGCGGCAGCAGCAGCCCGAGGAGGTCCGCGATTTTCACCCGCTCCTGCCGCCCGTCGTCGCGATGCCGCAGCGTTACGGTGTCCAGCAGCTCCGGGCCTTTTTCGCCGAGCGTCTCAAAGTCCACGGTCACGCAGAACGGCGTGCCGGCCTCGTCCTGGCGGGCGTAGCGGCGGCCGATGTTGCCGGTTTCGTCGTAGAAGCAGTGCATCTGGCGCTTGAGGGTTTCGTAAACGGCGCGGGCCTTAGCCACGAGTTCGGGCTTGTTTTTGAGGAGGGGGAAAACGCCAACTTTCACCGGCGCGACGCGTGGATGGAAACGCAGCACGGTGCGCTTCTCGATCTTGCCGTTCACGTCGGCCTTTTCCTCCTCGTGATACGCCGCCGCGAGGATGGCGAGCGCGAGGCGGTCGAGACCGGCGGACGGTTCGATGACGTGCGGGACATACTGGCCTTTGAAAAGTTTCTCGCAAAACTCCTGCGCTGCGGCGCGCGCGGCGTCCTCAGGCTTGCCATTTTTCGCGGCCCGCGCGGCCCACTCGTCCTGCACGCTGGCGGAAAACGCGGTCCGGGCCGCGTCGTCCAACTGGCCGGCGGCGGTGCGGAGGTCTTCGTCGAAGATCTCCTGCGATTTGCCGCTGTGCTTCTGGTGCTGCGACAAATCGAAGTCGCTGCGCGCGGCGATACCTTCCAGTTCCTCGGTGCCAAAGGGGAATTTGAAAAGGATGTCCACGCAGGCGCGGGCGTAGTGCGCGAGTTCGTCGGGCTTTTGCCGGTGGTAGTCGAGCAGGTCGGCGCCGAGGCCAATGCCGGCGTAGTAGGCCACGCGCTCCTTTTCCCAGTAGTGGTGCCACATGTCCCAGCCCCAGTTTGGCTGCGGCGCGGACAGGTCGGCGGTTTCGCTCCACTCGGCGACCGAGCCATGCAGGATGCGGATCGCCTCGTCGGGCGGGATGAAAAACTCCAGTTCCATCTGCTCGAACTCGCGCGAGCGGAACGTGTAGTTGCGCGGCGTGACCTCATTGCGAAAGGCTTTGCCGATCTGGCAGATGCCGAACGGCACCTTCTGCCGCGACGAGTCCACGACGTTCTTGAACTGCGCAAAAATGGCCTGCGCTGTTTCCGGGCGGAGGTAGGCGACGTCGGCTTCCGTAGCCGTGGGGCCGACGTAGGTTTTCAGCATCAGGTTGAAAGGGCGGGCCGCGCCGAGCAGGCCGCCGGTTTCGGGGTGAAAATCCACCGAGCCTTCCACGACATCGATTTTTTCCTCGCCGTGTAAAACGAGCGCATCCGGCTGGCCAGCGGCGGCACCGGCGCTTTGCACGAGCAACTGGCGCACCCGCTTGCGAAAGCTCTCGATGTGTTCCGCTTTGCCCATCAGCACCGTCAGCACGCGGTCCAGCCGCCAGCCCGTCGGCGACTCCGCGCCGCTGAAGCGCAGCACGGTGCCGCTCTGTGGTTCGACATGATCCGCGCGCACGCGCTTGTTCGTGATCGAGCACTCGCGCATCAGGTCGGCGAACGTGTCCACGTGGCCCGATGCCTTCCAAATGCCCGGGTGCATGATGATCGTCGCATCGAGGCCCACGACATCCTCGCGGTCGCGGGTCATCGCTCGCCACCACGTGTCGCGCAGATTACGCTTCAGCTCCGCGCCGAGCGGGCCGTAGTCCCAGAAGCCGTTGATGCCGCCGTAGATTTCCGAGCTTTGGAAAATGAAGCCACGGCGTTTGCACAACGACACGATTTTTTCCATCAACGGGATCTCTTTGGGCTGGCTCATAGGGGCGTGGAAAGTGGGGAGGCGGGCGGGAACTCTCAAGCCGAAACTCGGCGAGTGGGGGCGAGCGCGCCGTTCCCGAGGCGCTATGGCTCCCAGCCGGTGAGGAAGGCGTCGATGAGCTTCGGGAGGTCGTCGCTGTAGCCGCCTTCGAGGATGGCGGCGGCGGGGATTTTCGAGTGTGCGAGCCATTGGCCAAAGGCGCGGTAGTCGGCGATCTCGAAGTCGAGCGAGAGCAGGGGATCGCCCACGTAGGCGTCGAAGCCGGCGGAGACGAGGATGAGCTGCGGCTCGAAGGCGAGGACGCAGTCCCAGGAGGCGCGCAGCGTGCCGATCTGGTGGACGTGCGGGGAGTCGGGCGGGATGGGAAAATTGAAGACGTTTTTCCGCGAGATTTTGCCGGTGCCGGGATAGGCGGGGTGCTGGTGGGTGGAGACGAAACGGATGCGGAGGTCGTGCTCGCAGATGGCTTCGGTGCCGTTGCCGTGGTGGCCGTCGAAATCCCAGATCGCCACGCGTTTCAGCCCGCCGGCGAGGGCGTCGAGCGCGGCGATGGCGATGGAGCCCAGGTAGCAGAAACCCATGGCCTGATCGCGCGTGGCATGGTGGCCGGGCGGGCGCATGAGGGCAAAGGCGCGCTCGCCACGCAGGGCCGCGCGGGCGCACTCCACGGCGGCGCCGGCGGAGCGAGTGGCGTGGTCAAAGATGCCGTCGTGCGCGGGCGTGTCGGCGTCGAAGTTTTTCCCCGCGCCAATCCGTGCAAGGTGGGCTTCGGAGTGGGCGCGGAGGAGCATCTCGCGGGTGGCGGCGGGCGGCACGCGCCACTCCCATCCCGGGTGCGCCTCGCGGAGGTGGCGCGCGCTGCGGGTCACGCGCGCGGGGCGTTCGGGATGGCCCGGCGTGGCGTAGCCGGCGCAGCGTTCATCGTGGAAAATGATCACGCCGCCGAGCATCGCCACGGGTGCGGCGGTTGGGCAATCCCGTTTCCGTGGCGGCTAGGCTTTCGGTGCGGCGCCCTCGGCGGCCACCCAGCGGGCGGCATAGGAGATCAGCGCCCCGGCAGTCTTGATCTTGAGCTTGGCCTTGATGTTCGAGCGATGAGCTTCGACGGTTTTTTGCGTGACGCTGAGCTGGCCGGCGATCACGCGCGTCGCGACCCCGTGGCCGAGCAGGTTGAATACCTCCATTTCCCGGTCGGTGAGATCTTCCACCCAGCCGCGGCCGTCGCCAGCCGGCCCCTCGATGCCACGGATCAGCCGGCTCGAAACCGGGTCGCTCACGCTGATGTGGCCACTGAGGATGCGGCGGATGGCGGCGAGCAATTTCTGCGGCGGCTCCACTTTCATGACGTAGCCGGAAGCCCCGATGCGGATCGCCCGCTGGGCGTACATGTTCTCGTCGTGCAGGGAGTGGACGAGCACCCGGAGATCGGGCACGAGGGCTCGCAGGTCGCGGATCATTTCGAGGCCGGGTTTGTCGGGCAGATTGAGGTCGGCGATGACGAGGTCGGGCTTTTTCGCGAGGACTTCCATTTGCGCCTGCGCCGCGGTTGCGGATTCCGCGCAAACGGTGAGGTCCGGTTCGCCGTTGAGGAAATCGACGATGCCCTGGCGCATAAAGGGGTGGTCGTCCACGACGAGGATGCGGGCTTGGACAGTTTCGGTGGTGGCTGGGTTCATGGTGTCGGGGTGTCGGGGTGTGGGAATGAAAGTCGCAGGTGATTGGCAGGCCACCGCCCTTGGTGGGGGCGAGGCGCAGGGTAGCGCCGATCAACCCAGCGCGATCGTGCATGATACGCGGGCGCCTGCGCTTGTGGATGTAGATTCCGCGCAAACGGTGAGGTCCGGTTCGCCGTTGAGGAAATCGACGATGCCCTGGCGCATAAAGGGG
>CAIQUL010000212.1 GCA_903874975.1 uncultured Chthoniobacter sp. | reverse complement strand
TCGACGCCGAGCGCTTGCCACGCCTCGCGGTCCTCGGGCTCCGCGGCGGCGAGGGCGTCGAGCAGGCGAAAGATCGGGCCGGTGAAAAAGCGCGCGCGGCGGAAGCGCGCGGCGGAGCGCGGCGAGAGGCGCGGGAGAAAGGTCACGGGCAGGCCGCGGCGTTGGGCGGCGGCGAGGAGATTCGGCCAGATGGCTTCGATGAAAATCAGCCGCACGGGGCGCACGGCGTCGAGCGCGGCGCGGACGATCCACGGCGCGTCGAGGGGGTTGTAGATGATCTCCAGCCAGTCGTTCGCGTGCGGCTGTGCGACCGCGAACCCCGTCGAGGTCGTGACCGAAAGCGCGATGCACTTCCCCGGCTCCCGCTCCCGGATTTGCCGGGCCAGTTTCAGCGCGAGCAGCGTTTCGCCGACGCTGATCGAGTGCAGCCAGATCCATTCGCCGCGGGCCAACCGCGCCCGCTCCTCCGGCGAGTAGCGACCGAGCCGTTGGCGGAACTTTTCCCGATACCCGCCGCGCCGCAGCATGCGGAGGAGGAAGCCGGGGAGCAGCGCGACGAAGACGAGCGGGAAGAAAAGATTGTAGATGAACAGCGACCGGCGCGCGTCGGCGGGGAGCATGACAAATGACGGAATGGCGGAGATTTGCTAGCTGACGCTGGCGGGAACCGTCCGCCGGAGCAGCGCCACCTCCGTCGCGCCGTAGCGCTTTTGGCGGATGCACTCCCACGCGTCGGTCAGCTTGAGCTTCGCGCCGGGCAGGTGTTCGAGGACGAAGAGTCCGCCGGGCGCGAGCGCGGCTTGGAGCGCGGGGGAGCAAAGCAACTCGGGCGCAAAGTCGCGCTCGCCCGCGGCCTTCGCGTAGGGCGGATCGGCGAGGATGATCTCGAAGCTGCCCGGCGCGGCGAGCCGGTCGAGAAAGCGGAAAACGTCCATCGACCAGACCCTGGCCGCCGGGCCGGCGAGGTTGGTCTTGTCGAGGTTTTTCTCGATGGACGCCACTGCGCGCTGCTCGTTTTCCACGAAGGTCACGCGATCCGCGCCGCGACTCAGCGCCTCGATGCCGAGCGATCCGCTGCCGGCGAAAAGATCGAGCACCCGCGCGCCGCCGACGAGGTCGCCGAGGCTGGAGAAGATCGCGCCTTTGACCACGTCCATCGTGGGGCGGAGATCGGTGCGCGGAGTATGCAGCGGGATGCCGCCCGCGGTGCCAGCGATGACTCTCATGGCTTGATCGGAGTGATGGTTGCCGTCGCTGGCTCCGCCGGCCGCGGCGTGGCGGTGGGTGGCGGCGTGGCGTTCGCGGTGACCGGCGCGCCTGTGGCGATCGCGGCTTTGGCCGCGGCTTTCTCCTGCTCCTTCTTCTTCTTTTTCTCCTCCTTCTTCCGGTCCTCCTCCTCCTTCTTCTTTTCGTCGTCCTTGTTTTTGGTGCCGAACAGCCCCGTCAGCAGATCGTCGAACTGCCGCCCGACTTTCTGCCCGATGAGCTGGTCGAGCAGGTTCGTGCGGAGCTGGTCGGTCGTGCCCGTGACTTTGAAACCGAGCGTGCGCTGGCCGTTCACGCTCTTGCCGAAACTCTCGCGCAACAGCTCGGGGAGTTGTTTCAGTAAGTCCTCCTCCAGCCCGAGCTGCGCGGCGAGATCCACCTTTTGATCAAAGCCCACGGTGCCCTTCGCGCCGAGCTGCAGATTGAGTGCGCTCAGCGTCATCTTCTCGATGTGGACCTTCTTGTCGCCGAGGCGAAACTCTCCGCTGCCGTCCTTCAGCCGGAGGTCCGACAGCTCGCGGATGTCGAGCGCCTTGCCGATGTTTTGGAAAAACTCGAGCTGTTTGAAACGTCCGTCGCGGATCTGAAATTGGCCGGGGCCGGAGGCGCGATCGAGGTCGTCGAGATCGCCCTGGACCGTGAGCTGGCCGCTCCCGATGCCGCTCGCCTGGCCGGGCTTCCAACCGGCATCGGTGGCCACGCGGTCGAGGTCCGCCTTTTCAAAACTGAAGCTCGCCTCGAACGGCCCGTTGTCCGCCTTCGGCCGGCCCTTGAACTTGCCGCGCAGCGGCCCGCCCGCGAGCGTGGCGGTCAACTCGGGCAGCGTGAGTTCGCCCGCGTTCCAGACGAAAGGCGTGCGCACATTCTCCAAGACCAGCGACTCCGCCCAGACGAGGCGCTCGATGTCCGCGAGGCCCTCGATCTTGGTCCCCGTGACCGTCGTGCAGGTGACGCTCACTCCGGTGCAGGCGAGCGTGCATTTACCGTCGTTGTCGAAGAGTTGCACCGCGCCGCCTTTGATCTGGAGCCGCGCGATGTCGAGGACCGGTCCGCCTTCCTTTTTCTCCTTCGCCTGCCCCGGATTCGGCCCGCTCGTTTCGCTCGACGCGGATTGCACCTTCTCAAGTTTCGGGAGCCGCCATTTCCCTTTGGCGTCCTGCTTCCACACGAGCTTCGGGGCGTTCACGCTGATCTCCGGGATGGTGAATTTTCCAATGAGCAGCGGCAGCAGGCGGTAGCTCGCGGTGAAGGAGCCTGCCTCGAGAAAATTTGCGCTGCCCTGCGGGATCGTGATGCCGGTGATCCGCACGCCGCTCCAGAGCGAGAAGCTGGTGTTCGTGAGTTTCAGCGGCATGCCCAGCGCCTGGCTGAGCTGCGCCTGAATCCGCTCCTGCGAGCGCGCCGACTGGATGTAGCCGTGCAGGCACAGGGAGCCGAAAACGATCACGACAAGGAGCGCCCCGAGTCCGAGGAGAATAGCCTTGGAATGTTTTTTCACGGCGCGCAACCTAACTGCCGCACCTCGAAAGAAAAGGTCGAAACACCCGCCCGCCATGCAGGAAATCCTTGTCATTTTGAACCCTGCTGCCCGGAGCGAGCGGGCGAAAAAGACGTGGAAACAGATTGAAAGTTTCCCGCACTGCACGCTCCGCACCACCACCGCGACCGGCGACGCGCGTGCTTTCGCCGAGCAGGCGGTCGGCGAAGGTTTCACCACCATCGTGGCCGCCGGGGGCGATGGCACGGTCAATGAAGTCGTCAACGGCATCGCCGGCTCCGGCGTCGCGCTCGGCATCCTCCCGGTCGGTACGATGAACGTCTTCGCCGCCGAACTCGGCCTGCCCAACGATCTCGCCGCCGCTTGGTCCGTGATCCGCGCCGGCCACACCCGCCAGGTGGATCTCGTCCGCGCCAACTCGCGCTACTTTGTCCAGCTCGCCGGCGTGGGCCTCGACGCGCAGGTCGTGCAGGAGACGAGCAGGAATTTCAAAAAGAACTTCGGCCCGCTCAGCTACGTCATCTCCGCCGCGCAGATCGCCGCGCGCAAACCGCCGCGTCTCATCGTGGAAGCCGACGGTCGCGAGCGCGAAGGCTCGTTCGTCCTCATCGGCAATGGTCGCTTCTACGGCGGCCCCGTCGCGGTTTTCAAGGATGCCCGGATCGACGACGGCCTGCTCGACGTGCTCATTTTCAAAAACCTCGGCTACCTCGACATCGCGCGTTACCTTGGCACCATCTTCATGGGCAATCACACCGAGCTGGCCGACGTGGAATACTTTCAGACCCCGCGCGCCGCCGTGCGCAGCGAGGAGGACGTGCCCGTGGAAGTCGATGGCGAAGTCATCGCCCAGCTCCCCATCACCTTCCGCATCTCCTCGCGGAAACTGCGGGTGGTGGTGCCAGGAGTGGGCTAAACGTTGAAGCGGAACTCCACCACGTCGCCGTCCTTCACGACGTATTCTTTTCCCTCGATGCGGAGCTTGCCGGCTTCGCGGGCTTTGGCATGGGAGCCGAGCGTCACGAGGTCGTCGAAATGGACCGTCTCGGCGGCGATGAAGCCGCGCTCGAAATCGGTGTGGATGACGCCGGCCGCGGCGGGCGCCTTGTCGCCGGCGCGGATGGTCCACGCGCGCGTCTCCTGCTCGCCGGTGGTGAGGTAGGTGCGGAGCCCGAGCAGGTGATAGACGGCGCGGATGAGCGAGCCGACGCCGCTCGAGGCGACGCCGATACCGGCGAGGTATTCGGCAGCTTCCTCGTCGGTGAGGGTGGCGAGTTCGCTCTCGATCTGCGCGCTGATGACCACGGCTTCGGTGGCGAAATGCGAGCGCGCGTAGTCCTGCACGGCGGTCACGAAACGCGCAGCGTCGCTGACTTCCACGTTGTCGCGCGGCGGCACGCCTTCATTGTCGCGCGCGGCTTCCACGATGGCGGCCACGTTCGCGAGATCGGCTTCGGCGACATTGCAGGCAAAGATCGTTGGTTTGCCCGAAAGGAGGAAAAACTCGCGCAGCAGCTTCGCTTCGTCGTCGCTCAGTTCGAGCGTCGTCGCGGGTTTGCCGGCATCGAGATGCGGGATCAGCTTTTCGCAAAGCGCGACCTCGGCCTTGGCGGTTTTGTCGTTGAGCTTCGCGGCTTTTTGCTGGCGGTCCTTGCGTTTCTCCACGGCGGCGAGGTCGGCGAGGATCAACTCGGTGTTGATGATCTCGATGTCGCGCACGGGATCGACCGTGCCGCTGACGTGGTGGATGTCCGCGTCTTCGAAGCAGCGCACGACCTGCACGATGGCGTGGACTTCGCGGATGTGGCTGAGGAACTTGTTGCCCAGCCCCTCGCCGTCGCTCGCGCCTTTCACCAACCCGGCGATATCGACGAACTCGATCGCGGCGGGCACGAGCTTTTTCGAGCCGCTCATTTTCGAGAGCACGGCGAGCCGCGGGTCGGGCACGGTCACGATGCCGACGTTCGGATCAATGGTGCAAAACGGGTAGTTTGCCGCCTGCGCTTTCTGCGTTTTGGTGACGGCGTTGAAGAGGGTGGATTTGCCGACATTGGGAAGGCCGACGATACCTGCGGATAACATAGGGCGCGGAGGCTACGGCAAAATTCGAAATCCGAAACAAGTTTCCGCCTCTTCCTCCTGAGAGACCGAACCCGCGGGGGTGATATGTGGGTGGGATGAATCGGAGGACGCGCAAAGCGCCGAGCTTCCAGCCGCCGATCCGATTGCCGCCCGGCGGGGGCCTAGCCATCGCGGATGCCCGCGCCCGCTCCGCACCGCTCCCAAGCGATTAGTTTTCGCACTGAAGCGGTGGCGCGGGCCGTTCCCTGGCCCGACGACTGACGTAAACATCCCGATCACGATCCTGGGCGACTACTTGCCGACCGCGCCATACAACCCGGTTGCGTCGTTCATTTGTCCAAAGTCCGCGACAATCCTCGCCAAGGGCATCGCCCAGCTGGCGACCTTTGCCCAAGTTTTGGCTCCGGCCAATCTATCGGTGGCCCGGTCACCGTCACGCCCGGAGGCGCGACTGACCACATGCGCGTCGCCATTCCCGCCGGAGGCGGAAAGCAGTTCGTTCGGCTGAACGTCATCCAATGATCTCGGCAGGCAGCGTGGCGGCGATTTTTTGAGAGTGGGCTCGCCGGAGCGAGTCGGTTTGCGCAGGCTGTCGCGTGTCATGTCCGACTTTGCCCAGACCGGTCTCATTTGCACGCTCCAGCGGCTGAATGATGGGCATTTGGCGAAGATCGAGAGGGACTTGGCGGGACTGGCGACGGAGCAAGGGATAGCTTTGGTGCTGCCGTGTCATGGGGGGGATTTGGAAAGGCCGGCGCTGGCGCACATTGTGGCGGAGCTGGCGGAGGGGCCGCGGTTTTTGCGAGAGATCGTGGTGAGTATGAATGGGGTGACGGCGGAGCAGTTCGAGCGCGCGGAGGACCGGTTCGCGGCGCTGCCGATGCGGCGGACGTTTTTGTGGAACGATCGGCCGGGGGTTGCGGCGGGGATCGGGGGAAAGGGTGGGAACGTGGCGGCGGCGCTGCGGCATCTGGTGGGCGAGGGGACGTGCGGGATCATCGCGACGCAGGATGCGGACGTGGCGTCGTTCCGGCGGCAGGATCTGGCGCGGTTATGCTACGCAGTGGCGGAGCCGCGGCTGGGGTTCGAGTTTGCGAAGATGTATTACCCCCGGGTCACGGACCGGCTGTATGGGCGGGTGTCGCGGCTCTTTCTCGCGCCGCTGCTGCAGGCGCTGGTGCGGGTGGCGGGGCATCAGCCGCTGCTCGGTTTTCTCCTGAGTTTCCGCTATCCGCTTTCGGGCGAGGTGGCGATGACGCGGGAGACGGCGGCGGCGCTGCCGGTGGCGGCGGGCTGGGGTTTGGAAGTGGGGCAGCTCTGCGAGGTGTTTCGCCAGCTCGACCCGCGGCGGGTCTGCCAGGTGGGCGGCGGGGCGGGATACGATCACAAGCACCAACCGGCGACGACAGCGCTGGCGGGGATGGCGGCGGAAATCGCGGCGGAGCTTTTTCGCCAACTCGGGGCGGAGGGGTTGCCGGCGGATGCGGCGTTTCGCCGGGCGGTCGCCGCGGCCTACCGCCGGGAGGCCGCTCTGGCTCTACAGCGCAGCGCCAGTCTCGCGCTGATCAACGACCTGCCATTTGACGAAAACTCCGAGCGCGAGATGATCGCCGTCTTCGCCGGCACGCTCGACCAGTGAGCGGGCGAACCGTTTACGCAGGGGCGCTTTCGCGCGTGAGGAGGAAGCTGCTGAGGCGCTTCAAACCTTCCGCGTAGAACCGATCGCGCACCGCGCCGACGTAGTGGCGGCAGACGGCGTCGGGCGAGGCGCGCCGGCTGAGCGAGACCTCGTAGCGCCGCGGGAGCAGTCCGCCTTTTCCCCGCGCCGCGGCGCAGAGCATGAAGAGCGTCTGCTCGATGCGCCAGACGTGGCCGCGCGGCAGCGAGGTCAGCGCGAGCGCGCGGTCGCAGAGGTCGTAGTCGATGGCCGTTTTGTTGAGCAGGCAAAGACCGCTGTTGACCCGCCGCCAGATCTTGATGTCGAGCTCCTCCTGCGCTTCGCCGCCGGTGATGAGCGAACCTTCGCGCACGTCTTCGTTGAACCAGCACTCGTCCGATTCCACGCTCACCCAATCGAGGATTTCGCGCGGGTGATTGAAGAAAAGCAGGTCGCTGTCGAAGACCATGAAGCGTTCGCCGGGGGTGAAGAACGGCACGTCGAAAATCTTCATCGCGAGCGGATGCGCGCGGCGGAAGTCCTCGCAAAACGGGTAGGCTTTGAGGAAGCGCCCGACCTTCGCGTCGGCCTCGCGGCGCGGGATGATGCGCGCGCTTTTGAAGAGCCGCAGCAAAGCCGCTCCGCCCTCGCGCGGCAGCGTGCCGTCGTCGTGGATGATGATCGGCCAGGAGTGCTCGCTGAATTGAAACCAGCTCGCGAGCATCCACGCGGAGAGCCGCCAGTCTTTCGCGCCGGTGAGCACGTGAATGGGAACTTCACGGGCGGGCTCATTCCAAAACGGCCACGACCACTCCACGATGCGCGGGAGCGTTTTGTAGTCGTGGTAGGACGCATCCCAGCCGCGCTTGAGGTCGCGGCGGAAGAGCCACCAAAGTCTACCGGGTGAAATCACGCCGGCTATCTACCGGAGAGAAAGCGGCGGGTGCAAGCAGCCTGCGTGCGCCGCCAGGCGTGCGGGGAGAGGAGCCACTGGGGGTGGCGGAGGAGGTTGGCAAAAAAGCCGCCGCTCCGGCCGCTCCGGCCGCTCTGATACAGGTCGTAGTCGAGCTGCGCCTGGATTTTCCACCGGCGGAGGGGATTGAGCGGCGGATGCTCGGCGAGATGCTTGTGCAGGATCGTGCGGATCTCGTCGGCGGCGCGTTCGGCGGCGGCGGATTTCTGCCCGGCGTGCAGGCGGAAGCGCGTGAGCGTGGCCGGCAGGTGCGCGACGCGCGCGCCGGCGCGGAAGCAGCGGACCCAGAAATCGTAGTCGAAGGCGAGGTGGTAGGCGGTGTTGAACGGGCCGACCTTTTCCCACAGCGAGCGCCGGAAAAAAACCTCGGGCTGGACCCACTGGCGTCCGCGCCACCAGACGCCGTAGATGTCGAGCACCTCGGCGAGCGATTCGATGCGACCGGTGTGCGTGCCGGTCAGCGCGCCGTGCTCGTCGATCCAATCGACGGAGCCATAGATGAGGTCGATCTCGGGATGTGCGTCGAAAAAATCGAGGACGCGCCCGGCGGCGTGCTCGGCGAGCAGATCGTCGCCATTGATGAAGCCGATGATGTCGCCGCCCATTCTGGCGATCGCGCGGTTCAAGGCGTCGGTCTGGCCGCGGTCGGGCGCGCTGACCACGGTGTCGCCGGGCCGCGCCATCTCGCGGGCGATGGCGGCGGTGCGATCCGGCGACGCGCCGTCCTGGAGATACCAGCGGAGGCGGTCGCCCTGCGCGTTGAGCGAGGCGAGTGTGGCGGGGAGAAAACGCTCCGCTTGGAAGGCCGGAACCGCGAGGACGAGCTGGCGGTCGGTTCCGGAGGCGCTGGCGGGCGGGCGTTTGTCCATCGGATTGGCAGGTGCGCGCGAGCGCTCAGCGCCGCGTGGCGCCGAGAAGAACGGGTTCGGGCATCTTCGTGACGCTCCACTCCACGACTGGGCAAACCACGCCGGGCCAGCTTTCGGGAAAGTGCGAGGCCTGGTTGCCGGCCCCGGAGATGGTGAGCGAAAGGCAGTCCTGCTCGGCGACGAGCCAGCGTTCTCCGGGAATGCTGCATCCTACGTGGACCGTGTAGGCGCGCCGGTTCAGCAGGCGGCCCGGGATCGTGCCCGCCGTGGTGTAGCGACCGGGGTCTTGGGATTCCGGTTGGAAAAGGTGGTCGGTGGCGACGAAGGCGATCTCGCCTTCCTGCGTCGTGAGGGAAACGTGAAAGCGCATCCCTTGAATGCGCCGCTGCACGACGTAGTCGATGGCCACGGTGATGGGTTTGTCGGCTTCGAAAACGGAAAGCGTGTCTCCGCTTTCGTCGGTGAGCCGGACGCGGGCGAGGGTGATCTCTTCGCTGCCCGGCGCTTCGTCCGGGGACCACGTGATTTCGGCGAGCCCGCCGGCCTCACCGGGCACGGTCGCGGCGAG
>CAIQUL010000211.1 GCA_903874975.1 uncultured Chthoniobacter sp. | reverse complement strand
TGGCCCCGGTCGCCGCCAATGCCACCAGCACCGTCGCGCTGGTCATCGGGACGGCAGGCAGCATCTTCGGATTCCGCCGGCAGATCGGCGCGGTACGCCCGTGGCTCGTGCGGTTTGTGCCGATCAGCGTCGCGGGTGGGTTGCTCGGCAGCGCTCTGCTCACGCGCGGCGATCCGGCCATCTTCGCCCGCCTCGTCCCGTTCCTGATCCTGTTCGCGACCGCGCTTTTCCTCGTGCAGGGAGCACTGCGCCAGAAGGTGAAGGGCGGGCGCGCTGCGCTCGGTGTGGTCATCGCGCTGCAGTTTCCGGTCGCGGTCTATGGCGGCTATTTCGGTGCGGGGATCGGCATCCTGATGCTGTCGGTGTTTGGCCTGCTGGGGCTGGCCGACATTCACGAGATGAACGCCCTCAAGAACATCCTCGGCTCGCTCATCAATCTCGTCGCCGCTGCTTGGTTCGTGGCGAGCGGGTTGGTCGATTGGCCAATGGCGGGCGTGATGACCGCGGGCGCGTTGCTCGGCTACTTTGCCGGCGCGCACTTTTCCCAGCGCATCCCGCAGCCTCGCGTGCGAGCACTCATCACGACGATCGGGCTGACGATGTCGGCGGTCACTTTCTGGCGGCAGTTTCGGTAGCGGGCTCGGTCGGGGAGGAAATGGGGGAGCCGTCAGAGCTTGCGCGCAACGGCGGGAGGATGTCCGCGAGGAGTGTGCGGATGGCGCGGAGGGTGCGGGTCAGCGCGATGCTGTCGGCGGCGAGGATTTTGACCGTGGACCCGCCGACGACGAGACGGCTCGCGCCGACCAGTGCGGTGTCGGAGCTGCGATCGTGGATCGCGCGCCACACGGGATGCTCGGGTGGAACGCGGTCGCTGATGACGTAGCACGACGCGTAGTAGCCGGTCGTGAACGGGACGCGCAGGGTCGCGGTGCTCTCGTCGGTCGGATCCAGGGTGAAGCGCTCGCGCGCGATGAAGGTGTCCGCCGTGGCGCAGCGCGCACTCCCACGCGATCTCCGTGAACGCGAAAACTTCCCCGCGTGCAACCCGGCCCGGCGCGAGGGTTTCGACGAAAAACACCTCACCTCCGACGGCGACATCGAGCGCGGTGCGCTACGTGTAGCGGCATTCGGCCTGCGGGATGAACAGCTCCGGCATGGCGGGGATGCGACTCGCGCTCGGCGTCGGCGCGGACCACGCCGAGCCGCACGCTTTCCTCAAAACCCAGTGAGTGCGCAAACGCGCCGGTGGGGAAAAGCGCGTCCGCCGTCGGCAGCAGCCACGCCAAATCTGAAATCTGAAATGCTCATCGGATCGGATTATGCACCGTGACCAGCTTCGTCCCGTTCGGGAACGTCGCCTCCGTCTGCACCTCGTGGATCATCTCGGCGACGCCTTCCATCACGTCGGTCTTTTTCCAAATGGTCGTCCCGAAACTCATCAACTCCGCCACGCTCCGGCCATCGCGCGCGCCTTCAAAAATCTCGCAGGTGATGATCGGGATCGCTTCGGGATAATTCAGCTTCACCCCGCGCCCTTACTGGCGGCGCGCGAGGTCGGCGACGACGACGACCAGCAGCTTCTCCTGTTCGCGCGGCGAGAGGTGCATCAGCGGCGGCGGGCGAGCCAGTGGACGCCGTTGGCCAGCGCGGCGATGGCGAGCAGCGAGATCAGCAGCACCGCGAACTCCGCCTCGTGACCGGCGTGGGGCGGGCTGGCCGACACGTCCAGAACGGAGTGGCCGGGATGCGCGAGTGCGAGCGCGGGCGAGAGAGCGAGGACGGCGGTGAAGAATGCAGTTCGTTTCATGGGCGCGTGTGTAGAGGAATTTTCTAGCTGGGGCGAGCGACGAGTTTGCGCAGCGGTTCGTTGCGTTCGGGAGTGGGGGCGCGGTCGTGGGCGAGGAGGTCGAGGAGTTCGCGTTTGAGGTCGAAAAACTCTTGCGTGAGCTTGATGTCCGGCGGGCGCTCGGTGCCGATCGGGACTTTGATCTCGCGGATGATGCAGTCCGGGCAGCCGGAGAAAACGAGGATCCGCGTGGAGAGATAGATGGCCTCCTCGACGTCGTGCGTCCCAAAGAGCGTGGTGCTCTTTTCGTGTCGGCTGAGCCGCAGCAGAAGTTCCTGCATTTCCCCGCGCGTCTGCGCATCGAGCGCGCCGAAGGGCTCGTCCATCAGCAGCACCTTGGGCTTCGCCGTGAGCGCGCGGGCGATGGCGACGCGCTGCTTCATGCCGCCGGAGAGTTCCCGCGGGTAGGATTTGTAGGAATTGGCGAGCCCCATCAGATCGAGCAGCGAATCGGCGCGGCCGATGTCGCTGATGATCTTGCCGCTGCCGCCGATGGAAAGTTCGAGCGCTTGGACGTGCAGCATAGGTTCTTAGCCGTTGCGCGTTTTTCGGCTCAGATACACGTCCAGGACAAGCCCGTCGTTTTGCACTTCATCCACGCTGCCCTCGCAAAGCACGGAGCCTTGGTGGAGCACGGCCACCTTCCGCCCGGTGGCGATTTGGCGGACAAAGACCATGTCGTGCTCGATGACGACGATCGTGTACCGACCAGCGAGCGAGAGGAGCAATTCGCCCGTCTTATGTGTCTCCACGTCGGTCATGCCCGCGGCGGGTTCGTCCACGAGGAGCAGCCGGGCGCTTTGCGCGAGCAACATGCCGATCTCCAGCCACTGCTTCTGCCCGTGGGCCAGCGCGCCGGCTTTCCAGTCCCGCTGCGCGGGGAGGTTGATCGTGCCGAGGATTTCATCGATGCGATCCCGCTCGGTGTTGTTCGTTTTGTGAAAAAGGCTCGCCCAAACTCCGCGGCTGCCTTCGAGGCTGAGGAGCAGATTTTCCCAAACAGTGTGATCGGCATAGACGGTCGGCGTTTGAAATGTCCGACCGATACCGAGTCGGTAGATTTCGTATTCGTTCATCCGCGTCACGTCATGGGTGGCGTCGAACTCGATCTTGCCCGTGTCCGGCTTGGTGCGGCCGTTGATCAGGTCGAGGAAAGTGGTCTTGCCCCGGTTTGATGGACACCCGGGGCGGAGGGTGGAGCTGTTAGTTTAGTTGGTTTTCGAAGTCCACAGGAGATTGGTAGCCGAGGGCGCTGTGGAGCCGCACGCGGTTGGAGAAGGTTTCGATGGAGTCAAACGCGGCGGCGGTGCCGTCCTCTCGGGTGGGATCGATGGAGTCGATGGAGTCGCGCTTGAAACTGCTCCAGAACGATTCCATGGCGGCGTTGTCGTAGCAGTTGCCTTGGCGGCTCATGCTGGCGATAAGGCGGGCTTCGGCCAGCGCGGCGCGGAAGTCGCCGCCGGCATACTGGAGGCCGCGATCGCTGTGCTAGAGCAGCCCGGCGGGCGGACGGCGATGGCGCAGGGCCATGGGCAGGGCGCGCAGGACCAACTCGGCGGCGAGGCTCGCGCCCGTCGCCCAGCCGACGATCCGGCGGCTGTAGAGATCGAGGAGGGCGGCCACGTAGAGCCAGCCTGCAGCGGTGCGCACATAGGTGATGTCACTCACCCATCCCTGATTTGGTGCCGTGGGCTTGGGCTGCGCAGCCAGTCGGTTAGGGGCGGATGGGCTCGGCGTCCCCGCTCGGCGTCGTGCAGGGCACAAAGCGGCGCGGACACTTGCCCCGGAGCCCCGCGGCCTTCATCAGTCGGGCGATGCGTTTGCGGCTGTGGCACTGGCCGCGGGCGTGCAGCACC
>CAIQUL010000210.1 GCA_903874975.1 uncultured Chthoniobacter sp. | reverse complement strand
GTGCGCTTTTGTGGAGAGTCCGGTGGTTGCGCTCGTTCCTCGCTGCACCACCGGCTAATTTCCGATGTCCCTCCGGGACAACGCCCGGCGGGCGTCCGCCGCTTTACCCGGCGCCGCCGTCGGCTCGAAACCGAAACGTGCATAGAACGCGGCGGCGGTTTCGTAGAAAAACCCTGCCGTCATTCTGAACGGAGTTCGCCGTGGGCAAAGGCGGCGCCGCGGCGCCGCAGCGCCGCACTCCAAAACGCAGGCGCGCGCCGAGCGCGGCGCGGGTCAGTTGGGGGTGACGGTGACGTTGTCGATCCAGGCGCGCTGCTCTTGCGGGGAGAAGCCGAAGAGGCCGGGGGAGCCGTGGCGGTGGACCCTTTTCACGGGAAGCTCGAGCGTCCAGGCGTCGGGCTCGGGGCCGGACTTTTTCCAGACTTTCGCGCGGATGATGCCGCTGCCGCTTTTCGTGGCCTCGACACGCGCCTTGAGGCGGTACCATTCCCCGGGCACCCACTTGAAGGGCACGGTGTTGGGCTGGCCCTGGTAGAGCTCCTGGTTGGAGCTGATCTCGAGCAACTGGGCGTTGCCTTTGAGGACGATGGCGTAGCGCTGGTTGATGACGCCGATCTCGCTCATCTTGCGCCGGTTGCCTTCGCTCATGACGTCGGCCTCGATGGTGTAGTCGTGCATGTCGGGCGCGCCGATGAAGACTTGCCCGCGCTGAAAGAGTTTGTTGTCGATGGTTTTGCAGAAGGCCCGGGTGCCGCCGTCGCCGGGGGACTGGCGGACCTCGAAGCGGAAGCGGGCGCTGTTCCACCAGAGCGGGGGGTAGGCGAAGGCGGTGGGTTCCTCGACGACGTTCCAGATGGTGGGGCCGGCGGCGGGCGCGGGTTTGCCGGGCGCGGGCGCGGGCAGGGCGATGGGCTCTTTGCCGAGGCCGGGGCCGGTGGTTTCCTTTAGCTCCACGGTCTCGAAGTCCTGCCGGATCGGCAGCGCGCTGACGACGCGGCCTTTGATGAAGCCGGTGAGTTCACCCACGCTGGCCTTCCACTGCCCGGCGGACGGACCCTCCCCGGTGAGCACGCCGTCGGCGTTGAAGGCGGCTTTCATCGTTACTTTCACGAGCGCGGTCGGCGGGATGAAGGTCTCCCACTTCACGGTTTTCGGATCGACGCTTTCCTCGACGGTGAAGCCGTTCGCATCGAGCGCGCGGATGCGAAAGGACTGCGCCTTGCCGGGCTGGAGGAGCACCTCGAAAGGGATGATCTGGAGCTGCTTCGCCGCGCCGGGCGCGGGCCATTTCTCGGCATCGGGCGCGCCGGCGAGACCCCGGCTCGCGCCCTTTTTGCCAAAGCAATAGAGCTTCTTCTCGGTCTGGACGTAAACCTTGCCGTTGTAGCCGACCGGCGACCCATAACATTTGCCGACGAGCAAGCTGCGGCTCAGGATCTCCGCGTCTTTTTCGCCGGGCCGGACGACGAAAAACTCACCCTCGTCCCCGGTCTTCGCCTCGTCATTTCCGGCGGCGATATACATGGCGATGTAGAGCAGGCCGTCGGCGTAAAAGGGCGAGCTTTGCCGTTGCTCGATGCCGAGCTTTTTCTTCCACAGGACCTTCCCCGTGCCGGCTTCGATGGCGCACAAGTCGCCGAAACCGCTGACCTGATAGATGCGGTCGCCCACGAGCACCGGCGAGGTGGCCAGCGCGCCGACGGGGTTGCGCCATTTTTCGAGATCCTGCGTCGGAAAAACCTGCGGGGTCAGCGGGGTGGGCGGCTGCACGCCGGTGGGAATCTTGAACGCCGCCATGCGACCCACGTCGCTCGTGTCGAGGTTCTCGCTTTCGTGCGTGACGATGATGGTGTCCTGATACTGCACCACGGAGGCGTTGATGCCGCCTTTGGCGCCGGCTTTGGCCACGGGGGTGCGCCAGAGGGGTGCGCCGGTGCGGGCATTGAGGGCGAGCAGGGTGGAATCGCCGCCGGAGGAGTAGAGGACGCGCCGGCCTTCGTGGAAGCCGAGCCAGGGATGGCAGAAGGTATTGTCCTGCGGCCGGTCGCCGGGGGCGCTGGACCAGACGAGCTCGCCGGTCTTTTTGTCGAAGGCGTAAAAGCGGTCGCCCGCCGCGCCGTGCGCGCCCCAGGAGGAGGTGATGCCGCGGGTGATGACGAGTTCGCGGTCGATGAGCGGGGAGGCGGTGCGGTTGTTCGGGAAGGTGAGGCGGCCGAATTCCTCCATGAGCGAGTGCTGCCAGACGAGCTGGCCGTCGGCGGTGAAACACGAGAGCAGGCCCTGGCTGCCCTGGGTGTAAACGTGACCGGTTTCGGCATCGATCGTCGGGCAGGAAGTGGCGTAGCGCAGGTAGATGATGTCGCTGAGGAAGTCGTTCGAGAGGTGCTTCCACAAAGGCTTGCCGGTCTCCGCGTCGAAGCAGGCCACGCCCTCCTGGAGGTCGGGCCCTTCGCCCTGGTAGCCCATGATGTAGAGCTTCCCATTCGCGATCACCGGCGCGCTTTGTCCGGGGAAATCGGCGGTCCACAGCGC
>CAIQUL010000209.1 GCA_903874975.1 uncultured Chthoniobacter sp. | reverse complement strand
TCATGCTTCCCGCCCGATTGTCGCGGAGGCCAATAGGAAAAACGCCCACCCCTCGCAAGTTTTTTACTGATATTACCAACATCAGAGCGAGCTGGGGCGGGGTCAGAGCTGACGATTGACACGCACCCGCGCTCTGCAAGACCTCCAGAGCGGTGCCCCGGCCCCTGCGCATCAAGGATCCCGGCGCCATTTACCATGCGATGCATCGCGTGAGCAGAAGAAGGGGTCGCTTCTTATATTTCGCTCTTGGCCGGGGCGGAGAGACTTTGGGAGGGTCGATGGGTGGCTCGCAAAGCGCTCGGTGAAGTTCATCCGCTGGTTGCCGGGTGCCACTCTTTCTCCAGCCTCACCACGAGCCGGCCAGCGCCGCCCTGCGCCAGTGCTATGCGGTTTTGCAGGGGGATTTTCGGACACCGATGCGCTTCTTTTGTTTGCTTATTTTATTCGCTTCTTTTATATGCTTATTTTATGCGCTCCCTTAATGCGTGTTCAATCGATGCAGTGCGGAATCCGGAGGGCGGTGTTTGCCTTGCCCGGCGCGCCGCAGTTCCCTCCGTTCTCGCCTGTTCCACGAAGCCCTTTGAGCTTTCACGTATGTCCACCCCAGTCGCGACCGCGGTGCGCCGCAGTTTTACCCTCCTCTCGGCGATCGTATTATCCGCCTGTCAGGAAAAGGACGCGGCGGCGCCCGCGGGCCCGCCGGAAGTGCTCGTCTCCGCGGTGGTGCAGCAGGATGTGCCGATCGTCCGGGAGTGGCTGGGCACGCTCGATGGTTCGTCGAATGCGGACATCCGCGCGCGGGTTAGCGGCTACCTCCAGGAGCAGAAGTATTCCGAGGGCGCGGTGGTCAAGAAGGGCGACGTGCTTTTTCTGATCGACGCGCGCCCGTTGGAGGCGGCTCTGGCGCAGGCCAAGGCGCAGGTCACGCAAGCCGAGGCGCAGCAGGGCCGGACGGAAGCGGAGTTTCAAAAGCAGAAGGAGCTCTTCGAAAAAAAGGTCACGAGCCAGCGGGACTACGACAACGCTTTGCAGTCGAATCTCGCGAATGTGGCGAGCATCGACGTGGCGAAGGCGGCGTTGCAGCAGGCGGCGTTGAATCTCGCCTTTACGAAGGTCACTGCGCCGGTCGATGGCGTCGCGGGTCTCGCGAATGTGGGCATCGGGGATCTCGTCGGACCGAGCACCGGGGCTTTGACCGCCGTCTCCACGGTCGATCCGATCAAGGCGAAGTTTCCGATCAGCGAGCAGGAATATCTGAAGTTTTCCAAGGAGCTGACCACGGCGATGGCTACCCCGCTGGCCGACCGCCCGGCCCGATCGGAACTGGTGCTGGCCGACGGCCAAGTGTTTCCGGAGAAGGGCACGTTTTTCTCGATCGATCGGCAGGTCTCGGTGAAGACCGGCACCATCGCGCTGGAAGTGATCTTTCCGAATCCTGGCAATCTCCTGCGGCCCGGGCAGTACGCCAAGGTGCGCGCCGTGCTGAAGACCCAGCCGAACGCGTTGCTCGTGCCGCAACGCGCGGTCATGGAGATGCAGGGCAGTTACTCGGTGGCGCTCGTCGGCGCGGACAGCAAAGCGGAGATCCGGCCGGTGAAGGTGGGGGAGCGCGTGGGGTCGCTGTGGGTGATTTCGGAAGGGTTGAAGCCGGGTGAGAAAGTCGTCGTGGAAGGTGTGCAGAAAGTGCGGACTGGGGCGCCGGTGAAGGCCCGGCCGTGGACCGTGCCGGCCAAGCCCGCACCGGTGTCCGCCAAGCCCGCGAGCGAAGCCCCGCCGGAGGCCAAGTAACCGGCCATGGCCAAGTTTTTCATCAACCGCCCGATCGTGGCGATCGTCATCGCGATCATCATGACGATCGTCGGCGGCCTCACTTTCACGGCGCTGCCGGTCGCGCAGTTTCCGAATATCGTCCCGCCGGAAATCCAGGTGAGGGCCAGCTACACCGGCGCGGATGCCGTGACCGTCGAGCAGTCCGTGGCCACGCCGATCGAGCAGCAAATGAGCGGCGTGGACCACATGAATTACCTGTCGTCCGTCAACGCGAACAACGGTGCGATGACCCTGACCGTGAATTTTGACGGCCAGACCGACCCGAACACCGCCCAGATCCTCGCCCAGATGCGCCAGAGCCAGGCCGCGTCGCAGCTTCCGGCCGAGGTGAATGCCGCGGGCGTGACCGTGCAGAAATCGACGAGCTCGCCGCTCATCCTGTTCGCGCTCTACTCGCCGAAAGGGACCTACGACAACGTCTTCCTCGCGAACTACGCCTACATCAATCTCAACGACCAGTTTACCCGCGTGCCCGGCATCGCCAGCGTCACCGTCTTCGGCGCGGGCCAGTATGCGATGCGCTGCTGGGTGCGGCCCGATCAGCTCGCGAAACTGGGCATCACCATCCCGGAAATCATCGCGGCGATGAAGCAGCAGAACGCGGTGAACCCCGCCGGCCAGATCGGCGCGGAGCCGGTGCCGGCCGGGCAGGAATACACCTACGCGGTGCGCGCGCAGGGTCGGCTCACCTCGGCGGCGGAGTTTGAAAACGTGGTCGTCCGCGCCAATACCGACGGCTCCATGATCCGGCTCGGCGACGTGGCGCGCATCGAACTCGGCGCGCAGAACTACAGCCTCTCGGGGCGCTTCAATGGCCAGCCCGCGGCGCTCGTCGCGCTCTACCAACTCCCCGGCTCCAACGCCCTCGCCGCGGCCGCAGGCGCGAAGAAAATGATGGAGGAGGCGAAGCTGCGCTTCCCCGTCGATCTCGATTACGAAGTCGCGCTCGACACCACCCTCGCGGTCACGGCCAGCATGAAGGACATCGAGCACACGCTGATCGAGGCGCTGATCCTCGTGATCGTCGTGGTCTTCCTCTTTCTGCAAGGCTGGCGCGCCACGCTCATCCCGCTGCTCGCCGTGCCCGTCTCGCTCATCGGCACCTTCGCGATGTTCCCCGTTTTCGGCTTCACCGTGAACACGCTCTCGATGCTCGGCCTCGTGCTCGCCATCGGTCTCGTGGTCGACGACGCCATCGTCGTCGTGGAAGCCGTCGAGCATCACATCGCGCGCGGCCTTTCGCCGAAAGAGGCGACCTTCCAAGCGATGGAGGAAGTCTCCGGCCCGGTCATCGGCATCGCGCTGGTGCTCGCCGCGGTGTTTATCCCGACCGCGTTTGTGCCTGGGATCACCGGGCGATTATACCAGCAGTTCGCGGTCACCATCGCCGTCTCGGTGCTCATCTCCGCGTTCAACGCGCTCACCCTGTCGCCCGCGCTCTGCGCCCTGCTGCTCCAGCCGAAAACGCGCGGCACCGGCCCGCTGCAAAAATTCTACGACCTCTTCAACCGCGGTTTCGGCGCGATCACCCATGGCTACGTCAACGTCTCGCGCGGGCTCATGCGCAAAAGCGTGATCGCCCTTCTCCTGCTCGTCGTCTTCACCATCGGCGCGGGATTTTTCGGCGGGAAACTGCCCGGCGGATTCCTCCCCGAGGAAGACCAGGGCTACCTGTATGCGGGCCTGCAACTGCCCAATGCCGCGTCGCTCCAGCGCACCGGCGCCGCGGCGGACAAGATCGAAAAAATCATCCAGGCCGCGCCCGGCGTAAAAAGCTGCACCACCGTGGCCGGCTTCAGCCTGCTCAGCGGCGTGACCAATACTTACAGCGCGTTCTTCTTCATCACGCTCCAGGCATGGGAGGAACGCTCAGCGCCCGAGGAGCAATACAAGGCCATCCAGGCGCACCTGAACCGCGAGCTGTCCAAGATCAGCGAAGGCGTCGCGTTCGCCTTTTCGCCACCGGCCATTCCCGGCATCGGCACCGCGGGGGGCGTCACTTTCATCCTCCAGGATCGCGCCGGTAAAGACGTCACCTTCCTCGCCGGAAATCTCCGCACCTTCATGGCCGCGGCCAAAGAGCGGCCCGAGATCGCCAGCGTCAGCACCACGTTTCTGCCCGTCATTCCGCAGATCGGCGTCGAGGTGGATCGCGACAAAGTGCTCAAGCAGGGCGTCAAACTCGACGACGTTTACAAGACGCTCCAGACCTTCATGGGCGGCTCCTTCGTGAACTACTTCAACCGCTTTGGCCGCCAGTGGCAGGTCTTCGTCCAGTCCGAAGGCGAGTTCCGCACGCGGGCCGAAGATCTCGGCCAGTTCTTCGTCACCAACGCCGATGGGCAGATGGTCCCGCTCAGCGCCATCACCACGGTCAAGCCCGGCGCCGGCCCGGAATTCACGATGCGCTACAACCTCTTCCGCAGCGCCCAGGTCAACGCCAGCGCCGCCCCCGGCTTCAGCTCCGCACAGGCCATGAAGGCGCTCGAAGAAGTCTTCGCCGCGAAGATGCCGACGGAGATGGGCTACGACTACATGGGTATGTCTTTCCAGGAAAAGAAGGCGCAGCAAGGCGTCGGGCCGAGCGTGGTTTTCGCCATGTCCTTCCTCTTCGTCTTCCTTGTTCTCGCGGCCATGTATGAAAGCTGGTCGCTCCCCTTCGCCGTGCTCCTCGGCACGCCCATCGCCGTCTTCGGCGCCTTCATCGCGCTCTTCGGACGCTCCATGGAAAACAACCTCTTCGCCCAGATCGGCCTCGTCATGCTGATCGGCCTCGCCGCGAAAAACGCCATCCTCATCGTCGAGTTTGCCAAGCTGGAACACGAGAAAGGCAAGCCCCTCTTCGACGCCGCGCTGGAAGGCGCGAAACTCCGCCTGCGCCCGATCCTGATGACCAGCTTCGCCTTCATCCTCGGCTGCGTCCCGCTCTGGCGCGCGACGGGTTCCGGGGCCATCGCGCGCAACATCCTCGGCACCACCGTCATCGGCGGCATGCTCGCCGCCAGCTTCCTCGCCATCTTCATCGTCCCGGTCTGCTACTACCTCGTGGAAAAGATCGGCGGGAAGAAGCCCGCGCCCGCGCCTGCACCCCCGGAGTCCGAGCCGCCGCCCGCCGCAAGCCCCGCGCATTAGGCGGCTGTGGAAAAACTGCGGGTCGTGGATGGCGGCGCTCCGCGCGCCAGGCCAGCGCGCACGTGTTGACAGCGCCTAAACTCCACGGAACTATGCGCCCCCTTTCCAGATGAGTCTCATCGTCCAGAAATACGGCGGCACGTCCGTCGGTAATCCGCAACGCATCCTCAATGTCGCCCGCCGCGTGGTGGCCACGCAGGAGGCGGGGCATCGCGTGGTCGTGGTGGTTTCGGCGATGAGCGGCGTGACCGACAGCCTCATCAATCTCGCCCGGCAGGTTTCGCAGAATCCCTCCGAACGCGAGATGGATGTGCTCCTTTCGACCGGCGAGCAGACGACCATCGCGCTCATCGCCATGGCCATCGAGGGGCTGGGAAAAAAGGCGGTGTCGCTGACCGGCGGGCAGGCCGGGATCATCACCGACGGCGTCCACACGAAGGCGAAGATCGTGAACATCACGCCGAAGCAGATCCACGCCCACCTGAAGAACGAGGAGATCGTGATCGTGGCGGGCTTTCAGGGCGAGACGACGGACGGACGCATCACCACGCTCGGGCGCGGCGGCAGCGATCTCACGGCCATCGCCATCGCGTCGGCGATCAAGGCGGATGTCTGCCAGATTTTCACGGATGTGGACGGCGTTTATACGTGCGACCCGCGGATCGTCCCGACGGCCCGGAAGATCGACGCGATCAGCTACGACGAGATGCTGGAGATGGCGTCGAGCGGGTCGAAAGTCATGCAGTCGCGGAGCGTCGAGTTTGCGAAAAAGTTCGGCGTCGTCTTTGAGGTGCGCAGCTCGTTCAACAACAACCCTGGAACTATCGTGACCGAAGAAACTGAAGATATGGAAAACGTCGTCGTCCGCGGCATCAGCATCGAGAAAAACCAGGCCAAGGTCACCATCCGCCAGGTGCCCGACCGGCCCGGCACCGCCGCCCGCATCTTTACCGCGCTCGCGGCCACCAGTGTCATCCTCGACATGATCGTGCAGAGCGACAGCGTGGGCGACACGAACGACATTTCTTTTACCCTGAACAAAGACGAGCTGCCCAAGGCGCAGGCCGCGCTGAACAGCGTGATGAAGGAAATCGGCGCGAAGGACATCGTGACCGAGGAAGGCATCGCCAAGCTCTCGATTGTCGGCATCGGCATGCGTTCGCACAGCGGCGTGGCGGCGCGGCTTTTCGAGGCGATGGCGGCGGGCGGGATCAATATCCAGCTCATCTCCACGAGCGAGATCAAGACCGCGGTGATCATCGACGAGGCGAAGATCAACGAGGCGGCGCAGCTCGCGCACGAGGCGTTTGGCTTGAGCGGGAAAGCGTAGCGGTCGGCGTGGGTCACGCGGACCCGGCGAGCGTCTTGAGATCGGCGCGCGGGGTCTCGTAGGTCGTGGCACAGGCGAGGATCTTTTCGTCGGGCGTGAGGTTCTGCGCGCGGCACCAAGCGCGATCCACGGCGGGCCACCAGTTGCGGTGCGCGGTCGGGCCTGCGTCGCGCCACTGCCGCCAGCCGCCGCGAGGCAAGCAGCGAGCAGCGCCAGCCAACTCCCAAACTCCGATCTCCCAGCTCCAAATCTCCGCGGCCGCCGCGCCAGCGCCGGCCGGGTTTGCCGCGCTACTCTGCGCCGGTCTCGCGGCCCATGAGATTGGCCATGGCGGCGCGGGGCGAGATGGTGCCGTCGAGGAGGGCGCGGATTTGGGTGACGATCGGAGTTTCGATGCCGTGGCGCTGGGCGGCTTCGTGGGCGCTGTAAGTGGTGGGCACGCCCTCGGCGACCATGTTCATCGAGGCCACAATGTCCGCGAGCCGCTCGCCGCGGCCGAGGCGCTCGCCGACGGCGCGGTTGCGGCTGTGCTTGGAGAAACAGGTGACCATGAGGTCGCCGAGGCCGCTGAGGCCTTGGAACGTCTCGCGCCGCCCGCCGAGGGCGGTGCCGAGGCGGCTGAGTTCGGTCAGCGCGCGGGTGACCAGCGCGGCTTTCGAGTTGTCGCCGAGGCCGAGGCCGTCGCTCACGCCGGCGGCGAGGGCGAAGATGTTTTTCAGCGCGCCGCCGAGCTCGATGCCGGCCACGTCGTCGCTCGTGTAGGCGCGGAAAAAGGGCGTGGCAAACGCACGCTGGAGCCGCTTGGCCAGCGGCGTGTCGGAGCAGCCGAGGACCAGCGCGGTAGGCATCCGGCGCGCGACTTCCTCCGCGTGGCTCGGCCCGGAAAGCACGCCGACTGGGTTGCGGGGAAAACATTCCGCGAGGATCTGGCTCATCCGCAGCCCGCTCCCGCGCTCCACGCCTTTGGTGCAGGAAAGCAGCGCCGTTTCCTCGCTCAGCCCGACGGTCGAAAGTCGCGAGGCCACCTCGCGAATCGCCTTGGACGGTGTCACGAGCAGCACAAGATCGCACCCGCGGAGATCGTCGAGTTCGTGGGTCAAGCGCAGCTCCGCCGGCAGCGCCACGTCGGGGAGATAGGCCGCGTTTTCCCGCGCCGCAGCGACCCGCGCGATGTGCTCCGCATCGTGGCCCCAGAGGGTGACGGGCAGATGATTGGCGAGCAGCGGGACGGCCAACGCCGTGCCCCAGCTCCCCGCACCGACGATGCCGACATTTTGAAAACTCATGGTGCGAAGGAGAGCAGATACGGACGGACGGAATGACGGAATTTTGCCAAATGAGGGAATTGGAAAGCGGGGCGCGCTCGTACGCGCGAAACCATCCCCGCATCATTCCGTAATTCCGTTTTCACTTCGCTTCCTCCGGCTTCGGCGCGCCGACCCGCAGCTCGGTCCCGGCGCGGAGGCGCTGGAGGTTGGCCGTGTGGCGTTTGATGACGAGCGCGGCCGCCGCCACGGCGAAGTAGAAATTTCCCCACCCATGCACCGCGCCCCAGCCTTGCGCCGGGCCGAAGAACATCAGCCCGATCACCGCTACCGGCAGCGCCCCCGCCGCCACGATTGAGGCGAGCGAAACGTAGCGCGAAACTTTGAACACCACGCCCCAGATCGCGAAGTCGATCAGCGCCGCCAGCGGCATCATGCCGAGGATTACGCCGAGCGAAGTCGCCACGCCCTTGCCGCCTTTGAAGCGCAGCCAGACCGGAAACGTGTGCCCGAGAATGCAGCCCAACGCGGCGGTGATGCCGGCGAAGTCCGGTGGCAAAATGTGCCCGTGCGGCAGGTCGAGGGTCACGCTCCAGCGCGCCGCCAGCCACATCCCGAGGAGCACCGCGAGCCAGCCCTTTGCCGTGTCGCCCACAAACGCCAGCAGTCCCCACTTTTTCCCCATCACCCGCCAGACATTCGTCGCGCCGATGTTCCGGCTGCCGTGCTCGCGGATGTCGAGGCCCTGAGATTGGGAAATCAGCAGCCCGCACGGGATCGAGCCGAGCAGATAGCTCGCGAGCAAAATGGCGGCGACGAGGAGCGAGATCATTTCCTCCGCGCGCGTTTCGCCGCGAGCATGGCCTCGATTTCTCCGAGCGGGAGGCAGTTCACCACTTCCTTGCGGGTGAGCCAGCCTTTGCGGGCGATGCCGACGCCGAAGTGGAGGAATTGCAGGTGCGAGGTGTGGTGGGCGTCGGGGTTGATCACGCAGCGCACGCCCTTCTCCTTGGCCAGCGGCCACCAGCGCCAGTCCATGTCGAGGCGTTTGGGGTTGGCGTTGAGTTCGGTCATCGTGCCGGTGGCGGCAGCGGCTTCGATGATGGCGGGGACGTTCACGGCGTAGCCGTCGCGCGAGAGCAGGAGCCGGCCAGTGAGGTGGCCGAGCATGGTCACGTGCGGATTTTCCATCGCGCGGATGAGGCGCTTGGTCATCTCCACCTCCGTGAGCGAAAAGGAGCTGTGGACCGAGGCGACGACGTAATCGAGGCGCTCCAGCAGGTGGTCTGGGAAATCGAGCGAGCCGTCCTTGTGGATGTCCACCTCGCTGCCGGCGAAGATGCGGAAATGGCCGTCGAAGGTGGCGTTGAGCGCCTTGATCTCGGCGATCTGCGCGAGCAGCCGGTCGGTTTCCAGGCCGTGCGCCTGCACCGAGGACTTCGAGTGGTCGGCGATGCCGAGATATTGCAGACCCAGCTCCTGCGCGGCCTCGGCCATTTCGGCGAGGGTGCTGCGGCCGTCACTGGCGGTGGTGTGGTTGTGGAAAGTGCCGCGCAGATTTTCGGTCTCAATGAGATCCGGCAGCGTGTGGGCTTCCGCCGCGGCGAATTCCCCGCAAGCCTCCCGCAGCTCCGGCTCCACGTAATCGAGACCGAGCGCGCGGTAGAGGCCCGGCTCGTCGTGGATCTCCGGGGGAGTTTCTGGTTTCTGGTTTCTGGTTTCTGGTTTCTCCGCGAGAGCGAGGCGGTATTCGTTCAACGTCCAGCCGCGGGCCAGCGCGCGCTGGCGCATGAGGATGTTATGCTCCTTCGAGCCGGTGAAGTAGTTCAGCGCAAAGGGATACTCCGCGCTTTTCACCACGCGCAGATCGGCCTGGATGCCACTCCGGAAACGCACGCTCGATTTCGTGGGGCCGTGCGCGATCACGCTCTCGACCATCTCGTGCTGCACGAAAAACTCGGACACCGCTTCGGGTGTATTCGTGGCCACGATGAAATCGAGATCGCCCACGACTTCCTTCCGTCGCCGGTAGCTGCCCGCGATGGCCGCCTGGAAAACCTCCGGCAACTCCCGCAGTTCCGCGACCATCCGCTCGGCGTCCGCCGCGATGGAGCCGAGGCGAAAGCGTCCGGCGTGTTTCGCACGCGATTGGATCGCCGCGAGAATGTTGTCCGAAGTCTTTTTCCCGAAGCCTGGCAACTCCGCCACGCGTCCGTCTTTGCAGGCCTTCTCCAACTCCGGGACGGTGGTGACCCCGAGCGTCTCCCACAGCGCCTTGATCTTCTTCGGCCCGAGTCCTTGCAGTTCAAACATCGCAAACAACCCCGGCGGAAACTCCGCCTTCAGACTCTCGAAATACGCGAGCTGCCCGGTGGCCACGAGTTCCGTGATTTTCTCGGCGATCGCTTTGCCCACGCCGGGAATCTCCCCGAGCAGCCCCTCGGCCGCCGCCGCCACGAGGTCGCCGGGGTAGGTCTCCAGCGCCCGCGCGGCATTCGTGTAGGCGCGGATTTTAAAAACGTTCTCGCCCTTGATTTCGAGCATCTGCGCGATGCTCTCGAGGGTGTCGGCAATCTGGTCTTTCGTGATCTGGGCCATGGTCGGGAGAGCGAAAGTAGAACGCCCGCGCGAGCGGTGTCACGCGAGGGTTGCGAAAAAGCTGCGTTCAGAATGCCCCGCATATTTCTATCGCGCCCGCGCCTTCCGCGTGGCTCGCGCGCGACGCGTTCGGCCACGTCCTCGATGCCGGCTTCCTGATTCTGCAAAGCCGCGGTGATTTGCGGGTAGATCGTCGGCCGCGTCGGCGCCTGCGTGATCAGCTTGAGCAGCTTGGAAAAGGCCGGCTCGTTCTGCCACGTCGCCGCGACCAGCCGCGTGCGCAACTGATCGGCGAGCACCTCCACCGCATTGACCCGCAGCAATACGGGAAAGGAATTCGAGACGCCGCCGCCGCGCGAGGCGGCGCGCGGGCTACCAGGTGTAGCGGATTTTGTAGGTCACGATCTTTTCCTCGTCGGGTTTGAGCGGGACGCGGAACTCAATGGTCTGCGCGTTGGTCTTTTCGTACTCCTGGCTTTTGTCGGTGATGGTCCAGTTACTCCAGCGGAAGAGATGCTCGACGACGCGGATTTCCACCGGCTCCTTTTTGCGGTTGCGCACTTTGATCTCGAAGGTCTCGTCAAAAATGCGGTTGCCCTCGTTGGTCTTGAAGTCGGTGCGCTTGCGCTCGCCCACGAGGTCGAAGCTGTTGCCGATGTAGAGCCGCACGAGTTCGTTTTTCGGCGTGTGGTCGATGGTGTTTTCGCCCACGAACTCGAGCTGCCGGTCCTCGTCCTGGGAGTAAAAACGGACGCGGCCCTTGGGCAGCGGGATGCCGAGCTTGTTGGCCTCGGTGTTTTTGAATTCACGATAGACGCTGACCTTCTTGTTGGACTCCACGCCGTAGTGCGGATTGCCCCCGATGTTCATCCCCACGTGCCAGCCACCGATGGCCGCGCCGTCGTAGACATAGATCCGCTCGGCGCGCACTCCGGTGGCGCGGACGAATTCGACCTGCTTGGTCTCTTTGTCGCGCAGCGTGGCCGGGCGCGCGAGGGTGTAGAGGTGGAACTCGTCGAACGCTTTTTCCGTCACGACCGGGGCCGGCGCGGCGTCCATGGCCATCGCGGCTCGGACCATCATCTGCGGGTGGGGTTGGTGCGGCTGGACCTTGTTCACGTCACCGGCCATGAGCTTGATCTTCGCATCTTTGAAGCCGGTGCCGCTGTCGTTTTTCATCGTGATCCATCCGACGAAATCCACGAGGTCGCCTTTCTCCGGCGCGACGAGATTGTAGCTCGCCTCCCACGAGAAACCTTGGGTGACGTAGGCGACCTCGGCGTTGATCTTCGCAGCGGCCGCGGCGTTGAGTTTCCAGGAAAGCGTGGGCTTGAGAATGTTGTCGTCGCCGAGCGAGGGAAAGATGGGCTGGCCGGGCAGGGAGAACTGCAGCTTGCCGTCCACCTCGATGATCGGTTGCACGGGCGCTCCGCCGGGGACGTAGCCGCTGCGGATGACTTTCCCCGGAATCGTCTGATCGGGCTTGTTGGTTTCATGGCGGACGAAGCTCACCTCTTTGCCCTCGAAAAAGGAGAGCAGCATCGGCTCGGAGACGGGATCGTTGCGGTAGGCTTGTTCGAGGATCTGGATGGCGGCCTTGCCCGCGACATCGCGGAGGATGACGGAATCAGGTTCGAGTTTCGCGGTCGCACCGCTGAAAGTGACGTTGCTCACGCCGGCCTTGAGGTCGATGGGCAGGGTGTCGCGCACGACGGCGAAGCCCTGATTGTAGATGGTAAGCGCGGGTTCCGCGGCCAAAGCCGGGGCTGCCAGGGTGAGGAGAAGAGCGAGTTTTTTCATGGATGTATGGAGTGAGACGGATGAGCGGGAGGGAAACTTAGCAGCCTGTTGAAATACTGTTGTCATCCTGCTCCTGCTCTCCTCCACGCCGTCTCTAAAAACGGAGCACGCGCACGCGCACGAGAAGGAGGAAAGAAGGATTTGGCGTGGTTTTTCAACAGACTGTTAGAGAACAATGAAACTCGGGAGAGGCGTGTCCACCGAAGATCACCACCGGCACGAAAAGGTCGGCGGGCGGGCGGGCGGGGCGTCGCGAAAGTCCGTTCCGCGGTTCTCCGGTCTTGCCCGCGCCGGGAATCGGAATTGATTGGGCGGACTATGAAAACTCCCTCGCTTCTCCTCGCCGCAGTGCTCCTCGCCAGTCCGCTCCGTGCCGAACCCCCGGCCGCTGCGCCGGCGGGCATCGTGCCGCTGGGTGTCGTGAAAAATGTGTCGCCGGATGACGCGGCAAAACTGCTCAAGGACCACCCGAAGATCATGGTGCTGGATGTGCGGACGCCGGAGGAATTCGCGGCGGGTCACATCGCCGGGGCGAAGAACGTGGATTTCAAGGCGGCGGATTTTGCGGCGAAAGTGGCGGCGCTCGACCGGAAGCAGACCTACCTCGTGCATTGCGCCGCGGGCGGGCGGAGCGGGAAGAC
>CAIQUL010000208.1 GCA_903874975.1 uncultured Chthoniobacter sp. | reverse complement strand
TCCAGCACCGCATCCTTTGCCTTCACCCGCCGCCGCCCTCGGGGGTTTTCCTGTGATCAAGACTTGTGGGTAATGCTTGGGGAGCACTGGCGTAGTCGAAAACCTCGCGGCGTTCGGGATGCGCAGACAAGAATCCTACCGCTCGTCCCCAAACGCATCGCGCAACACTTGCATGGTGTGGCGGACTTGGATCGGCGAGCCGAGCTTCGCGAGGTGGGCACGGAGCTGGGTGAGGCAGCCGATGTTGCCGGACGCCACGACGGTTGCGCCGGTGGCGATGACGGCGCGGGCTTTTTGCTCGCCGAGCGAGGCGGCGATCTCGGGTTGGTCGAGATTGTAAGTGCCCGCGCTGCCGCAGCAGAGGTGCGCGTTCGTCAGCTCGCAGAGTTCCGCTCCGGGGATGGCTCGGAGCAGCGCGCGCGGTTCGCGGCGGACGCCCTGGGCGTTCGCGAGATGGCAGGCATCGTGGTAGGCGATCTTCAGCGGGCGGGGGTTGGCGGGGAGTTCGCGCAGGCCGAGGCGGTGGAGGAAAACGCTCACGTCGAGCACGCGGTGACGGAAGGCTTCGGCGCGGGCCTCGTCAGGTGTGCCGCGGAGGACGAGGTGGTATTCGTGCATCGCCGAGCCGCAACCCGCGGCGTTCGTGAGGATGGCGTCCACGTCGGCGGGGAAAGCGGCGAGGTTGCGGCGGGCGAAGGCTTGCGCGGCGCGGAGGTCGCCGGTGTGCCAGGCGAGGCCGCCGCAGCAGCCTTGCGCGGCGGGCACCACGACTTCCACGCCGTGGCGCGCGAGCACTTCGATGGTGGCGGTGTTGATGTCGGGATCGAGCACGCGCTGCGCGCAACCGGTGAGCAGCGCCACGCGGGCGCGACGCTCCCCACGCGCAGGCGTGACCGCTGGCCAGGACTCCGCGGGCGGCACCTGCGCAGGCACGAGGTCGAGCATCGGGCGCAGCCGCGCGGGCAGCAGCGGGCGGAACATTTTTCCAATCCGCCCGAACGCCGTGGCGATGCGAAAGCGCGCGGGAAACGGGATGGTCTGCGCCGTGATGAAGCGTGAGATTTTCTCGCCGAGCGAGCGCTGCACCCGGCTCTGCGTGAGCGCGCGAAAGGGACTGATGAGATCGCGATACGGCACGCCGCTCGGGCAGGCGGGCTCGCAGGCGAGGCAGCCGAGACAGCGGTCCACGTGCGGCTGCGCGGCGGCGAGGGGTAGCGTGCCTTCGAGCACTTCTTTCATCAGCACGATGCGGCCGCGCGGCGTGTCCATTTCCTGCCCCAGCTCGCGATACGTGGGGCACGCCGGGAGGCAGAAGCCGCAATGCACGCACGTCTCCACGGCGTGCGCCATGGCTTCCCCGAGCGGGCCGAGCGTGGAAGTGGGGATGGTGTGGAGCATGGGGCGGCGATGTCCTATGGGACGGATGGGACCGATGGGACGGATAACTCCGGAAAGCGGCCGACGGGATCGAGCGCGGCTTTCACGGCGGCGGTGATCGCCGGTTGCGTGTGGGTGCCGAGCCAGAGCGGCGCGTCGCCGCGCAGGGTCATGCCGGGGAGTGCGAGTTGGCGGAGTTGGGCGTCGAAAGAGGGCGCTTGGGCGGCGTCGGCGAGCGCCACGAAGGCCACGTTGCCGCCCGCGCTGACGTGCATCCGCGCGCCCGCGAGCGCCTGCACGGCCAACCCCAGCGGGCTGACCTTGGCCGGAGCGAGCGCGACTTTCACGAGGGGCGCGGTGGCCGCGCACCAGCGAAACTCGCGCAGTTCCGTCCACGTGCGTTGGGCGTCGTCGTCGGAAAGCATCGCTCCCGGCCAACGCGCGAGCACTTCGCGGGAGAGCGCGTCCAGCGCGGCGGTGGGCGCGGCCATGCGCGCCAGCACGCCCGTTTCGCCGGGCGGCAAATCGAGCGCGTCGAACTCGAAACGCGTGAGCGCGGCGGCGGTGAGAATCAGCACCGCGTCATCCAGCGTGGCCGCGTCCAGCCGCAGGGTGCGCGTGGCCGCGGGACGCGGGAACACTTTGAACGTGATCTCCGCCAGCACCCCGAACCGCCCGAGACTGCCCACGAAAAACTTCGGCAGATCGAAGCCGGCGGCGTTCTTCACCACCTTCCCGCCCAGCCGCAGCAGCCGCCCCGCGCCATCGACGAACCGCACGCCGAGAATGAAATCGCGCACCCCGCCGAAGCGGAAGCGCCCCGGCCCGCTCAGCCCCGCCGCCACCGTCCCGCCGAGCGTCGCACCCGCCTCCACCAGCACCGGATCGAACGGCAGATACTGTCCGCGCTCCGCCAGCGCCGCCGCGATCTCCCGCACCGGAGTCCCCGCCGCCGCGGTGAACGTGAACTCGCTCGGATCGTATTCGCTGATCCCGCGCAGACCGGCGGTGGAAAGCTTCACCGTGTCCACCGCGGAGAGCCGCGGCTTTGTCCCCGCGCCCACCGCGAGCACGCGCGGCACGGCGCGCACCGCGTCGGCGAGTTCGGCGAAAGAGGCGGGCTGGAGAATGGTCGTTGTCAGGCCAGCCATGGACGCGGCCCGTGCAGAAGGTGGTGCTCCTTACGCGCCCATGCCGTCCTCGAAACTCCCGGCGGCGGGGGTGATGAGGAGGTGGTCGCGGACGTAGCCGATGCCGTTCGCGCTGGTGCTGTCGAGGTCGCGGTGGGCGCTCTCGGCTTCGACGACGAGCGGCGCGGTCTTGGTGCCCATGAGCTGGCAGTAGCGCGAGGCGAAGCCGACATTGAGCAGCAGCTCGACGTAGCGGTTCATGTTCAGATCGCCGCTCGGCAGGTCGGTGAACTGCATGGCGCGGCCCGGCCAGGCCGGCTCCATGGTGCGCAGCGGGAAGCCGGGGCGGATGGTGAAATTCTTCACGTGCGCGGCGTAGATGTAGGCGCCGACTTTGCTAAAGCGCGTCTCCCACGATTCGCCCTCCCAGCAGTGCGAGGGGTCGGCGTTCACGGCCATGGATTTGTCGCCGTCGGTGATCTTCACCAGCATGAGAAAATCGTCGGCGGTCATCGCGGCGGTGCCGGGATGGATTTCGTGACAGAGCTTGATGCCGAGCTTGCGGGCGTGGTCGCGGATCTTCTTCGTCTTTTTCACGAAACGCTCCTGGCCTTCCTTGATCAGATCGTAGCCCGGTCCGGCCCAGAAACCCCACGGATAGCCGCTCGCCAGTTCCCAGCCAAACGCGACGCCCCAGAACATCGGGAGCACTTTCACTTTCAACTCGGCGAGCAGGTCGAGGAGTTTGAGGACGTAGTTCTCGGCCCACTTCTCGATTTCGGCGGGCGATTTTTTCGCGACATCCGGCGGGAGGAACGGGCGGATGGTGGGCGACTCCGTCCACGCGGTGGTGTGGACCCAGATCGGGCAGTGCGCGCTCACGCCGTCGAGCGTCATGCCGGCTTTTTCAAACGTCGCGCGGATTTCTTTCGCGGACTGAAAGAGCTTGCCGCCCTGGAGCATGTAGTTGCTCGGCTGGGCGCCGGTCGCGCCGCTGCGCTGGGCGTAGGCGAGGAAGTCGGGGAGGGATTTCGCGCCGTGCTGGGCGCCTTCGATGGATGCGTGGTAGCAGGACATAGTGGCAGTTGTTTTAGTGAAGCGCTGCGGGGGAGGGCAATGCTGGAATGACGGCTTGGCGTGGCGCGGCGACATTCCGGCTTCGACATTCTTTCGTCATTCCGTCATTCCCCACTCTCCATTCACCCCAATGCTCGACGACATCGACCGCATCCTTTTCCACGAGCAGACCATCCTGAGCCGGCTGGATGCGCTGGCGGACGAAATCACGGACGCCTACCGCGGCGAGGAGTTGACGGTGGTGGCGGTGCTCAACGGCTCGCTGATTTTCGCGGCGGATCTGCTGCGGCGCATCCCGCTGCCGCTGCGGCTGGATTGCCTGCGCGTGGCCAGCTACCACGGTGGCACGGAGAGCACGGGGACAGTGACGTTTCACCAACTGAACCTGCCCGACGTGCGCGGGCGGCACGTGCTGGTGCTGGACGACATCCTCGACAGTGGGCGCACGCTGCACGCTATCTGCGCGCGGCTGCGCGGAGAAAGCCCGGCGAGCGTGCGCGTGGGCGTGCTGCTGCGAAAGGCGAAGGTGCGGGCGGAGGAGCTCGACGCGGATTTTGTCGGCTTCGAGATTGGCGATGAATTCGTGGTGGGCTACGGGCTGGACTACGCGGAGCGCTACCGGAATCTGCCGTTCGTCGGGGTGCTGCGGCGGGAGGTGTTTGAGGTGGCCGGCGGCTAAAGCGCTTCCGGCGTTTGCAGGAGCGAGCCGATGCGCTGGAGGAGGCGGCCGGCACCGCCGCCGTCGAGGACGCGGTGGTCGAAGCTGAGGGTGAGCTGGGCTTCGGTCACGGGCACGAATTGCGCGGTTTGTTTGTCCCAATGCGGGACCACGCGGCCCGCGCCCATGCCGAGGACGAGGGTCTGCTCGGGGAGCGGGATCGGCGTGGCCCATTCGAGGCCGAAGGTGCCGAAGTTTGTGACCGTGGCGATCGAGCCGCCTTGCGCGCCCGGCGGCAGGCGGCGCTGGCGGGCGAGTTCCACGAGTTCGCTGTAGCGCGCGACCATCTGCGCGAGCGGGGTCTGGTCGGCCTGGCGCAGCACGGGCACGAGCACGCCGTCCTCGGCCTCAACGGCGAAGCCGAGGTCGATGGCGCGGGGATGGACGATTTTCTCGCCGATGAGCCGGCCGGCGGGCGCGCTGTTTTCGCCGAGCGCGAGGGCGAGGGCGCGCAACGCGTAGAGTGCCGGGCCGGGTTTGGGGTCGCTCGTTTTGCGATGCGCGAGGAGCGCGTCGAGGCGCACGGACATGCCGACGGTGGCGAGCGGGCGCGTCCAGCTCCGGCGCATGGCGTCGGCCACGGCCACGCGCATGGAGGACGCGGGGCTGAGCTTGTGGTGTTCGAGTTGGGAGAGAAATTTCTCGAAGTCCTCGACGGTCACGCGCCCCGCCGCGCCGCTGCCGGCGATGCCCGCGAGGTCGGCGGCGTGCAGGCCGAGTTCGTTCATCCGCGCCTTCATCCGCGGCGACATGAAGCCCGCTCCGGCGGCGTGCGCCGGCACCGGCAGTCCGCGCACGGTCGGCTGGACGCTGGATTTTTTCGGTGCGCCTGCGGACGCCGGGGTGTGGCCGTTGGCTTCTTCGGTGACCGCCACCGGCGCGGGCGCGTCGAGCCCGGCACGCCTGGCTTCTTCGTCGGTGACTTCGAGAAAGCCGAGGGTCGCGCCGACGGCGTAGCTTTGCCCGACCTCCACGAGCAACTCCGCCACCTGCCCAGCGCACGGCGCAGTCACGCCCATCGTCGCCTTGTTCGTCTCGACTTCGAGAATGTCCTGATCGCTTTCGACGGCAGCCCCGACTTGGAAAGGAATCGTGACAATCGTGGCCTCGGCGATGGACTCCCCGAGCTGCGGCATGATGATTGGAATTCTCGGCATGGGAAATGGGGAAAAGGATGAAGGCTGAAGGATGAAGGATGAAGGATGAAAGCGGACAGTTACCGGTCTTTGATGTTCTTGACGACCGTCACGAGGATGGAAAGAAGCTCATCGGTTTCCAAGACGAGAGGCTGCAAGCGGCGCTTGGGGAAAATTTCTGCATCGGCGAGAAGTTCGAGCCAATACTGCGACTCTTCCAATTCTTGCAAAGCGCCTTCCAACTTGCTGATTAGATCTGCGTCGGACTTGGCGCGCTGCCCTTCCCGATATTGCGCACCAACGGAAGTGCCGGAGCGGAGTAACTGCTTGCCGAGAGTGCGCGCTACTTCATTTCGCGGCAGCGAGCAGTAAAGCCGGATGATCCGCACCGCGTATTTCCTCGTGCGCAGCTTCAAATCGGCTTTTCCGCCTTCATCCTTCATCCCTCATCCTTTCCTTAAAGTCGGAGCAGATCGCGCATCCGTGAGCTGATGGTTTTCGCGGTC
>CAIQUL010000207.1 GCA_903874975.1 uncultured Chthoniobacter sp. | reverse complement strand
GACATCGGAAATTAGCCGGTGGTGCAGCGAGGAACGAGCGCAACCACCGGACTCTCCACAAAAGCGCACCCGCCCCGGAGGGGCGATGGAACCTGCACGGGCCGCTCCATCCCATCGCCCCTGCCGGGGCGGGTTTGGTCTTATCCAGTATCCGGTGGTTCTCGCTCGCGGACTCGCTGCACCACCGGCTAATTTCCGCAGCGCCTCCGGCGCATTCCTGCTGCCCCATTTCTGTAGTCTATCGAACAGCCTTCTCAGTAGGTGGCCTCGGCCAGCACTTCCATGACCTCCAGCACCGCATCCGCCAGCCGGGTGCCGAGCACGAATCGCTGGTTTTTGGGAAAGCCATCCACGCGGTCCAGCACCCATTTCACGTCGTCATCCCACTCGCCACCGCCGCCGGTTGGCCGCCCGCCCACGCACCCGCCGTCCCGTTGGTCATCCCGAGGTTCGTCGCCTTCGTGATCGCATCCTGCGAAATCTCATACGTTCCCATCCGGGAGCCGTAGCTCACCCCGCCATCCGACGAGGAGTAACTGCCGCCTTCAGCCCCGGCGTCATCCGCGTTGCCGGCGTTGCCGATGGTCACGAAGTCGAGGGTCAAAGGATTCGCGCCGGAGCCGAAGACGTCGGCGTGCGCCGAGGATTTCCTAAGCCGTCATGGAGCAGGCGCGCGGCTGTTGGTGGCTGCACCCATTTCCCCCGAGCAGACGCCGAAGTGGCGGAGCGCCTGGAGGATGCCCGCGCTGCAGGCGCCTTCGGCCACGTAGCCGCCGACCCCGGCCACGGTGCGTTTCACGGCCTCCACGGCGTTGCCGGGACAGGCGACCCACTGGGCGTGCCGGCCATCGAGCATGGGCAGGTCGTTGTAATGGTCGCCGGCGGCGAAAATCTGGCCGCGCTCCAGGCCGGTGAGCCGGGCGAGTTCGGCGAGCGCCGTGCCTTTGCTGTAGTCCTCGTGGCAAAAGCGCACGTAGATCGTGTTGCGCATGAAATGAAATCCCGGCACGCGGGCGGTTTCTTTTTCGAGGAAAGCGCAGATGCCATCCATCTCGTCGTCCGACTCCGCGGCGAGGCCGATGAGCCGGGCGCCTTCGTAGATCGGGTGCGCCCGGGTGTGCGCGGCGAGATAGGTCTCGATGTCCGCGAGCAGGGTGCCCGCGTTGCTGAACAATTGGTCGTGCGCGACGGTGCAGCGCAGATTCCAGTCGCCGAAATCCTGCCAGCGGCCATCCGGGCCGCGGTGAAAAACCTCGCGCTCGGAAGTCAGGACGTAGTCCGGCTCGACCGGGAAATTCAGCTCCCGCAAACCTTCCTCGATATGCCAGAGCACGCGGCCGGTATTGACGGCCCACTGCACCCCATGCGCCCGCATTTCCGCGAGCGCGGTGAAAAACTCCGGGACCACCGCCGGCTGCGTCTCGTGGTTCACCACCGTGCCGTCGAAATCCGTGCTGAGCAGGCGGATGGGCGAGTTGCGGGTTGCAGGCGGCAGCGGGAGAGGCGATGAAAGCGGCATGACGGGCCGGTACCGTATGCCGCCGCTCACAACTCTCAACCCGCAACTTCCCCGATGAAAAGCGCCTACGAACTCGCCATGGAACGCCTCGAAAAGCAGGCTCCCAGCCGCACCCTGACCGCCGCCCAGAAAACTGAGATCGCCGACCTCGAGGCCGCCGCCAAAGCGAAGGTTGCCGAGCAGGAGCTTTTCCTCAAAGGCCAGATCGAGAAGGCGCTCGCCGAGGGCAAATACGAAGACGTGGCCCAACTCGAGCAGCAGCTCGCCCGCGAAATCCGCCGGGCCCACGAGGAGTGCGAGGCGAAGAAGGCAAAAATCCGCTCGGCCTGAGCGCCCGCCCGGTCGGTCCGTGCCACCTCGGCGGCGGGACTGCTGCCCTTGACCATGCCCCCCGGAGTTGATGAATCCCATCCGCGGCCTCCTGTTTTCGTGGCTCGCCGCGACGCTACCGCCGGCGGGCGTTGGCGAAAGCCAGCACACCGCAAAGTGCCTCCTGCTGCATCTCCTGCTCCTTCTGCCGCCAGGAGTGAAGGAGAAGAAGGGGAAGGAGACGGTGGAAAATTTGTGGTTTAGTCCGGGGGATCCGTCTGGTGGTCGCGGGGTGCGGATTTCCCCTTTCCGCGTGAGTATTCCTGCGCTAGTTCTCCCCGCCATGCGTCTCCCCTTTTCCCGCATCCGGCTCGCCTCGTTGGTTGTTCTCGCGGTGTATCTGCCTCCCGCCACCGCGCAGTTTTCCGACGAAAAACCGCGCGGGCCGATGGACCATGGCACCGTTGATTCACCCAAATTGCGCGCCGATCTCGGCGAAATCAGCGATCCGATGCTGCTCTGCGCGACGCTCGACGGGCGCGAGGATGCGCCGGCCTTCCTGCGGAGCGATCGCGCCAGCTTGCCGCAGTCGCGGCAGCGTTCCGCGGCGCGCCTCCATCCCGGCACCCTTCGCGCCCAGGCCGGCAATGACCCGGGCCGCGCGATCGCGCCGGTCCCGGGCGCGCCCCCATTCCCGAGGTCGCTCGCTGGTCCCACGGCCTCCACCGAACCCACCACGCAGGCCGAGGCTTCCGCGATGATGATGAAATACCGTGCGTCGCTGATCTTTGTCAGTGGCACCGTGGGCGCGGGCAGCGGTTTCATCGGCCAGCTCCGCGGCACCACTTTTCTTTTCACCAATGCCCACGTCGCCGCCGGGGTGAAAGGCGCGGATTTCAAGACCTTGGAGGGGACGCAGGTGCAGCTCGGCACCCCGGCCATTGCCGTTGGCCACGACATTTTTCTCACGACGCTGGCGCCGGGAAAACCTGCGATCGAGATCATGATCGGCGTGGACCAGAACGCCGCGGTCGGAGACGGCGTGGTCGTCCTCGGGAACGCGGAGGGAGGCGGTGTGATCAATACGATCATCGGGAAAATCGTCGGCATCGGGCCCGACCGCGTGGAGGTGGATGCGCCCTTCCAGCCGGGGAACAGCGGCAGCCCGATCATCCACCTGAAAAGTGGCAAGGTCATCGGCGTGGCCACTTACCTGACGATCAAAAAATACGATGCCGCCACGAAAAGAGTGCTGGCCAATCCGGTGGTGCGCCGCTTCGGCTATCGTCTCGACAGCGTAAAGAAATGGGAACCCGTGGCGTGGCCGGTCTTTTACGCGCAAGCCGGACAAATGGAGAAGATCGAGCAACTCACCGCCGACTTGGAAAAATTCCTGATCGACATCGCCGAGGACCACCGGGTGTCGCTCCGTGCGCACAATCACCCGGCGATCAAGTGGCGCATCGACCAATGGCAGGCCTCGAAAGAGAGAGAGAGCCGCGACCTGAGCCCGACGGACATGGCTCGGATCAATCAGACTTTCATCGCCTCCATTAAGAACGCCTGCCGCAGCGATATGAGTATGGCGCAGCCGCAAATGACCTACGACTACTTTCAGCGCCAATTCACCGGGGAGCAGCAAATCCGCGAGGAAATGGCGGAGATTCTCCACAAGATCATCCAGGATATCAAAAAAGATCGGTAGGACCAATCCGCCGGATTTCCCCCGGCTGCGGTCGCTCCCGGAGCACAGTCCAACCGCGGAGATGGGAGGAACCCCGGCGGACGCAGAGTTACGGAGCGATTGCGGACCCGAAAATGTTCACCCGCGGGGTGAGGGTGAGGAGCAGCGGATCGTTTTCCTTTCCTCTGCGCTCTCGGCGTCTCGGCGTTTTCCATCCCCTCGCCGTAGTTAGGATCAGAGGCCGTTGTTCGTCGGCGGCTTCGTCATCGGGATCGCAGGGTCGGGGTCGGGGGCCGGGGGGGGCGCCTCGGGGACGCCGATGTCGGTGGAGGCCGCCGGGATGGTCAGCACGGTGCCGAGGTAGGCCACGCGGACGAGATTCCCGTCTTGGGAAACGAATTTCACATTCGTGCCGACGGGCAGCTTCATTTTGCCATAGGCGAGTTGCACTTCGACGGGCTTAGTCAGCTTGAGCACGCTTTTCGGGGTGGCGCCGGGGTTCGCGGGAGTGGCCGGCGGGACAGCGGGCGGCACCGGCGCGACTGGATCGGTAGGCGGCGGTGCCGGCGCGAGTGGATCGGTCGGTGGGGGGGGCACTGCCGCAGGGGCCGGGGCCAGCGGATCTAGCGGGAAACCGGCCAGCGGATCCGCCGGTTTGGGCGCGGCCGGTGGCGTCTCCATTTTGGGATCTGGATTCTTCGGCGGTTCGCCGGGTTCCGCCGGGGCCGGGACCAGCGGGTCGGGCGCCGCGACCAGGTCGGGCGCGGGCGCTTCCACTGGCGGGAGGGCGGGCTTTTCGAGCGGGCCGCTGCCGGTTTGGGGCGGTGGGGTCGCCGGCTTCTGCTTGTCGGGCGCGATCACCATTTTCACGAAAAAGAACATCGCGAGAAAAATGGCGGCCAAGACGAAGCCCCGCGCAATCGTGGCCAGCCGGGCCTGCGACGAGGCGTTCTTTTTGCGCAGCTTTCCCGTCGCCGGGCGTTTGCCTTCCGAGCCGTCCGCGACCTTCCCTCCGGTGGCGTAGTGGAGCTTGCCCTTCCACGCAGCGGCCACGAGCTGCGGGAATTTTTCCGCGACCGCCGGGAAGAAATACTTCCGCGCCGCCGTCGCGTGATCCTCGCTCCAGTGGGGAAATTTTCGGTCCAAAAAACCGACGAGAACCTGGCAGTGCGCCTTCGTGACTTTGGTGAAATATTCCGCTCCTTCCGTCTGGCAGATTTCGAAGTACTCGCCCGCGCGCGCTTCCTTCTGCTCCTGGATTTCCGCGGCGAAAAGATCGGGCCGAATCTTGAGGCGCTCGGTGTTCCACTTCGTGAGCAGACCCGCCTGGCGCGGATCTTCGATGGTTTCATTGATCAGCAGCGCCGCCTGATCCTTCGTGATCACGGCGGTAAAAGGGATGCCGAGGTAACTCAGCAGCGCCTTCTGTTTTTCCGTGGCGGGCTCCACCCCCGTCGGGGCCAGGCTGGCAGACGCGAAAGTCGGAAGTTCCACCCGGGGCTCCGTGGGCGGCGGTGGTGGGGTGTCGTGCAGGGGCGGCACGGGCATCAGCACGGTCGCGAGCGGGATCCATTGCGGCAGGCCCGGGTGCCACGCCAAGTCGTTCCCACGGATGCTCCCCTGCTGGAGCAGCGTCCTCGTGGTCTCTTCGCTGAACGGCCCGATTTCCTTGCCGTCGCGTAAAATGTAAATGTCCATTGGGTGGTGCTGGGCAGTGGTAACCTCGCGGGCGGCGCTGCGGTGGAAAAAAATCCGCAGGATGGGCGCGCCCGGAGTCCCGACTGGCCGCGAGTATCCGCAGTCTGGCGGAAAGAATCCACCGCTTTCCTCGCGGGAACTACGCCGCGAGCGCGGCGGCTTCGTCGGGGAAGATGCGGAAGACCTGGTCGAGGCAGGCCACGTGAAAAATCGCCCGGACGCTTTCGCGCAAACCGAAGACCGCGAACTTGCCGCCGTAGCCGAGCACGCGCTGGAGGGTTTCAATCAGGAGCGCGAGGCCGGAGCTGTCGATGTAGCTGACCGCCGTCATATCGACGAGCAGCCGCGGCGTTTTCTGCGCGAGCAGCGGGGCCAGGGCGGCGCGGATTTCCGGCGCGCGGTGCAGATCGACTTCGCCGTCGAGCCGGAGGATGCCATCGGGAGTCTGCGAAGTCGGTGCCATACGTCCCAGACTGCTAGCAGCGCCGCGCCGCGGCGCAATGCTGGTTTCCGGCGGCGCCCCGTTACGCCACGACGATGTTCACCAGCTTCCCCGGCACGACGACGACCTTCTTGATCTCCTTGCCGGCGGTCCACTCGGCGATCTTCGCGGAGGCGCGGGCGGCGGCTTCGACTTCGTCTTTGGTCGCTTCTTTTAAGACGACCATTTTGTCGCGCACTTTGCCGTTCACCTGGATGACGATTTCCATTTCGTCGTCGATGAGCAGGGCCTCGTCCCACGCCGGCCACGGCACGTCGGCGAGCTGGCCGGGCGCGTCGCCGAAACGCTGCGCGAGGTTTTCCCACAGCTCCTCGGTCAGATGCGGGGCAAAGGGATTGAGTAGCGTGAGCAGCGTGCGCACGGCGGAGAGCGGACGCGGCGAGACGTTCACGAAGGCGTTCGTGCAAACCATGAGCTGCGCGAGGGCGGTGTTGAAACTCAGCGCCTCGATGTCGGCGGTGAGTTTCTTGATCGAGGCATGAATGACGCGGAGCTGCGCCTTGTCCGGCGCGGCCTCGGCGCTGACCGGGCCGAGCGCCCACGAGCCGTCCTGCTGCTCTTCCATGACCAGCCGCCAGACGCGCGCGAGGAAGCGCGTGATGCCCTCGACGCCGGTCATCGACCACGGCTTCGTGGCCTCCAGCGGCCCCATGAACATGAGGTAGCCGCGCAAAGCATCCGCGCCGTATTCGGCGATGACGTCGTCCGGGTTGACGACGTTGCCGCGGCTCTTGCTCATCTTCTGGCCGTCCTCGCCGAGGATGAGTCCCTGATTCACGAGCCGCTGGAAAGGCTCGGGCGTGGAGACGTGGCCGAGGTCGTGCAGCACCTTGTGCCAAAACCGTGCGTAGAGCAGATGCAGCACGGCGTGCTCGGTGCCGCCGACATACAAATCCACGCCGCCGGGCTGTGGGGGAAAGGAGGAAGGGGATGAGTCGGCGCTGCGGATTTCATCCTTCATCCTTCCGCCTTCATCCTTTTGCCCCGTCATCCAATACCGCTCCGCGTCCGTGCCGACGAAGCGGTCCGCATTTCGCGCGTCGCAGTAGCGCAGGTAGTACCAGCACGAGCCCGCCCACTGCGGCATCGTGTTCGTCTCGCGCGTCGCTTTGTCGGAATAGCGGAGCCAATCGGTGGCCTTGGCGAGCGGGGGTTCGCTGGTGCCGGTGGGTTTGAAATCGGTCATCTCCGGCGGCGTGAGCGGCAGCTCGCTGGCGGCAAGTGCGCGGTGTTGCCCATCCTCCCAGACGATCGGAAACGGCTCGCCCCAATACCGCTGCCGGCTGAAGAGCCAGTCGCGCAGTTTGTAGTTCACGGTCTTTTTGCCGAGGCCCTGCGCTTCGAGCAGGCGCGCGATTTCCGCCTGGGCGTCGGCGGTCGGGAGGCCGTCGAGCGGGCCGCTGTTCACGGCGAAACCCTCGCCCGCGAAACATGCGAGCGGCTCGCTGGCGCACGCGGCTTTGTGGCCCACGCTCACGCGCGGGGTGGCGGAGACGACCTCGCGGATGGGCAGGGCAAACTTGCGCGCAAACTCCCAGTCGCGCTCGTCGTGCGCGGGCACCGCCATGATCGCGCCGGTGCCGTAGCCGAGCAGCACGTAGTCGGCGATCCAGATCGGGATGCGCTCGCCGTTCACCGGGTTGAGCGCAAACGCGCCCGTCCACACGCCGGATTTTTCCTTCGCCAGCTCGGTGCGTTCGAGATCGCTCTTGCGCGCGGTTTTCTCCCGATACGTCCGCACCGCCGGCCACTGCTCCTCGGTCACGAGCCGCTCCACGAGCGGATGTTCCGGCGCGAGCACCATGTAGGTCGCGCCGTAGAGCGTGTCGGGCCGCGTGGTGAAAACGGTGATCTTTTCCTCCGCAGCATCGACGCCGAAATGCACCTCCGCGCCCTCGCTCCGCCCGATCCAGTTTTGCTGGAGCAGCTTGATCCCCGTCGGCCAGTCGAGCCCCTCCAGTTCATCAATCAACCGCTGCGCGTAGGCCGTGATCCGGAGCATCCACTGCCGCATCGGACGCCGCTCCACCGGATGCCCGCCGACCTCGCTTTTGCCGTCGATGACCTCCTCATTGGCCAGCACCGTGCCGAGCGCGGGGCACCAATTCACCGGCGCTTCGCTCACGTAGGCCAGCCGCACCGAGTCCACGTCCGCGCCTTGATAGGTCGCGACCGGCTCCGCGCGCTGCGTCTCGGGATTGAACCACGCGTGATAGAGCTGGAGAAAAATCCACTGCGTCCATTTGAAATAGCCGGGGTCGGTGGTGTTGACCTCGCGCTGCCAGTCGTAGGCAAAGCCGAGCCGCTGGAGCTGGCCTTTGAAGTGCGCCACGTTTTGCGCGGTGGTGACGGACGGATGCTGGCCGGTCTTGATCGCATACTGCTCGGCCGGCAGGCCAAAGGCATCCCAACCCATCGGGTGCAGCACATTGCAGCCGCACATCCTTTTATACCGCGAGAGAATGTCCGTGGCCGTGTAGCCCTCCGGATGCCCCACGTGCAGTCCCGCGCCGCTCGGATACGGGAACATATCGAGCACGTAATACTTCGGCTTCGCCGGGTCAAAGCCGGGGTCGCCCGGATTCGGCGCATGGAAAGTCTGCGCCCGATCCCAGTGCTGCTGCCATTTGGGTTCGAAGGTGGAAAACGGATAGGGTTTGCGGCGGGCGGTGCTCATGGCGGAAAAGGCCGGGAGGATGCAGGTGGAAGGCGGACGTGGCAATCCCGCTGCGCGCGGTGGCGGGCGAGCGGGTGACGGTTGGAAAAAAGCCATCCGTCATCCTGAGGGACGAAACACGCGGACGTGATTTTTGGAGCGGGATGAACCGAAGGAAGGCGCGCCGGAGCGGCACAAACCTGCGGAAAGGTGGTGGTGCGCGGCAGCGGCGATCGGCGCGGGGCTTTCACCGGCATCCTGCTCCTGCGCAGCAATACCACGCCGGCCTTGATCTACTTCCAGTTCTGCGCGCAGCCCCCTGCGGCGGCGTCTGCCGGACCCATACGCCCATCTCTGCTCCGTCCCTCAGAACGCGATGCGGACGCCGCCGCTCACGCCGTGACGGTCGTAGCGTTCGCGGAAGACTTCGCCGTCGTAGTAGAAGTAGATCG
>CAIQUL010000206.1 GCA_903874975.1 uncultured Chthoniobacter sp. | reverse complement strand
GGCGTTCCTCTGGCCTGAACGTCCCCAGCGGAGTCAAAGCCCAGCTTGCCACCGTCGAATCCTCCCTCGTCTTGAAAATCGTGGGCCTCCTCTCCAGCCGCGATCGCGCGACGCTTGACGGGCATTTGCGCCAGTGGCTGCGACTGTAGCCGCGTTTTCTAGCAGAGAGATGGTTGGACTCAGTCGCGAACGGCGGCACCTTTCCCGACCGGTCCGCTATGCCCATCCGCCGCCACTTTTGCCTCCCGCGCGCGGCCGCGCTTCTGGGGTGGCTTGTGCTCGCGGGTGGTGCGGCGTGGGCGGGGCCGGAGGTCGCGTCGTTTGCGCCGGGGGGCGTGGCGTTTGTGGAAAAGCACTGCGTTTCCTGCCATGGAAAGGAGAAGCAGAAGGCGGGGCTAGCGCTGCACGCGGTGCGCGATGAGGGGGCGCTGCTGCGCGCACGCAAGCAGTGGCGCGAGGTGCTGAAGATGGTGGAGGCGGGCGACATGCCGCCGGACGACAAGCCGCAGCCAACGGCGGCCGAGCGCGCGGCGTTTGTCGCGTCGGTGAAAGCGGTCTTTTCCGCGGCGAACAGCGCGCCGCCCGACCCCGGCCGCACCACGGTGCGCCGACTGAATCGCACGGAATACAACACCACCATTCGCGACCTCCTTCGCGTGGATTTCAAACCGGCGGCGGATTTCCCGAGCGACGAGGTGGGCTTCGGGTTCGACAACATCGCGGATGTGCTCTCGGTTTCGCCGGTGCTCATGGAGCGCTATCTGGACGCGGCGGAGCGGATCGCGGAGGAGGCCATCCCGCTCAGCGTGGCTCCGCCGCCGAAGCGCACGATGGCGGGCAAATACTGCGAGCCCGCGTCGGCCACCGTGCCGCAGGACCGCTTCCGCCCGATCAACGCCGCGCGCAAGGAAGCGATTCTCTCAGGGCCGCTGAATACGCCGGTGCGCTTCGCGGAGAAAGGCGAATACTGGATACGCGCAAAACTTTACGCCGAAGGCCCGGCGAATGGGCCGGTGCGCGTGGCGCTGCTCGCCGCGGGGCCGAGGATCGCGCAGCCGTCGCCCGCCGCGGAACTCGCGAAGCTCGATGGCGTAGCGCTCGGGGCGGTGACGCCATGCCGGATTTTGAAAACGGCGGAGATCACCGCGCGGGACGAAAAGCGCGCGCAGGTCATCGAGTTGAAAATCACCGGGACTCCGGCGATCGAGCGGATCGCGCTGGCCGCGTTCAAACCGCCCGCCGGGCAGGAGGCGCCGACGCTGCGCGTGGAGTTTCTCGAAACGGAAGGCCCGCTCGATACACGCACGCCATCGAACAAGGCGCTGATGACTTTCACCACCGACAAGCCGGAGCGCGAGCAAGTGCGCGAGGTGCTCACGAAGTTCGTCGGGCGGGCGTGGCGGCGGCCCGGCAGGGAGGAGGAAATCGGGCGGCTGTGCGCGATGGTGGACTACGCCGTGGGGCACAACGAAGGCTGGGCGGACGGACTGCGGCGGGCGATCACCGCGGTGCTGGCGTCGCCGAAATTCATCTTCCGCCTCGAACCCGACGTGCAGCCGGAGAACCCCGGGCCGCATCCGCTCGATGAATTCCAGCTCGCGACGCGGCTCGCGTATTTCCTGTGGAGTTCCACGCCGGACGACACGCTGCTCCGCCTCGCGTGGGACAAAAAACTCACCGCCAATCTCGACGGCCAGGTGCGCCGGATGCTCAAGGACCCGCGCTCCACCGCGCTCGTGGATAACTTCGCGCTGCAATGGCTCCAGCTCGGGCGCCTCGCGGAACACAGCGCGGACCGGAAGACGTTTGCGAAATGGGAGCCGAAGCTCGCGGGCACGATGCTCGAAGAGACGCGCCGGTTTTGCGCCGAGATCCTGCGCGACGACCGCAGCGTGCTCGATCTGCTCGACGCGGATTTCACGTGGGTCGATCGGCGGCTCGCGGAGCTTTACGGGTTGAAGGTTCCCGGCGGCATCGACAAGGGCGAGTGGAAGCGCGTGTCGCTCGCCGGCACGGCGCGCGGCGGTCTGCTCACGCAGGCCAGCGTGCTCACGGTGACCTCGAATCCCACGCGCACCTCGCCGGTGAAGCGCGGCAAATGGGTGCTCGAACAATTGCTCGGCAACCCGCCGCCGCCGCCGCCTCCCGGCACGCCGTCGCTCGACGACGCGCAACGCAAGGAACTGACCGGCACTTTCCGCGAGAAGCTGGAGCAGCACCGCGCCGATCCCAAGTGCGCGGGCTGCCACGCCAAGATGGACGCGTTCGGTTTCGCGCTGGAGAATTTCGACGGCATCGGCCAATGGCGCGACCGCGACGAAACCGGCGCGCCTGTGGATGCCAGCGGTCAACTCGGCACCGGGCGCAAGCTCAACGGCGTGGCCGATGTCCGCGCGCTCTTCCGTGATCGCAAAGAGGAGTTCACCCGCTGCCTCACGGAGAAGCTGCTCATCTACGCGCTCGGTCGCGGCCTCGACTACTACGATGAGCCGACACTCGACCGTATCCAGACCGCGCTCGTCCGCGACGACTACAAGTTTTCCACGCTCCTGACCGAGATCGTGAAAAGCGATCCCTTCCGCCTCCGGCGCGGGAAGGCGCAGCAGACGCCGGAAGCGACCGCTACGCAATAAGACCGCCCGTCATCCTGAGCGCAGCGGGGGCTTTGCGCAGCGCAGTCGAAGGACCTCTAACTCCAGGTGGGGGCGGAGGCGGCGGGATGGTGGGTGTTTCAACCACGGATTTTCAGAATTCCGCCATCCGCGTCATCGGTGAAACCCGTGGCTTCTTCTTCGTCCTCCCCCGCCTCCGTCCACGAAATAGTTAGAGGTCCTTCGGCTCCGTTCAGGATGACCGTTGGATGGCGCGCGCAAATGTGCGATGGAAGCGCGTCATGAAAACGCCGCTCCTTTCCCGCCGCACGCTGCTCCGCGGACTCGGCACCGCCGTGGCGCTGCCGTGGCTGGAGGCGATGGGGCGGTTCTCAGCCTACGCCGCCGAAACCCCCGGCCGGAAGATCCCCAACCGCCTCGCCTTTCTCTACGTGCCGAACGGCAAGGACATGCCGAACTGGACGCCCGGCGCGGAGGGACGGCTCACCGATTTACCGCCGATCCTCAAGGCGCTCACGCCGATGAAAGACGACCTGCTCGTGCTGAGCGGACTCACCGCGGACAAGGCGCGCCCGCACGGCGACGGTGGTGGCGATCACGCGCGGGCGATGGCGGCGTTCCTCACCGGCGCGCAGCCGCGCAAGACGGACGGCTCGGACATTCGCGCGGGAACGTCCGTGGACCAAATCGCGGCGCAGCGCATCGGCGAACTCACGCGGCTGCCGTCGCTGGAAATCGGCGGCGAGGCCGGGAGCATGGCGGGGAGTTGCGACTCCGGTTACGCGTGCGTTTACAGCTCCACGGTTTCGTGGAAATCGTCCACGCAACCGCTGCCGAAAGAGGTCAATCCGAAGCTCGTCTTCGAGCGGCTCTTCGGCCAACCCGGCGGCCCGGAGCGGGCCCGCCGCGCCCTCGCGCGCAAGAGCGTGCTCGATTTCATCCGCGACGATTCACGCGCACTCGTGGCCAGCAGCGGGGCGAGCGACAAACGAAAGCTCGACGAGTATTTCACCGCGATCCGCGAGATCGAACTCCGCATGGAGCGCGCAGCCAAAATGCCCGGCCTCAATGTGCCGCCCGGCGTGACCCCGCCTGTCGGCCAGCCCGACAACTACGCCGAACATCTGCGGCTGATGTGCGACATGCTGGTGCTCGCTTTCCAAGCCGACGTGACCCGCGTGTGCACGTTTGTTTTTGCCAATGAAGGGAGCAACAAGAGCTACCCCGACCTCGGCGTGAACGAGGGCCACCACGAGCTTTCGCATCACGGACGCGACCCGGAGAAAATCCGCAAGGTGCGCGCGATCAATGAATTTCACGTGGCGCAACTCGCCTACTTACTCAAGCGGCTCAAAGGCATCCGGGAGGGCGACGGCACGCTGCTTGACCACTGCATGATCGCCTACGGCAGCGGCAACAGCGACGGCGACCGCCACAATCACGACAACCTCCCCATCCTCCTCGCCGGCCGCGGCGGCGGCACCGTCGCCACCGGGCGCCACGTCCGTGTGCCCGATGAAACGCCGGTGACGAATCTCTGGACCTCGCTGCTCGAACGCATGGACGTGCGCGTGCCGCTCGTCGGCGACAGCACCGGCGCGTTAGCGGCGCTGCGGGCGTAGCAGCCTGGAAAAAGACCGCTCTTCCTCTTCAGCCACAGCGACCTTTTTCCGCGGAGCGGGAGAAGAGGCGGCGGAAAGCAAAAACGCGACCCTTTGCAGGGTCGCGTTTCTGTGGACCAAACTCGCAGGAGTTCGGAGGAGGCGAAGGTGGGATTACTTGATCTCGACCTTGGCGCCGGCCGCTTCGATCTTCTTCTTGATCTCTTCGGCTTCTTCCTTGGTGACACCTTCCTTGAGGGTCTTCGGAGCGCCTTCGACGAGCGCCTTGGCTTCGGCGAGACCGAGGCCAGCGACGCACGCGCGCACTTCCTTGATGACGCCGATCTTGTTGGCGCCGGTTTCCTTGAGAATGACGTCAAACGCCGTCTTCTCTTCGACCGGAGCTGCCGCTGCGGCACCGCCGCCGACTGCTGCGGCCGCGACCGGAGCCGCTGCGCTCACGCCCCATTTTTCTTCGAGCTGTTTCACGAGGCCCGCGACTTCGAGGACGGTGAGGCCGCTGAGTTGTTCCACTAATGTGCTGGTATCTGCCATATACTGATTACTGCGCGGTATCGTCGCCACCCGAAGCTTCGGGCGATTTCAAACCGGCAGCCGCCGGCCCGACGAGGAACCATTTGTTGGTTGTTTAAGTTGCGGACACCAATTGCGATGTTCGCGCTTCCCCGGTTGGCACCGGAAATTTTTCAGACTGCGGGCGGAGCCTCGGCAGGCTCAGCGGCTGCGGGCGCGGGCTCCGGTGCCGCTGCCGCGGGCACCTCAGGCTCAGCGGCGGCCGGGGCGGCGGCGGCGTCCTTATCAGCCTTGGCCTGGAGGAGGCGGGCGAGTGAAGAGGCGGGTTCGTTGAGGACGCGGACGAGTTGGCTCGCCGGGGCGTTGAGGGTGCCAAGAAGGGTGGCCAGCAGCACGTCGCGCGACGGCAGATCGGCGATGGTATTGATCTGCTCTGTCGTGACGACGATCCTGTCCACGACGCCCGTCTTCATCTCGGGCTTCTTGAATTCGGCGGTGAAATTCTTCAGGATCTTGGCCGCGGCAGCGACATCTTTGTCGCCCACGACGATGGCAGTCTGGCCTTTCAGGCCGTCGAGTTCCGGCAGACCGGCGCTCTTGGCGGCGCGGCGCAGGAAGGTGTTCTTCACGACGTGGCAGCGGGCGCCGACACTCCAAAGGCGGTTCCGGAGTTCGGCAAACTGACTGACTTTCAAACCGGTGTAATCGGCGACAAACAGGAACGGTGAAGCGTTCAGCTTCGACTGCAAATCTTCTACGATGGTCTCTTTCGCGGGATGCATGTTGATGGGTCTCCGGTTAGTTCTTGATGAAGGCCGAGGCGTCGATTTTCAGGCCTGGCGTCATGGTCGCGCTGAGGGTTACGTTTTCGATAAAGATGCCCTTGGCCGTTGCCGGGCGGGCTTTGACCACGGCTTCGATGACGGCGGAGCCATTCTCGACCAAAGCCTGAGCCTCAAAGGAAACCTTGCCGACGGGGACGGCACAGTTGCCGTTCTTATCGAGCTTGAACTCGACACGACCGGCTTTGACTTCCTTGACGGCTTTGGCGGTGTCTTCGGTCACGGTGCCGGTCTTCGGATTGGGCATTAGACCGCGCGGTCCAAGTACTTTGCCGAGCTTGCGGACTTCCGCCATGGCACCCGGCGTGGCGATGGCCACGTCGAAATCCTGGAAGCCGCCGACGCACTTCTCGATCATGTCCTTGTAGCCTACATACTCCGCCCCAGCTTCGCGGGCGGCATTCGCGGCCTGGCCTTCGGCGAAGACGAGCACGCGGACGTTTTTGCCGGAGCCGTTCGGAAGCGGGCAGGTGCCGCGGACCATCTGGTCGGATTGCTTGGGATCGACTCCGAGACGGAAGGAAAGCGTGACCGTTTGGTCAAACTTGGGAGCCGGAAGGGTCTTTAGAACCGAGACCGCTTCGTTGAGCGCGTAGCTCTTTTTGGCGTCCACCTTTTCGGCGGCGGACCGATACCGTTTGCTGCGTTTGTTTTGCATGATGTTTTGCAGTGCTGGCGAACCGGGCGGATCTCCTGCGGGTTTGGGTTGAGTTGGATTTTCCCTTCACTCGAAGGGGCGGGCACGCTATCGGACTGCGGCTCCCTGTCAAAAGAAAATACGGGGCCTACTGCGCCTCGACTTCCACGCCCATCTGGCGGGCGGTGCCGGCGATGATGCGGTAAGCCGCACTCTCGTCGCGAGCGTTGAGGTCCTTCATCTTGATTTTCACGATGTCGAGCACCTGCTTTTTGGTGAGCTTCCCGACCTTGATCTTGTTGGGTTCCTTGGAGCCAGCGGCGATGTTTGCGACCTTCTTGATGAGGATGGAGGCCGGCGGCGACTTGGTGATGAAGCTGAACGACTTGTCCTTATAGACGGTGATGACGACGGGCAGGATGTCCCCAGCCTGCTTTTGAGTCGCCGCGTTGAACTCCTTGCAGAAGGCCATGATGTTGACGCCCTGCTGGCCAAGCGCCGGACCTACGGGCGGGGCCGGATTAGCCTGACCGGCTGGAATCTGAAGTTTGATTTTACCGACGATTTCTTTAGCCATCTGATTAGTGAGTTGGAGTTAGTGAATGAATGCTGCTGATTAACCGCGCTCGACCTGCCAATACTCGAGATCGACCAAGGTGTTGCGACCAAAGATGGAGACCGAGACCCGAAGCTTTCCGCGATCGGGATCGATTTCCTCCACCACACCCGCTTGGTTTTGAAAGGGGCCGTCTGCAACCTTGACGGTCTCGCCAATGCTGAAGGAAATCTTTGGCTTGGCCTTTTCCTCGCCTCCGCGAATCTGCGCCAACATTCCCTCCACCTCGGAATTAGCCATGGCAATCGGGCGGTCCTTGTTGCCCGCAAACCCGATGACGCCAATGGTGTCCTTGATGAAATACCAGGTCTTGTCCACGAGTTGCTGGTTATCGTCGATCAGGAACATGTTCACGAAGATATACCCCGGGTAAAGCTTGCGGACCGTTTCGGACTTCTTGCCCGCTTTTATCGAGGAGACGCGCTCGGTCGGCAGGAGAATCTCATAGACGTAGTCAGACATTTCCTCGGTCTTGATTCTCTTCAGGAGATTGTCATGCACCTTATTCTCCTGTCCGGAAAGGAGATGGACGGCGTACCACTGCTGGCGTTTTTGTTCTTCGGTCATTACGGGAGGTTATTTCTGAGGCACACCGAAAATCCAAGCCATGATCATGTTAAAAAGAAAATCCCAACCCGCCACATAGCCACTCAAGAGGAGCATGGCAATCGTGACCACAATCGTGGAGTCCGTGAGTTCCCGATACTTCTTCATTCCCTTCTCTTTTGGATCCCACGGCCACGAGGCCTTGCGGAGTTCAGATTTGACCTCACTCGTGAAGCTCCGGACTGACTCCCACGAACGAGCCAAAATCGCGACTGCGGCGATGAGTAACACCCAAAGGGCAATGCTCACCCACCAAGCGCCGCTGATATTTAGCCATTCCAAGTATTTCATTTGCAGTGTGGAACACGTCAGGAGGGAATCGAACCCCCAACCGGCGGTTTTGGAGACCGCTGCTCTACCAATTGAGCTACTGACGTAACTTATCTAGTTTCTGCCGAAAACGCGGGGCGGACTGAACATCCGCCCCGCGCGAGATTCGACAAGGTCTGTTTTTAATAATTACTTAGCAACGATTTCCGCGATACGACCGGCTCCGACGGTCTTTCCGCCCTCGCGGATCGCAAAACGCATGGATTTTTCCATGGCTACAGGGGTGATGAGCTCAACCTCGACCGACACGTTATCGCCGGGCATAACCATTTCCACACCTTCGGGAAGCTTGACCGATCCAGTCACGTCCGTTGTGCGGAAATAGAACTGTGGGCGATAGTTCGAGAAGAATGGCGTGTGGCGGCCGCCTTCGTCCTTCGATAGAACGTAAATTTCCGCCTTGAACTTGGTGTGCGGCTTGATGCTGCCGGGCTTCGCGATAACCATGCCGCGCTCGACGTCGTCCTTCTTCGTGCCACGGAGGAGCAAGCCGACATTGTCGCCAGCGCGAGCTTCGTCCAGCAGCTTGCGGAACATTTCGATGTCCGTAACGGTCGTCTTCGCGGTGTCGCGGATACCGACGAGTTCAACTTCCTCCATTTTCTTGAGGATGCCGCGCTCGACGCGTCCGGTGGCCACGGTGCCGCGACCTTCAATGTTGAACACGTCTTCGACCGGCATCAGAAACGGCTGATCCACCGGGCGCTCGGGAAGCGGGATGTAATCATCCACCGCGTCCATGAGTTCCTGAATGCACTTCGCGTCAGCGTGATTCGCGTCGCCGGAAGCAAGCGCCTTCGTGGCGCTACCCTTCACGAAGGGAATCTTGTCACCCGGGAAATCATACTGCGTCAGCAGATCGCGCACTTCCATGTCTACGAGATCGAGCAACTCGGGGTCATCAACCATGTCGCACTTGTTCAGAAACACGACAATCGACGGAACACCCACCTGACGGGCGAGCAGGATGTGCTCACGCGTCTGAGGCATCGGCCCGTCGGCCGCGGAAACCACGAGAATCGCGCCATCCATCTGCGCGGCACCGGTGATCATGTTTTTGACGTAGTCGGCGTGGCCAGGGCAATCCACGTGCGCATAGTGGCGCTTTTCCGTCTGATACTCGACGTGGGCGGTATTGATCGTGATGCCGCGCTCCTTTTCCTCGGGAGCGGCATCAATGTCCGCGTAGCCCTTGGCTTCAGCGAAGCCCTTCTTGGAGAGAATGGTGGTGATTGCCGCAGTGAGCGTGGTCTTGCCGTGATCGACGTGGCCGATCGTGCCGATGTTCACATGGGGTTTGTTGCGTTCGAATTGAGCCTTGGCCATAAGAGCGGTGTTGTTTTAGTTGGGCTGGTTGTTGTTGGTTTACTTCAAAATGTCGGCTGGCTGAGCCTGCGACCGGGATCGAACCGGTGACCTCGTCCTTACCAAGGACGTGCTCTACCAACTGAGCTACGCAGGCACTGCATCCAGCACGGTTAAATGCGGAACATAAAAGCGCCGGCCGCCCGCTGGTCCAGAGGGCGAAAAAGCCCGACTCGCACCTGGGGTTTCCCCTCGTGTTTGGTCAGGCTCTCTCTCCGCAATTTTCCGGCAAGCGAGCAGGCAAAGTAGCAAGTGCCCTTGGGGTGTCAAAAAGAAATTGCGCCTATTTTCCGCGCGCCTCCCACCATGTCGAAGAGCCGTTTTTCCTCCTCCACCGGAATCACTTTTTCGGCGTTCGCTTCTTCATCTGCACCGCGGGATTCCATCCCGCCGGCACAGGTCGCCCGACGCTCGGCCACGGCATGCCGCGCTTGATTCATACCTTCCGCCAGGTCGCTGGTGTCACCCCGTCGTCGTCCGAGACCCCCGGTTGGAAACCGCACGAGGGGCAGATTTCATACGAACCTCCGCCAGATTTCGCGCGCGGGGCTTCTTCCAATTGTGGCCAGCGGCAGGCCGGGCAGATGTGTTGCATAGGCTTTCGGGCGTGTGAGCATTCAGCAACCGACCAGGCTGACGGGCGAAATAGTCGCGGCTATTCGGTTTGAAATACTTCTTCGTGGTGCCGTTGGCATTGTAAGCCGCAAACGCCCCACTCTTCGGGTCGTAAACCCGCCGCGTCCCGTCCTCGTCCACCTTCACCTGCCAGCCACCCTGCTTTGCCTGCTGCCCAAAGCGCCACGCCATCCGCGCGTAATCGTCCGCGTCCTTCGCCTGAAAATCGCCCCCGTGCCGCGCAAAGTGATCGGCCAGTGAAGCCACATTGCCCCACGTTTCCCACGTGGACGGCGCTTCCTGCTTCGGCGCAAAAATGCTCGCGGCGGCCGGCTTCGGCTTGGCCGCCGGAACCGTTGCGGCCGGCGAGGATGACACCGGAGACGCGACCTTCAGCGGCGAGCCCGAAGTCGTGAATTCCCCTGTCGCGAATTTCTTCCGCGCCGTGCCCACCGCGAAGAAATACTTCGTCCCCGGCTTTAATTCCGTCAGCACCGCTGCATGCGCCGCGCCTACTCCGCTCTCCGCCCTCTCCGTCAGTTGCTCCGGCGCGAGTCCGCAGTTGACCCGCGTGCCCGTTTCCACATCCGTCACCCATGAAATCACCACCGAACTCCCCGTCACCGCGCGTGCTTTTGACGGCTGGAAATTTCCGCTGCAACCGCCACCACTCCGAAAAGGCCCAGAAAAAAGAGAAAGAGGAATCGCGGCCACATGAGAGCATTTGGTCTTACGCGCCGCCCGGCGATGGAAGCGGCAAGTCGCGCCGCTGAGCAGCTTTTTTCGCCAGCCTAAATCCCCGGCTACCTCCAGCCACCGTCCAGCCCGTCCCAGCGCGCCCGGCGGGATTCGAACCCACGACCGCCGGATTAGAAATCCGATGCTCTATCCAACTGAGCTACGGGCGCTGACGGACAGGCGGCAATTATGCGCGCAGGGTGCGGGACGGCAAAGAGAATTGGCAATCGGTCCGGGCCGCGCATTTTTTAGTGGCGGAGGCAAAGCTCGGGGAATTGCAGGATTTTTTGGTCATGGAATTTCGTCCGATGGACGGAAGGAGCTTTCGGTGGAGCGACTTTCCAGCTTCCACTCTTCACACTCCGTTTCTTCCATGGCCTTCCTCGACTTTCACTTTTTCTCCGAAACCCTCGGCCTGACCTGCGCGGCGCATGTGCTGATCCCGCAGCCCACCTTGCGGCAGATCGGATCGGTGGGCGGCGCGCGGCGGGAGAAATATCCCACGCTCTACCTGCTCCACGGGCTTTCCGACGACCATACGATCTGGATGCGGCGCACTTCGATCGAGCGTTACGCGGCGGAGCGAAACCTCGCGGTCGTCATGCCGGCGGTCGGGCGCAGTTTTTACCAGGACACGGCGGGCGGGGCGAAATACTGGACCTTCGTGAGCGAGGAATTGCCCGCGCTGTGCGAGCAGTTTTTCCCGCTGGCCACCGCGCGCGAGCAGCGGTTCGCGGCGGGACTTTCGATGGGCGGCTACGGCGCGCTGCGGCTGGGGCTGGCATGTCCGGAGCGTTTCGCCGCCGCCGCGAGCCTCTCGGGCGCGCTCGATCTCGCCCGCCGGTTGCGCGAGGCCGGACGCGAGGGCGCGCTGATGAACCGTGCCGAATACACCGGCATCTTCGGCCCGGAACTGCGCGGCGCTGGCACCGCTGCCGATCTCTTTTTCCTCGCCGAAAAACTCGCCGCCAGCCCCGCCCCGCGCCCCGCGCTCTACGTGGCGTGCGGCACGGAAGACGCGCTGCTCGGCGAAAGCCGCGCTTTTCACGCGCACCTCGACCAACTCCAGATCGACGCGACCTACCGCGAAAGCCCCGGCGCGCACGACTGGCGCTGCTGGGACGAGGAGATCCAGCGCGTGCTCGCTTGGCTGCCAGTCTGATCTCCTCCGTGGCGGTTCTTAGACCGGCACGGGCTTGAGCTTCCAAATTTCCTGCGCGTATTCCGCGATGGTGCGGTCGCTGGAGAATTTGCCCATCCGCGCGGTGTTGAGGATCGCCATTTTCGCCCAGCCGGCGCGGTCCTTGAAGGCCGCATCGACCTTGAGCTGCGCGTCGCTATAGGCGCGGAAGTCGGCGAGGCAGAGGAAGGGATCGTGGTGCAGTAAATTGTCGCGCAGCAGGTTCAGGCAGCCGGGCTCGTCGGGCGTGAAATAGTTGCTGCCCACCCAATCGACGCAGGCGCGGAGTTCCTCGTCGGCGTCGTAAAACTCGTGCGGCTTGTAGTGCTTCTTCACGAGCGCGGCGACTTCCTCCACGGTGAGGCCGAAGATGAAAATGTTCTCGTCGCCGACTTCCTCGCGGATCTCGACGTTGGCGCCGTCGAGCGTGCCGATGGTGAGCGCGCCGTTGAGGGAAAGCTTCATGTTGCCGGTGCCGCTGGCCTCTTTGCCCGCAGTCGAGATCTGCTCGGAAAGATCGGCCGCCGGGACGATGCGCTGCGCGAGGCTCACGCGGTAGTTTGGCAGGAAGACGACCTTGAGCTTTTCATTCACCCGCGAGTCGGCGTTGATGACCGCGGCCACGGAGTTGATCGCCTTGATGATGCACTTCGCTAGGTCGTAGCCCGGCGCGGCTTTCGCCGCGAAAACGAAGACGCGCGGGGTCACGTCGAGGTCGGGATTTTGCAGGAGCCGGCGGTAGAGCGCGAGGATGTGGAGCAGGTTGAGATGCTGGCGCTTGTATTCGTGGAGGCGCTTGATCTGCACGTCGAAGAGCGCGGCCGGGTTCACGGTGACGTCGCAGTATTGTTTGATGAGCTTCGCGAGGCCGACCTTGTTCGCGTGCTTCACGGCCATGAAGTCGTGCTGGAACTGCGGGTCCGCGGCGAAGGCTTCGAGTCCGCGCAGTTTGTCGAGGTCGCGCTGCCAGCCGTCGCCGATCTTTTTCGTAATGAGGTGGCTCAGCCCGGGATTGCACGCGAGCAGCCAGCGGCGCGGGGTGATGCCGTTGGTCTTGTTGTTAAATTTGCCGGGAAAGAAGGCGTCGAACGCGGGAAACAGATCGCTCTTTACGAGCCGGGTGTGGATGGCGGCGACGCCATTGACGGAGAAGCAGCCGACGACGCTGAGATTCGCCATGCGGACGTGCTGGACGTGGCCCTCCTCGATGATGGACATGGCCCGCTTTTTTCCGGAGTCGCCTGGATACGCAGCCTCGACCTGCTCGAGAAAGCGCTTGTTGATTTCGAGGATGATCTGGAGGTGGCGCGGGAGCACTTTCTGGAAAAGCGGCACGCTCCACCGCTCGAGCGCCTCGGGCAGGAGCGTGTGGTTCGTGTAGGCAAAGGTCCGCGAGACGATGCTCCACGCGGTCTCCCACGGCATCTTGTGGGTATCGTGAAAAATCCGCATCAGCTCCACGATGGCCACGGCGGGGTGCGTGTCGTTGAGCTGAATGACGACCTTCTCCGGAAAGTCCACCCACGATTCGCCGTTGTCCTTGCGAAAGCGGCGGAAGATGTCGTGCAGCGAGCAGGCGACCAGGAAGTATTGCTGCACGAGGCGCAACTCCTTGCCGGCGTCGCTCCGGTCATTCGGGTAAAGGACCTTCGAGATCGTCTCGCTCTGCGTTTTGTCGTGGACGGCCTCCGCGTAACCGCCGCGGTTGAAAGCCTCGAAATCGAATTCCGCGCTCGCCTTGCACTCCCAGAGGCGGAGGTAGTTCACGGTGTTCGTCCCGTAACCGGGAATCGGGATGTCGTAGGGAATGCCCACGAGCTTCTTGGTGCCCGTCCAGCGCGGGAGGTAGCTGCCGCGGTCGTCGAAGACATTCTCCACGTGGCCGTAAAGTTCGATCTCGGTGGTGTGCTCGGGCCGGACGATTTCCCACGGCGTGCCAAATTTCATCCACTCGTCGGGCAGCTCCACCTGGTGGCCGTTGAGAAACTCCTGTTTGAAAAGGCCGTACTGGTAATGGATGCCGTAGCCGATCGCCGGGAGATCGAGCGTGGCCAGCGAGTCGAGGAAACACGCGGCGAGCCGCCCGAGACCGCCATTGCCCAGCGCCATGTCGTATTCCTCGAGGCGCAGCGTTTCCACATCGAAACCCAGCTCTTTGAGCGCCGCCTCCATTTCCTCAAAAATGCCCGCGCTGTAGAGACTGTTGGAAAAAAGCCGGCCCATCAAAAACTCCAGCGACATATAGTATACGCGCTTGGCATTCTCGCGGTGATGCACGCCCTGCGTGGCGATCATGCGCTCGATGATGACGCTCTGGACGGCCTTGGAAGTGGCCAGCCACCAGTCGCGTTTCGAAGCCGTCTGCGCGTCCCGCGCGAGGCTGAACTTCAGGTGATTTTGGACGAGGGTCCAAAGACCGGAGACCGATTTGTCGATGACTGATTGAAAGGAAACGGTGTCAGGCATAGGCCGCCGTGTGTCTGCGGAAAGGCCCGCCGACTCAAGGAAAATCAGGCTTCGCGGGCGGCAAACGCGGCAGTGCGTTTCGCCGGCGAATCACTCCTCCGCGGCGAGCGCTTCGAGGCGGCCGAAGGTATTGTGATGGAGGAAGCCGATGGCGACGACCGTGGCGAATACGGCCAGAACCAGCCCACCCTCGGCGGAAGCCATGGCCATGAACATTGCGGGCACGAACATCTGCACGAGGAACTGGATGCCGAGGGCCAGGGGCAGCGCGCCGCGTTTGAGACGGAGAGAGAGATTGGCCGTGAGGTAGAGGAAGACGACGCATTGCCCGCCGGCGTAGGCGAATCCTAGGAGGATGGAGAAGCCTTCTTTCTCGGCTGGAAAATGCTTGAGTGCCTCCAGGATCGTCTTGGAGGCGCAGAGCGCACCGATGAGGAAGTAGCTTGCAGCGGGGATCAGCGTGGGCAGGGTGCCGGTGAGTTTTTGCCACGCGATGCGGCGCAGGGACATCGGGAGCACGGCGAGGGTGGAGAGCGTCTGGCCCTGCCTTTCGGTTTTGAAAATGCTCGCCGCGATGAAGGCCAGTTCAAAGGTCAGCACCCACCAGGCGATCACCATCGTCATGAATCCGAACGCCTCCAGCCTCGGTGGGCCGCCCAAGCGCTCCGGCCAGCAGGCCATGACCACGAGCGGCAGGCCGTAGATGAGAAACTTCCCGAGCACCCAGACCTTGCCGCCGGTGAGAAAGTAGAAATCCTTCCACGCCAGCGCCCGCTGCCACACGCGGCCCGCGCGCAGGCTGCGCAGAAAGCGCCGCCGCCCGACTCCGCGGCGCGGGTCGCCCTCCGGTCGCTCTTCGCAGAAGCGGTCGAAGCCCAGCCACGCGAGCAGGAAGCAACCCGCCCCGAGCGCGAGATTGGAAGCCGCCTGCCAGCCGAAGGCGCGGTCATTGAAGCCGGTCGCGAGCACTTCGCTGATCCGGGTGAAAGGCGACGCTTTCCAAGCGAATTCCGCGACTTGCTCCAGCGCGACGACCCACGCGGCGTCTTCGGTGATGAGGCCGAACTGCGCGGGCAGGTGCGCGATCCAGTTCAGCAAAGGGACGACGGCAAAAAAGAGCAGCAGCGCGCCGATGGTCAGCGCAGCGGCTCCGGCGCTGCGCTGGCAAAGCACCGAGGCCAGCAGGGCGAGGTTCGCGAGGAAAATGAGGAACGCCCCGAGCGTGCAATACGCCGCGGCGATCTGCCCGAGCGAGATGCCGCCGAGCGTGACGGCGAGCATCGTGAAGGGCAACTGCGCCACGAGCAGGAGCAGCGCGCCGCACAGCCGGCTGGTGGATTTGCCGAGTAGGATCGAGAGCGGGTTCAGGTTCGTCATCCGCAGCAGCCCGAGGGTCATCTCCTCCTTTTCCTCCGTGATCGCCGACGCGAAGTAGCCGCAGCCCGCGAGCAGGATGAAAACGAGATCGACGTAGATGACCGTGCCAAAAAAACCCAACCCCTGCCCGGTCCCCATGCCGCCCGATGAATCCACCATGAGCATGAAAATGAGGATGACCGTGACCAAGCCGCTGCGCGCGAAGTAGGTCAGCTTCAGACGCGTGTCTTCCCGCAGCGAACGGGCGAAAAGGGCGAGGAGCGGGGAGGTCATGGGGAAAGGATGAAGGATGAGGGATGAAGACGGAAAATGGCTGGCGGCAGGGATGTCAGCTTGCGGATTTCATCCTTCATCCTTCCGCCTTCATCCTTTCCTTAGCCGCCGACGCCGGGTTCGGTCAGGTCCATGAAGGCTTGGTTCAGGTGCTTCACGTCCTCGGCGAAACTCACGATCGGTCCGCCGGCCGCGAGCACGGTTTGCAGGATGGTGTTCAGCGGGAGCTGCGCGCGGTCGAAGGTCAGGGTGTAGCGCGCTTCGTTGGGCAGCGGCGGGGTCACGCTTTGCATGCCGGGGAGCTGGGCGAGCGCGGCGCTGGTCGGCGGGTGCTCGGCGGCGAGGGTGAGCTGGTAGGTGGCGGTGGTGCCGTCGCTCGTGGCGATGAGGCCGCGCATGCTGCCCGTGTATTTCACCGTGCCGCGGTCGAGGATGGTCACGTGGTCGCAAAGCGTCGCGAGTTCGCTGAGGATGTGCGAGCTGATGAAGATGGTTTTGCCCAGCCGCCGCAGCTCCTCGAGGATCTCCATCAGCTCGATGCGCGCGCGCGGATCGAGCCCGCTGGCCGGTTCGTCGAGCAGCAGCAGATCGGGGTCGTGAACGAGCACGCGGGCGAGCGAAACGCGCTGCTGCATGCCGCGCGAGAGGCCGCTGATCAGGTCGTCGCGCCGCCCGGCCATGTCGGTGAGCGTGAGCACGTCGCCGATGATTTTGTCCCGCTGCGCCTGGCCGAGCCCGTAGGCCGCGCCGAAGAAGTCGAGATACTCAAAGACGCTCATCTGCCGGTACATCGAGAAGTGATCCGGCATGAAGCCCATGCGGCGGCGGACGTTATTGCACTGCGTGACGATGTGCTGGCCGAAGACCTGCACGCTGGTGCAGCGCGCGTCGCTTGGCTGCGCGAGCGCGGAACCCTGCGGCTTGAGCAGCGTGGCGAGGATTTTCAGCGTGGTGGTTTTGCCCGCGCCGTTCGGGCCGACGAACCCGTGGATGGACTGCCGCTGCACGGTGAAGCTCACGCCGCTCAGCGCCTGGTGCGTCTTGTAGCGGTGCGAGAGGTTTTGGATGTCGATGACGTTTTCGGAGTCCATGCGAGTGGGTGGTGGGTCAGATGGGGCGGGTGGAAAAAAGCTCTGTCATCCTGAGCGGAGCGAAGGCTTTGGGGAGCGCAGTCGAAGGACATTCAACTCCCGGCGGGGACCGGTGGGGGGAGAAATGACGGGTCGTTGGGGCCGCGGGATCTGCGAACGGCGCGCTCATGGCTGGAAGATGTCCTGCACGTAAAGCACCACGCCGTTTTCGTGCCCGAAGCCCTGGCCCTGCATGTGAAAGCCGGCGGGTGCGGGCGCGGCGACGAGGAGTCGGAGTTGGTTGGCGGCGAGTGGGCGTTCGGAGAACTGCGTGCTGATCGCGTGGGAGCCGAGGGCGCGAGCTTGGAGGAGCGGGATGGCTTGGGGCAATCGGCCGGCCGGCGTGGTCGTGTCGTCGCTGCCGGAGTTGTTGAAGCCGTAACTGAGTTGCTGGAGTTTTTCGCGACCGAAGGCAGCCGAAAGAATTTCGCCGGAGTCGGTCGTTTCCCATCCGCCGGCGAGTTGTTTGAGGGTGTAAATGCGATCGCCTTTGACCGCCGCAACGCTGAGGGCGTCCTTGGGGAATTGCGGCCCCGGCTTGAATCTCAGCTTCCGGGTTGGCCGCGGACCGGCCGCCGGATCGGTATCGACCGGACCATCGCCCCACTTCTCCACCACCACCCCCAGATCATCCCCCTGCATCACGCCGCGATGGGTGAACGAGCGCGACGAATAGAGCGGGATGTCGGCGAGAAAGCGGCCGCCTTTGCCATTGAGAATCTGCCCACGCGCGGACTCGTCGGAGGACGCGGTGGCGTAGAGATTCGCTTCCGCCGTGTGGGTCAGCGTATACTGGCCGCTGCTCGTGGCGAAGGCGCTCAGCCATTGCGTCACGTCCCAGCGCCCGCCGCCGAGCGAGCGCGCGATGGACAGCGAATGCACCGTCTGGCTTTCGCCATAGCCGCGCCGCCCGACGATGCCAAAGGCCAGCCCGAACGCCGCGACCACGCCGAGGAATCCGCCGATCGCCCAGCGGTAATCCATGCGCCGCGCGGTGCGCCAGGCCACGGGACCGATGACCGCGATGTAGAGAAAGGTGAGGACGTTCAGCAGCCACCATTTCACCTTGGGCCGCGTGAGCGAGGAGAGCCGCTGGTAGAGCGTGTCCTCGAAATTGTGGATCACCGCGTCCTGCGGCTTCTGCACCTCGCGCGGCGGAAAGCCCCGCGCGGTCAGCGTCTCGGGCCGCAGTTCCGCGCGCGCCATGCGATGCCGCACGACCTGCCCCGCGCCCACGCGCGTGGTTTCGCCGTCGCCATTCAGCACCGCGAGCGCGTCGGTGAAGACGGGCAGCGCGCCGCCCGCGCCGTGGACGAGATGCACGGTGCCGCCGCGGCGCAGCCAGTCGAGAAAAGCGTCGCGCCGCGCCGGTTCCCAGCGCGGCACGTAGTCGAGGATCACCGCGTCGAGGGCGTCGGTCGCGGCGACGGTCGTGGGGAAAAGCTGATCGGGAAACGCCTTGAACGCGCCGGGGCGGGCGAAGGTGTCGCCCGCATCCACCAGCCACACGCAGGCCGGCGGCCCGGTCGGGAGCTGGCGGTCGAAAGTTGCGCGCTCCTTCGCGCCCGGCCCCCAGATGAGCGAAAACTCCTCCGACCCCGAGCCGATGAAAACGTCGAACTGCACCCAGCGGGTTCCTTGCGGCCCGACGAAAACCGGCTGCACATACGCCGCCCCACGCGTCCCGCCAAAACCGAGCGTCGCTGCGAAAGTCATCGGCCCGTCAAACGTCCCGTTGCCAGGATTTGCGACCAGCATGGACACATGATTGAACCGCCCCGGCACCACGCGGCCATCGAAACCCCACAGCACCTGCCTGACCTCCAGCGCCTCCCCCCGCACCGCGCCAAGCAGCACGAGCGCCAAAAAAACGCGGAGGAAAATGCGGGGGCCGGACATGTGCGCGGGAGACTAGGCAAAACCCCGCGCGGGTTCCAAGGGGGATTGAAGGAAAGCAGCTCGGACTTCAGTCCAAAAGGGCGGGCACTTTGGACTGAAGTCCAAGCTACTTTGGAGCGCTCCGC